>JBKDSZ010000044.1:0-9122 GCA_046340375.1 Cyanobacteriota bacterium | reverse complement strand
GTGCTCAAGGGCACGGCGGCGGTGCTGCTGGCCAAGGCGTTGCTGGGTGGCGCCGGTTGGGAGGGAACCAGCGCGGATGTCTGGGTGGTGGGGGCGGGCCTGGCGGGCCTGGCGGGCCACATCTGGCCGGTGTGGCTGGGCTGGCGGGGCGGCAAGGCGGTGGCCACGGGGCTGGGGATGCTGCTGGGCCTGGCCTGGCCGGTGGGCCTGGCCTGCTTTGGCCTCTTCCTCACCGTGCTGAGCGTGAGCCGCATCGTCTCCCTCTCCAGCATGGTGGCCGCCATCGGCCTGCCCGTGCTGATGCTGGGCTGGTTTCCGAGCCACGGCGGCTTTCGCCCCGCCTATCTCGCCTTGGCTGTGCTCACCGCAGTCCTGGTGCTCTGGCGCCACCGCGCCAACCTGAGGCGGCTGCTGGAGGGCACGGAGCCCCGCCTGGGGAGCGGCGGCAGCCCGGCGGGAAGCTGATCGGGCAGCTCAGCCCAAGGACCGGCTGCGATCGGCTGCGGCGAGCACGGCTTCCAGCAGGGCGGATCGCAGGCCAGCCCGCTCCAATTCCCGCAGGCCGGCGATCGTCGTTCCCGCCGGACTGCTCACCATGTCCTTGAGCTGGCCGGGGTGCAGATCCTTCTCTTCCAACAGAGCGGCGGTGCCGGCGAGGGTGCGCAGGGCCAGGGGCTGAGCCAGGGCGCGGGGCAGGCCAGCCGCCACCGCTCCATCCGCAAGGGCCTCTGCCACCAGGGCCACGAAGGCCGGTCCTGAGGAGGTGAGCGCCAGAAAGGCGTCCAGTTGGGCTTCCGGAAGGGTCCACACCTGCCCCACCTGGCGAAAGAGCCGCTCCACCCACTCCCGCGCCGCAGCGGGTTCCGCCTCCTCCCAGGCCAGGGCGGTGAGGCCCTGGCGCACGAGGGCCGGCGTGTTCACCACGGCACGAACGCAGACGTGGGAGGGGAAGAGGGTCTGCAGACGGTTCAGGCGCACGCCCGCCAGCACGGAGATCAACAAGGGTCGCCCGTCAGGGGCCAGGGGGGAGGGAGGCCGTGTGAGGGGCTCCAGCGCCGCGGCAGCGGTCGCAACCCTCTCCAATTGCTGAGGTTTGACGGCCAGAAGAACAACCGGAGCGCCCCAGGCCTCGCGGGGATCGGTGCTCACCGGAACGACCTGGCCGGCAAGGGTGGCTGCGGCCCAGCGCTCCCGGCTGGCGGCGGTGCCCACGACCGCCCGCACGGCTTCCGGCGCGATGAGGCCATCGTCGATCCAGGGCTCCAGGAGGGCCCGGGCCATCCGGCCCAGGCCCACCACGCCGAATCGGGGCGGCAGGGGGGGGGTCAACCCAGCAGATCGCGTCCCCAGGCCGGGCTGGGGGCGGCATCCTGAGGTTCCAAGGGGTTGGAGGAAGCGCGGCCACGGGCCGGAGCGGTGGCCGCCGCCACGGCTTCCTCGGCTCCAGCGGCCGTCACCGTCACGCAGCTGGGAGCGAAGAGGAAGATGCTCTCGCCCACCCGCTCCTGCTGA
The DNA here is from genome assembly GCA_046340375.1 of Cyanobacteriota bacterium. GTDB lineage: Bacteria > Cyanobacteriota > Cyanobacteriia > PCC-6307 > Cyanobiaceae > Cyanobium. The sequence goes on along the minus strand of JBKDSZ010000044.1, from coordinate 7,610 downwards.
CCATCGATGGCGTAGGTGCCGCCCGCCACGAAATCCACGGCCCGCTGGGCCTGGTCGGGCTCCATCATGGTGAGGTTGAGGATGACGGTCTTCCGTTCCCTCAGGGCCTGAATCGCCCGGGGCATCTCATCAAAACTGCGGGGTTCCATGAGCATCACCTCGGCCACGGCGTTGGAGAGGCCGGGCATGCCGATGACGTTGGTGCCGGCGAAGGGATCGTCCACGCTGGGTGCGAAATCCGAGCTCAGGGCCAGGGCGGAGGTGCCGCGGGTGGTCGGCGGGGCCGGCTCGTGGCTCTCGCCAGCGTCGTAATCCAGCTCATCGTCGAAGTCGCCATCGAGGTAGTCATCACCAGAGACGACGGCACGGAGACGGGAGAACAACGACACGAGTGAGCCTCAATGGGGAGGGTTGAACCTGAATAGCGTCCCTGAGGGCCGCTGGCAACCACCAGGGGTGTGGTCTTCAGATGTGGCGGCCACCCTAGCCGTTGGCCAAGGGCCGTTCCCCCAGCAGGGCGGACCCCAGCCGGATCCAGGTGCTCCCCGCCGCCACCGCCTCCCGCCAGTCGCCGCTCATCCCCATCGAAAGCTCCGGCAAGCCAAGCTCTCGGGCCAGAGCGGCACACTCCTGGTAGAGGGCCAGACGCTCCGCCGGTTCAAGCCCCTGCGGCGGGATGGTCATCAAGCCCCGCAGCCGCAGGGGGGCCAGTTCCAGCAGGCGCGGCCAGGCGTCCCGCAAGGCCTCGGGCGCCAACCCCGCCTTTGTTGGATCGGGCCGCAGCTTCACCTGAACAAACACCACGGGGGACACGCCCTCCTCCAGGGCGAGGCGTTGCAGGCGCTCCGCCAGGGGGAGGCTGTCCAGCGAATGGAGGGTGCCGAAGCGGCGCAACACCTCCCGCGCCTTGTTGGCCTGGAGGCGGCCGATGAAATGCCAGTCAAGGGGGGGAAGATCCCCCAGCTGCTCCTGCTTGGCCCGCGCTTCCTGCAGGCGGCTTTCGCCGAAGCTGCGCTGGCCGAGAGCCACGGCTTCCCGGATCGTCTCCACACCCTGGCCCTTGCTCACGGCCAGCAGGTGACAGCTTGGGGGCAGGGCGGAGCGCACTGCGGCAAACCGTTCGGCCAACGGGGACACGATGGCCATGGGTCTCAGAGGAAGGTCTGGTCGAAGAGCTGGCGCCAGCGGGCCTGTTCCGCCGGTCCTTCACGCCGGGCGCGAGCCAGGTTCTGCTCCGCGACGTGGCGGGCATCGGATTGCGGGATCACTTCAAAGCTGGCCCCTTTCGTTTGCAGGGTGACAAGGAAGAAGATCCGCTGGGCATAGAGCGTGGCGAAGAGATCCCTGTTTTCTCCAGCCGGAGCGACCCGATAGAGCATGCCGAAGGTGGGATGGCTGAGATACCGCTCTGCGCTCACGAGTCAGTTCGCACTTCCGCCATTAAACGCTACGGCCCACCCTCAACACGCCCGGGTGATCCGTCGGCGCCGGGCGTCAGCGCCCCCCGACCGCCCAGCGCATCCCCGCCAGCAGGACAAGGGCCAGGCCGGCGATCCCATTGGTCAGGGGGGAGACGGGCCCCGGCTGGTGCAGGCGATCGGGCGGCAACCAGCGCCCGCCACGGGCCAGCAGCGCTTCAGCGCCCTGCTCGGATCGCAGCAAAACGTTAGCCAGCAACCGCTCCCCAACCGCCAGCACCAGCGCCAGGCCCGCCTTCCAGCCCAACGCGCGCACATTCACGGCCCGGGTGGCCAGGGCCCGCAACAGGTTCTGCAGTTCTTCCTGCACCAGGGGCAGGAAGCGCAGGGCCAACAGCAGGGTGAACCCCAGGCGTTCCATGGGCCATCCCAGCCAGGAGAGAGGCCGCAGCCACCAGTCGATGGCCCACACCAGGGCCTCCGGCGGGGTGGTGAGCAGCAGCAGGTTGGCGCTGTGCACCACGGTGAAGAGCAGCGTGGAGGCGTTGATGCCCAACTCCACCGACTTGCGCGTCACCACAACCGGCCCCAGCTGGAATGGACCGGTGCCGTAGGGGCCCCAGCGCACCAGCTCCCAGGCCATGCCGCTCTGTTCCGCGGGGGGACCGGTCTCGGAGGGGGGGCCGGAGCCGGGCGCGAGCCGGATCTCCCCTGGAGGCCGCTGCAGATCCCCTCGGGCGAGCGGGGCGGCCGGCAACACCAGGGAGAGGAGACCGACCAGAGCTGCGAAGGCGAAGAGGGCGGGCATGGAACGACGCCAGATCCGGGAGGGCACGCCGCTGAACAGCGTCACCAGCAGCAGCAGGGCCACCAGCGCCAGTCGCCACCAGGGACCGGCCATCACCGGCGTCACCAGAAACGCCACGGTCCAGGCCAGCTTCAGCCGTGGATCAAGCCGTTGCAACCAGCTGGCGCCCTCCGTTCCGGAGGTGTCCACGTACTGGCCGATGGGAATCTGGCGCAGCCAGTCCATCAGCGGTGTTCAACGCCGTGGCGCGCCTGATCCCGTTCCGCGTCGCGCTGCTGTTTGCCGCGCCAGAAGAGACGGATGGGGGTGCCCTCAAACCCCAGGCCCTCCCGCAGTTGACGCTCCACGTAGCGGCGATAGGTGTCGCCGAAGAGCTTGGGATCATTCACAAACAGGGTGAAGCTGGGCGGCCGGGAGGCCACCTGGGTGCCGTAATACAGGCGTCCCTGGCGTCCGCCGCGGGTGGCGGGGGGGGTGCGCCAGCGCAGCGCCTCCTGCAGCACCTCATTCACCACCGAGGTGCTCACCCGGCGGCGGTGCTGCTCCACCGCCGCCGCAGCCAAGGGGAAGATGCCCTGCACCCGCTGGCCCGTGAGGGCGGAGGTGAAGAGCATCGGCGCCCAGTCGAGGAAATAAAGGCGGCCGCGCAGCTCCTTTTCCATCTGGTGCAGGGTGTGGCTGTCCTTTTCCACCGCGTCCCACTTGTTCACCACCATCACGCAGGCCCGACCGGCCTCCTCGATGCGCCCGGCCAGCCGCTGATCCTGTTCGGTCACCCCGTCGAGGGCATCGATCACGAGCACGCAGACGTCGCTGCGATCAATGGCCTTCAAGCTGCGATGAATGCCGAAGAATTCCGGCCCGTACTCCACGCTGCCCCGGCGTCGGATGCCCGCCGTGTCCAGAAGCTTCCAGATCCGCCCCTCCCGCTCCAGGGTGGTGTCGATGGTGTCGCGGGTGGTGCCGCGAATCGGGCTCACGATCGCCCGCCGCTCCCCGCTGATGGCGTTGAGCAAGCTCGACTTGCCCACATTGGGCCGGCCGATGATCGCCAGTTGGATCGGCTCCTCCCCCTCCTCCTCCGGGGCCGGCGGCAACAGGGTGACCAGGTGATCCAGGAGTTCGCCGGTGCCGGCGCCATGGATGGCGGAGATCGGGAAGGGCTCGCCCAGGCCCAGGCTCCAGAATTCCGCCGCCATCGACAGGCCCTGCTGGGGCGATTCGCACTTGTTGACGGCCACAAGCACCGGCACCCGCTGGAAACGGAGCCACTCGGCGATGCTCTCGTCGGCAGCGGTGAGACCGTGCTGGCCATCCACCACCATCACCGCCGCCGCAGCCTCTTCCAGGGCGAGTTGGGCCTGCTCCCGGATCTCGGGCAGAAATTCGCTGTCATCCGCGAACACCAGCCCCCCCGTGTCCACCACCTTGAAATGATGGTCGCGCCAGAAGGCCTCCTGATAGAGGCGGTCGCGGGTGACGCCGGGCTCGTCGTGAACGATGGCCTCGCGGCTGCGGCACAGCCGGTTGACAAAGGTTGATTTGCCCACGTTGGGGCGCCCGAGGATGGCCACCACCGGAAGAGCCACGCGTTCCTTCCCCTTCCAACAGGCCAATCTGTGACCCTACCCTGCGACCCCCCGGGCAACCGCCCCGCGGCGCGGGGCCAGCAAAACGGCAGGTTTTCCGCGCCATTCAGAACGGGCCTGGCGTGATGGGCCCGGGGATTGGAGTCCCCCCCTTGGAGATCTCTGGGCGATGGTGGACCGCATCGCCGGCATCGTGATCGCTCTTTCTGACCCGAAGCTCCATGCGTCCAACGACCAGAACCAGCTGGTGCAAATGGTGCTGGTAAGCACCGGCACACCCTCCTCCCCCGCCTCAACCGGCACCGCCAAGGTGTCCAGCAAGCACGCCACCATCACGATGCGCGGCCGGGGCTTCGTCTCCTCCCGCCTGCCCTGGCAGGAGCAGACAGGGCAGGCCGGTCACGATTTCGAGCTGATCCGGGCCGACCCGCCGGCTGGCCTCAGCCCACGGGCGGATCCCCCGGATGGCCCAGCCGCGGATCCAGGGGCGGCTCCCGCAGGGGCGGGAGGGGGCCCCTGTCCGGCAGGGGATCCCCCCGATCCGCCTGATGGGCGAGCAGCCAATTCACGGCGGTGGCCCTTCGGGTGCGTCGCGGAAAGAGCTCGCCGATGCGGTAGCCGCCAAAGCCCAGCTGCTCCTTCAGCAGCTGTTTGGAGGCCGCCGGCACCGAGCGGGTGAGGGCCACGCTGGCGGGGCGCTCGGCGATCACCTCCGGAGCAAGAGGGAAGGCCTCCGCCCAGGCGAGCGGCGTGGTGGGTCCCGCCGTCCAGGGAGCCGCCGTGGCGTCGCCGCCGGGGTCGCCGCCGGGAGGGTGATAGCCCAGGCGGCGCCAGACCAGGGCGCAGACGAAGCGATCGCTGACGCGATCCGCCAGCACGGCCTCCAGAAGGGCACGGCTGAGGGGAAAGGGATCGTCGGGAACCATGGCCGGGCGGGGGGCGGATCCCAGAATGCACGGCCATGCCCTTCCCCGCCCAACCCCGGACCGCAGGAAAGGCTGGCGCTGGCGGCCAGCTGCTGGAGGCCCTGCTGGCGGAGCGGGGCGATCCTCAAGGCAGCACGGCGGGCCAGCTCTGACGGATCAGCAGCAGGGAGAAATAGGGCTGTTCGTCCGCAGGCACGGCCGCCGCCGGCACGAGCCGGGCCTCCGGCCAGCCCACGCGGCTGGCGAACAGGGCCGTCTCCAGCAGGCCCCGCTCCCGCAGGCAGGGGTGCACCCATCGCCAGCGCCGGCCGAGCTTGAGGAGCGCCAGCACCGTGCCCGTGGCGGCCGCGTGCTCCAGCAGCGGCGGAAGCTCGGAGGCGGCGTCCGGGGTGGGGCGAATCAGCAGGCTCTCCCGCTGAAGGGCCAGGGGCCAGGGCAGGCCCTGGCTGGAGGCGGCGGCGGCGGCCGCCGCCACCGCGCTGATGCCCGGCTCCACCCGCAGGCGACAGGCGGGGTGGCGTTCCGCCAGGGCGAGCAAAACGTACGAGCAACTGGCGTAGAGAGAGGCGTCGCCCTCACAGAGCAACACCACCCGTTCGCCCCGCTCCGCCTCAGCGGCCAGGGCGGAGGCGGCTTGCTGCCAGGCCTGCCGCCGCGGCTCCGCCTCCTCCACCATCGGGAACAGCAGGGGCAGGCGCCGCTGCGCCGGGTCGAGCCAGGGCGCCGCGATCCGGGCGGCCATGCCCTCGCCACCGACGCGGGCCACGGGGTAGGCCACCACGGTCGCGGCGGCGATGGCCCGCAGGGCCGCCACGGTGAGGAGGTCGGGATCGCCTGGACCCACGCCCACCAGGGTCACGCCGCTCGGGACAGCCCCCCGGGGCGGGGCCAGGGCGTCGCGGAGGGAGAGCGACGAGGGGCGCGTCACCACCCGGGGCTCCCGCAGGGGTTTTTAAGCTGGAGCCATGGCCCCGCAGTGTGTCGATGAGTCATCTGCAGATTTTCAACGCCAGTGGCTCCCAGCCGCCGGTCGCCCGGCTCTCCAGCGACGACCCGGACGTGATTGGCGTCAGTCTGGCCGACCGCGGCATCGGATTTGAGCGCTGGCCCGCCCGGTTGACCCTGGAGCCGGAGGCCACGGAGGAGGCGATCCTCGCGGCCTATGCGCCGGAGATCACCCGCGTGCAGGCCTCGGGCCGCTACCCCACCGTGGATGCCATCCGCCTGACCCCAGACCATCCCGACCGGGAGGCCCTGCGACGCAAATTCCTCAGCGAACACACCCACAGCGAAGACGAGGTGCGCTTCTTTGTGGAGGGTCGCGGCTTGTTCTGCCTCCACATCGGCGAGGAGGTCCTGCAGGTGCTCTGCGAAACCAACGACTTCCTGCGGGTGCCCGCCGGCACCCGCCACTGGTTTGACATGGGGAGCGCGCCGCGGTTCACGGCGATTCGCTTCTTTGACAACCCCGCGGGCTGGGTGGCCCAGTTCACCGGGGATGGGATCGCGGAGCGGTTGCCCCTGCTGCGTTGAGACCGGCGAGGTCCGGGAGGGGCAGGACACCGGGCGAATGCATGCGCACCTCCCCGGGCCCGCTCGCTCCGGGGCCCAGGGCCTCCCATTCCACCCGCGCCAGGTCCTCCAGCCGTGCCAGCGTCGCCGCTCGTCCGTGGCGCCCTTCGCAGAGCAGCCAATAGAGACCGAAGTGGCGGGCTTCGCTGGCCAGCAGATCGCCGTAGAGGTCGCGCAGCTCGGGATCGGGGCTATGGGTCGCCAACAGGGCCATGCGCTCATGGCTGCGGGCTTCGATCAGGCCAGCCACCAGGAGGGAATCCAGCAGCCGTCCTGGTTCCTCACGCCGAACTCCGGCCTTCAGGGTGGCTCCATAGGCAGGCGCCGCCAGGGGGCGGGGGGCGATGCCGCGCCGGCCCATGAGGGCCAGCACCCGCTCGAAATGGGCCAACTCCTCGCGGGCCAGCGGACTCAGCCGATCCGCGAGCTCCCCGTCAGAGGGGTAGCGAAACATCAGTTGCAGAGCCACGCCAGCCGCCTTCCGCTCGCAATGGGCGTGGTCGATCAGCAGCAGATCGGGGGAGGCGATGGCCTGCTCCAGCCAGGCGGAGCTGGTGGCGGCCGCCAGCCATTTCACCCGGGTGGCGGCCTCCGTCGCGAAGACCATCAGCCCTGGCTCCCCAGGTGCGCCACCAATCCCCGCAAGGCGAGGCTGTAGCTGGTGGCGCCGAAGCCGCAGATCACCCCCAGGGCCTTGTCTGCGAGAAAGGAGTGATGGCGAAAGGGCTCGCGCCCGTGCACGTTGCTCAGGTGCAGCTCCACGAAGGGGATGGCCACAGCCAGCAGGGCATCCCGCAGGGCGATGGAGGTGTGGGTGAAGGCACCCGCGTTGATGAGAATGCCGTCGGCCTGGCCGCGGGCCCCGTGGATCCGATCCACCAACGCCCCCTCGTGATTGCTCTGGTAACAGTCGAGGGTCACGCCCAGCGCCTCGGCTTGCCGGCCCAGATCCGCCTCGATCCCCGCCAGGGTGGCGCTGCCGTAGAGGCCGGGCTCCCGCAGGCCGAGCAAGTTGAGGTTGGGCCCGTTGAGCAGGAGAACGCGCAGCATCAGGGGATCGGCAAACCTCCGGGCTGATCGTAGGGAGGGGGACGCCGCCGATCGCGCCGATCGCGCCGAGGGGGAGGGCGGGGACGGGCGGCTGGTAAGGTGTCGAGGTGTGGTTCGGGTCGGTGCCCGAGTGGTTAATGGGGGCGGACTGTAAATCCGCTGGCTCTGCCTACGTTGGTTCAAATCCAACCCGGCCCACCATCCACACGCCCTTGTAGCTCAGCGGTAGAGCACTCCCTTGGTAAGG
>JBKDSZ010000043.1:0-6681 GCA_046340375.1 Cyanobacteriota bacterium | reverse complement strand
GGTCAAGGGAGCCATGGGGATTCGAGCCAAGCTCTCAAGAGGCCGGTCGCCCCCTCGCCTGCGGGCCCCTCAGGAGCCGCTGAAGGTGTCCCAGCGTCGCTTCCAGTCGGCGAGGATCTCCTGCCGGTCGCTGCTGCGGGTGAGGCGCGTGAGACTGAACCGCAACAGGGCCAGCAGGCCCACCAGCTGGAGCAGTCGCGGCAGCAGCGGCAGATCGTCCAGGGTGTCGAGCACGGCTCCGTAAAGCTTGAGCACGATCAGAACCCCCAGAAGCAGCCCCAGGCCCCGCAGGGGTCCGCTGAGGCGATCCCACTGGCCCGGAAGATCGGCTTGCTCCAGCCAGGCCTGCGCTTTCCCCACCAGCAGTTCCCATTCCCCTCCTTCAGCGCCGCGACCGGCCTCGCCCACGGACAGGGGCGGCACCTCCAGGGTGGTGGCCACCCGCGGCTCCCCGGCATCGCCGGCGGCCTCAGCCTCCACGACCACCTCGATCGCGGCCACGGACCACGCCTCGCTCTCCGCTGCGGCAGCCACCGGCGGGGGCGAGACTTCCAAGGGGGCAGAGGGGGTCTCGACCGCCGGGGGAGCGGGGGGGGGGAGTTCTGCCTCCGGCGGGGCGCCGGGGGCCGAAGCCTCAAGGATGACGGGGCTCTCCGGCGTGTCGGAAGACGCCAGGGGCGAGGGCATGGGCGCGCCAGAGGGTTCCTCGGCCGACGGCCCCTCTCCCCCCGGCGGGGCGGCGACGCCCGGCTCGGCGAGAGGCTCCGGCGCGGGGGAATCGGGTTCGGCCGCGCCGCCCACCGTGGAGGGCTCCGGAGCGGGGGACGAGGGGGTTTCGGCCATCGTCCGCGAAAACGTTTTGGCTGGCAGCTTAAGGGCCTTCTCCAGGGGGTCCCCCTCGGCGACCGAATGGCCCGCAGGATGGCAGCGGCTCCGGCCGCTCAGGGATCCAGGGGGCGTAACCCCGGGCGCTGCCCCAGGGACCCTGCGGGCAGGCGGAGGGGGAAACGGCCCTCCTCCAGCTGGAGGGCCAGTTCGGCGCCGATCTCCATCGCCAGCCTGGGGCTGTGGGCCGGTAGCGCCCGGATCCGGCGCCCCTCCACCGCAATCCATCCGGTCCGCAGGGCGCTGTAGCTCACCCCGCCAAAGGACGGCTTCACCCGGCGCGGAATCGCCAGATCCAGAACCGGAGCCTCCAGGGCGCGGTTGCTGGTGGCGGCCCCCAGGGCGGAGGCACCGTCGATGAGCGGCACCGGCGCGGCGATGGCCACCAGCAGCACATCGCCATGCCCCTCCAGCGCCCCCGCCCGCAGCCAGCGCCCTCGCAGGCCATGGAGATCGACGCAGACCGCCGCCACGGCCCCCGGGGTGCGGGCATGGCCGCTGGAAAGGCGTCGGGGGTGGGGATGATGCCCCCCCCCGGGGCCCACCACCCACCCCGGGGCTCCCGCCACGAGCACAGGTGAGCCCGGCCCCAGGAGCCCCAGGCCCGGCATCGCCAGGCCGATGCTGTCGGCTCCGGAGCAGGTGTAGAGCGCCTGAGCCCAGGGCCCCAGCAGGGCTCCACTGGGGGTGTGGAGCAAGCCTTCGGCACTGCTCACCGCCACCACCCCGTTCTCCGTGATCGCCCGCGACAGCAGGAGCTGGCCGCTGCCGATGTCCTCCAGGTGGAGGGAGGCATGCAGCTCCCGGCGCGGGAAAAGGGTGGTGCCCTCCCCGCTGGCGGTGAGATCGACGGGCCGACCGGCCAACCATTCTTTCAAAACGCGAGCGCCCGCGACGGGCACCACCAGATCGGTTCCCGCGCCGCCGACCATGACGGGGACGCCGCCCAGCAGGGGATCCCGGAGACGAATCGGTGGATCGGTGGGCCCCAGGCTGAGATGGAGGCTGGCGTGGCTGGTGAACTCGGCCGAGGCGGCCACCACCACGTCCGTCTGGTCGTAGGCCGCCTCCAGACCGGCGGTCTGGGCCAGACGGCGGAACGCGGCGGCCTGGCGAACCCGCAGCAGGCCCTCCGCCTGGCGGCGTTGCAGTTCCGCTTCCGTGCGGCGGGGAAACTCAGACGGGTGCATGGCCAGCGAAGAACGTCAGGCGGGGCCGAGGTGGCTCGGATAAAGTGTGGGGCGACCCAGGTGCCTGTTCATGGCGGATCCAACCGGACAGCCTCCGGGAGCGGGAGAGAACAATCCGGGAGACAAGGGTCCAGGAGAAGGAGACGGACGCATCATCCAGACGGATCTGCGCAATGAGATGTCGCGGTCCTACCTGGAATACGCGATGAGCGTGATCGTGGGGCGGGCCCTGCCCGACGCCCGCGATGGCCTCAAACCGGTGCATCGCCGCATTCTCTATGCGATGTACGAATTGGGACTCAACAGCGACAGGCCCTACCGCAAGTGCGCCCGCGTCGTGGGCGAGGTGCTGGGCAAATACCATCCCCATGGCGACACGGCCGTCTACGACGCCCTGGTGCGCATGGCGCAGGATTTCTCCATGCGCATGCCCCTCATTGATGGTCATGGCAACTTCGGCTCGGTGGACAACGACCCGCCTGCGGCGATGCGGTACACCGAATCGCGCCTGCAGGCCCTCACCAACGACAGCCTGCTGGAGGACATCGAGAGCGAAACCGTTCCCTTCATCGACAACTTCGATGGCTCCCAGCAGGAGCCGACGGTGTTGCCGGCCCGCATCCCCCAGCTGCTGCTCAACGGCTCCACGGGCATCGCCGTGGGCATGGCCACCAACATTCCACCCCACAACCTCGGGGAGCTGATCGATGGACTGCAGGCCCTGATCGCCAACCCGGATCTCGACGATCGGACCCTGTTGTCTCTGATCCCTGGACCCGATTTCCCCACAGGGGGGCAGATCCTGGGCCGAAGCGGCATCCGGGAGATGGCGCAGACCGGCCGGGGTTCGGTGACCATGCGCGGGGTGGCCAGGATCGAGACCATCGAAGCTCCCGGCCGACCCGATCGCGACGCGGTGATCATCACCGAACTCCCTTACCAGACCAACAAAGCGGCCCTGATTGAACGGATCGCCGAGATGGTGAACGACAAGAAGCTGGAGGGCATCGCCGACATCCGGGATGAGAGCGATCGCGACGGAATGCGCATCGTGATCGAGCTGCGGCGTGATGCCTACCCCCAGGTGGTGCTCAACAACCTCTTCAAGCTCACGCCCCTGCAGAGCAACTTCAACGCCTACATGCTGGCGTTGGTGGGGAACGAGCCAGTGCTCCTCACCCTGCGAAAGATGTTGCAGGTGTTTCTCGACTTCCGCATCGAGACCATCGAGCGCCGCACCCGCTACCTGCTGCGCAAGGCCGAGGAGCGGGATCACATCCTCCTCGGGCTGCTGATTGCCCTCGACAACCTCGACGCCATCATCGCCCTGATCCGGGCCGCCGCCGACACGGCCACGGCGCGAGACCAACTGAAGGAGCGGTTCGGCCTGAGCGAGGCCCAGGCGGATGCGATCCTGCAGATGCAGCTGCGGCGTCTCACGGCCCTGGAAGCGGACAAGATCCGCCTGGAGCACGAGGACCTGCTCGCCAAGATCACCGATTACAAAGACATCCTCGCCCGCCGCGAACGGGTGTTCGGCCTGATCAGCGAGGAGCTCCAGGCCATCCAAACCAAATACCACTCGCCGCGGCGCACCCAGATCCTGGACCTCGAGGGGGGCCTGGAAGACATCGACCTGATCGCCAACGAGCGGTCGGTGGTGCTCCTCACGGAGACGGGCTATCTCAAGCGCATGCCCGTCAGCGAGTTCGAGGCCACCAGCCGCGGCACCCGGGGCAAAGCCGGCACCCGCTCCCAGGGGGAGGAGGCGGTGAAGCTCTTCATCAGTTGCAATGACCACGACGCGATGCTGCTCTTCAGCGATCGCGGCGTGGTGTATTCCCTCTCGGCCTACCGGGTGCCGATCTGCAGCCGCACGGCGAAGGGAACGCCCATCGTGCAGCTGCTGCCAATTCCCCGAGAAGAAGCCATCACCTCCGTGCTCGCGGTCAGCTCCTTCGGCGCGGAGGAGCAATTGGTGATGCTCACCAGCAAGGGCTCCATCAAACGCACCACCCTTTCGGCCTTTGCCAACATCCGTGTCAATGGCCTGATCGCCATCTCCCTGGAGGAGGGCGATGCCCTGCGCTGGGTGCGGCTGGCCCTGCCGGGCGACAGCGTGCTCATAGGCTCGCGCAGTGGCATGACAATCCACTTTCGGCTCAGCGATGAGGAGTTGCGCCCCCTGGGGCGCACCGCTCGGGGTGTGCGGAGCATGAATCTCCGGGGCGGCGACCAACTGGTGAGCATGGATGTGCTCCCGGCGGAGCTGGCGGACCGGGTGGCCGAAGGTGCCGAAGACGAGGAGGGCGAGAGCGAGGAGGTGATCAGCGGCGAGGGCCCCTGGGTGTTGGTGGCCAGTGCCAGCGGGCTGGGCAAGCGGGTGCCCGTGGGGCAGTTCCGGCTCCAGAAACGGGCGGGCATGGGCCTGCGGGCCATGCGCTTCCGGCGGGAGGGGGATGTGCTGATCGGCCTGAAGGTGCTCGGCAGCGGCGAAGAGCTGTTGCTGGTGAGCGAAAAGGGCGTGATCGTGCGCATGCAGGCGGATGCGGTGCCGCAACAGTCGCGGGCGGCCACGGGAGTGCGGCTGCAGCGGCTGGACGCGGGCGACCGGCTCGCCGAAGTGGTGCTGGTGCCGCCGGCGGCGGCGGAGGAGGAGCCAACGTCAGCGGCGCCGGCCGCCGCTGACCCCGAGGAACCGGATGCGGCGGAGGCCACGGAGGCGCGGCAAGCGGACAGCACCGACGCGTGAAACGACAGGCCTGCAGCCAACCAACTCCTGTCCAGGCAGTTTGAAGATCGCTGAACAACGGCAAGACCCACCTTCTCGCCTGTGATCTGCGGGGAACGTCGAGTGCAAAGGAATGTGCCCTTGGCGGCGACGCATGACGACGCCGCATTGCGTGTTGGCAGCCATGCCCACCCCATGGCCAAACGCGCCCTCTGCATCGGCATCAACGACGCGAACGACGGGGAAGCGGCGGCCAAGGCGGTATGGCCGGGGTGTCCAGCCGTGTTCGCCAACACGGGCGGCAGGCCCCGGAAGGTTCTGCGCTGAACCCTGCGGCGCCGTGGACCAGCCATGGGAGAAAGTGGCCGGGTGAACGATCAGGAGGCGCGTGGCGGTGAGGGGTGGCACGGGCAATCCGGCATGGAGCGGCGACGGGCTGGTGATCGGCGCGGGCCCTGCGGCCCTGGCCATCGCGGCGGAGCTGGGGGACCGGGGGCTATCGGTGGCCGCCCTCGCCCCCGACCCGCCAACCACGCCCTGGGCCAACACCTATGGCATTTGGGCGGGGGAGGTGGAGAACCTGGGTCTGGCCCACCTGCTGTCCCACCGCTGGGAGGACAGCGTGAGCTACTTCGGCCCCGGCCCGGCGGGTGTCGCCAGCGAGGAAGGCTTCATCCGCCATGGCCGCGCCTATGGACTGTTCGACAAGGGGGCCCTGCGGGACCACTGGCTGGAGCGCTGCGCCCGGGCCGGCGTGCGCTGGCACCAGGGGCGGGCCGAGGCGATCCGCCATGACGCCAGCCAGTCCACGGTGACCACGGCGGCGGGGGAAGAGTGGCGGGCGCGACTGGTGGTGGATGCCAGCGGTCATGCGCCGGTGTTTGTGCGCCGGGGTGGCGATGGGCCCGTGGCCGGGCAGGCGGCCTATGGAATCCTGGGCCGCTTCAGCGCCGACCCCATTCCGCCGGGCCAGTTCGTGTTCATGGACTACCGCCCGGACCACCTGTCGGAAGCGGAACGCCGGGAACCACCGACGTTTCTCTACGCGATGGATCTGGGAGCGGGGATCTTCTTCGTGGAGGAAACCTCCCTCGCCCTGGCGCCCCCGGTGCCCTTCCCCACCCTTCAGGCCCGCCTGCGGCGGCGTCTCGCCCATCGGGGCGTGGAGGTGCGGGAGGTGCTTCATGAAGAGTTCTGCCTCTTCCCGATGAATCCCCCCCTGCCGGATCCGCAGCAACGGGTGGTGGGCTTTGGCGGAGCGGGGGGGATGGTGCACCCGGCCTCGGGCTACATGGTGGGGGGCCTGCTGCGACGGGCCCCCGAACTGGCCGACGCCATCGCATCCGGCCTCGCTGCGGGTCTGGTGGGCGGGGAGCTGGCGGAAGCGGCCTGGCAGGGGCTCTGGAGCCCGGAGCTGCGCTGGAAGCATGCCTTCTTTCGCTTTGGTCTGGAGAAATTGATGCGCTTTGATGAGGCGCGTTTGCGACATCACTTCCACACCTTTTTCCGGCTCCCCACCGCGCAATGGACAGGCTTTCTCACGAACACCCTGGCGCCGCAGGAGCTGCTGGCGGCGATGGTGGGTCTCTACGGGCGGGCTCCCTGGGATGTGCGCTGGGGCCTGATGACTCTGGGGGGCCGGGAGGGGGCGCTGCTGGGACGCCTCCTGGCCGGGTGGTGAGAAGCGGACCGGAGCGGGGCCAACATGGACCCCCGCCGCCTCCCGCACCATGCCAGCCGACACGTCCAACAACCCTCGCGCCCAGTTGCTCCAGCTCCTCCGCTCCGGAGGAGACCGGGAACGGATCCCGGCGCTGATCAGCCAGCTGGAGCAAGAGCACCCCGCCGATCTGCGCCGCGACGCCGACCTGGTGG
>JBKDSZ010000042.1:0-8051 GCA_046340375.1 Cyanobacteriota bacterium | reverse complement strand
GCTGGCGGGGCGCACCCTCCTCCTCGGGACCGTCCCAGCGCCAGGCCGCCCGCTGGGGCTGGCCATTGAGCCGGATGATCCGCCCCTCTGTTCTGGGGAGCGCTCCGGACGGAGCGGCGGCCGCGGGGAGGGGAGCGTCGTCGATGGCGGGGGGTGGGGGCGGCGGCGGCTCCAGGGGCCAGGGGCCTGGCCCCGCCGACAGGGCCAGGGGCCAACTGGTCATCAGCCCGCCCAGGAGGACGACCGCCAGAGAGGGCTTGCGGATGGTTCGCGTCGCTCGCATGGATTCCCGCTCCCGCCGGCTCAGATCCCGAAAGGTAGACCCGGTGAACGGCGCCTGAATGCCGCTCCCTAGGATCCTTCATTGAAGACCTTTGAATGGGCTCCGTGACCGATGCGGCAGGTCAACCCTGCTGGCCGCGCAGCCCTCCCCAGCCAATGCCCTTTTCCTCCCCCGCCAACCGCTCCGAAGCCCCCCGGCCCCAGAGCGACAGCTTCTCTCCGGAGGCGCTGACGGGAGAGAGGGATGCCTGCGGGGTGGGCTTCATCGCCCATCTCGAAGGGGAGCCCAGCCACTGGATCCTGCGCCAGGCCCTGCGGGGACTCCGCTGCATGGAGCACCGGGGAGGGTGCGGGGGCGACGGCGATTCCGGCGACGGAGCGGGACTCCTGACGGCCATTCCCTGGGAGTTCCTGGAGGAGATCTGGCCTGCCGTGGCCGCCGTCCGTCGCGAACGGGTGCGGGGGCTGGCGATGGTGTTCCTGCCCCGGGAGGAGGAGCGCCGCCAGGTGGCGCGGGACATCTGCGAGAGGGAGGCGGAACGGCTGGGCCTCTGCAGCCATGGCTGGCGTCCCGTGCCCGTGAACGAGGACACCCTCGGTCCCCTGGCCCGCCAGAACGCTCCGGTGATCGAGCAGTGGCTGTTGGAGGCCCCTGAGGCCTCCATCGCCGTGACCGCCGACGTTGACGCCGTGGAAGCCCTGCTCTTCCGGCTGCGGCGCCGGGCCGTGGATCAGGCGCGGGAGGTCTGGGGCAGCGGCTTCACCGACCTGTATTTCGCCTCCATCAGCGCCCGCACCGTCGTCTACAAGGGCATGGTGCGCTCCGAGGTGCTCGATCGCTTCTATGCCGACTTGCGCGATCCCCGCTTCAGCGTCAACTTCGCCGTCTACCACCGTCGCTTCAGCACCAACACCCTGCCCCGCTGGCCCCTGGCCCAGCCCATGCGGCTGCTCGGCCACAACGGTGAGATCAATACCCTGCTGGGCAACCTCAACTGGGCCAGTGCCGCGGAAGCCACCCTGGAAGTGGTGTGGGGAGAGGCGGCGGCCGATCTGCGCCCCCTGGTGAATGCGGCCTTCAGCGATTCCGCCAACCTCGACGCCACCCTGGAGCTGATGGTGCGCAGCGGCCGCCCGATCACCGACAGCCTGCTCACCCTCGTGCCCGAGGCCTACCAGGGCCAGCCCGATCTCGACGCCCGTCCGGCCATCCGCGCCTTCTACGAATTCAATGCCTGCCTGCAGGAACCCTGGGATGGCCCGGCCCTGCTGGTGTTCAGCGATGGTCGGGTGGTGGGGGCCACCCTGGATCGCAATGGCTTGCGTCCCGCTCGCTACTGCATCACCCGCGATGGCTTTGTCGTGATGGGTTCGGAGACCGGGGTGGTGGAGCTGGAGGAATCCCGGATTCTGGAGAAGGGACGGCTGGGTCCCGGCCAGATGCTCGCCGTGGATCTGGCGAAGCACCGCCTCCTGCGCAACTGGGATGTGAAGGCGGAGGCGGCGGAGCGCCATCCCTATGCCGACTGGCTCGTGGAACATCGCCGCACCCTGGCGCCGGGCGCCTGGCAGGCCGCGCCCCAGTGGGGCGAGCTCGATCTGCTTCAGCTGCAGACCGCCTCCGGTTTCACCGCCGAGGACATGGAGCTGGTGATCGAGGAGATGGCGGGCCAGGGTAAGGAGCCCACCTACTGCATGGGCGACGACATTCCCCTGGCGGTGCTCTCCAGCCGGCCCCACCTGCTCTACGACTACTTCAAGCAACGCTTCGCCCAGGTCACCAACCCGCCCATCGATCCCCTCCGAGAACGGCTGGTGATGAGTCTGGAGATGCATCTGGGCCGCCGCGGCTCTGCCCTCCGTCCCGATCCCGCAGGGGCGGCGGTGCTGCGGTTGGAGACCCCCGTTCTGAACGAGGCCGAGTTGGCCGCCCTGGGCGAGCAGGGCCTGGGGGTGGCCACCCTCTCCACCCTGTTGTCCGTGGCGGAGGGGCCGGGGGGCCTGAAAGCGGCTCTGGATCGGCTCGCCTTCGAGGCGGAGGCCGCCCTGCGAGGAGGGCATCAGATCCTGGTGCTCTCCGATCGGCTGGCGGGAGGCATCAGCGCCTTGTCCGCCACCATCCCCCCCCTGCTGGCCGTGGGGGCGGTGCACCAGCATCTGCTCCGGCAGGGGCTGCGCCTGCAGGCCTCCATTGTTGTCGACACGGCCCAGTGCTGGAGCACCCACCATTTGGCCTGCCTGATCGGCTACGGCGCCAGTGCTGTCTGCCCCTGGCTCGCCTGGGAGACAACGCGCCATTGGCTGGCCCACCCGAAAACCCGAGCATTGATCGAACGGGGCAAGATCCCAGCGCTCACCATGGAGTCGGCCCAACGGAACGTGCGCAAAGCGATGGAGGACGGCCTGCGCAAGATTCTTTCGAAGATTGGCATCTCCCTCCTGGCCAGCTATCACGGCGCCCAGATCTTTGAGGCCATCGGCATCGGTGCCGACCTCATCCAGCTGGCCTTCCAGGGCACCACCAGTCGCATTGCCGGCCTGAGCCTCAGCGACCTGGCCAGC
Source organism: Cyanobacteriota bacterium (assembly GCA_046340375.1). Classification (GTDB taxonomy): domain Bacteria; phylum Cyanobacteriota; class Cyanobacteriia; order PCC-6307; family Cyanobiaceae; genus Cyanobium. The sequence continues at coordinate 5,207 of JBKDSZ010000042.1, read as the reverse complement.
GAGACCCTGGCGTTCCACAGCAAGGCGTTCCCCGAGCTGAACCGCTCCAAGCTGGAGTTCATGGGCTTCGTGCAATACCGCACCGGCGGCGAATTCCACATGAACAGCCCGGAGATGGCGAAGGTGCTCCATGCCGCCGTGGCCGCCGGCCCGGGCTACGACCACTTCTCGGCCTACAAGCAGCTGCTGGAGGGTCGGCCCCTGACCGCCCTGCGTGATCTGGTGGAGCTCTCCCCAGCGCCCACCCCCGTGCCCCTGGAGCGGGTGGAGAGCGTGGAGAGCCTCTGCGCCCGCTTCTGCACGGGCGGCATGAGCCTCGGGGCCCTGAGCCGGGAGGCCCATGAGGTGCTTGCCGTGGCGATGAATCGCATCGGCGGCAAGAGCAACAGCGGCGAGGGCGGCGAGGATCCCGTGCGCTTCGTCACCCTCAGCGATGTGGATGGCGACGGCCGCTCCTCCACCCTGCCCACCCTGCGGGGCCTGCGGAACGGCGACACCGCCTGCTCCGCCATCAAGCAGATCGCCTCGGGACGCTTCGGCGTCACCGCCGAATACCTGCGCAGCGGCCGGCAGCTGGAGATCAAGGTGGCCCAGGGGGCCAAGCCGGGCGAGGGCGGACAGCTGCCAGGGCCGAAAGTTGATGCCTACATCGCAGGCCTGCGGCACAGCAAGCCGGGTGTGGCTCTGATCTCCCCCCCGCCGCACCATGACATCTATTCCATTGAGGATCTGGCCCCGCTGATCTTTGACCTGCACCAGGTGCATCCGGCCGCCAAGGTTTCGGTGAAGCTGGTGGCGGAGATCGGGATCGGCACCATCGCAGCGGGCGTGGCCAAGGCCAATGCCGACGTGATTCAGATCTCCGGCCATGACGGTGGCACCGGAGCGTCGCCCCTGAGTTCGATCAAGCACGCCGGCAGCCCCTGGGAGCTGGGGCTGACGGAGGTGCACCGCTCGCTGCTGGAGAACGGCCTGCGCGACCGGGTGCTGCTGCGGGTGGATGGCGGCCTGAAAACAGGCTGGGATGTTGTGGTGGCGGCGCTGCTGGGGGCCGAGGAGTTCGGCTTCGGCTCCGTGGCGATGATCGCCGAGGGCTGCATCATGGCCCGGGTGTGTCACACCAACAACTGCCCGGTCGGGGTCGCCACCCAAAAGGAAGCCCTGCGCAAGCGCTTCAACGGACTGCCGGAGCATGTGGTGAATTTCTTCTTGTTCGTCGCCGAGGAGGTGCGGCAGTTGCTCAGCGTGCTCGGGGTGGAGCGTCTGGATGCGCTGATCGGTCGCAACGACCTGCTGCGCCCGCGCGAGGTGGCCCTCACCAAGACCACCTCCCTGGACCTTTCCTCCCTGCTGGGACCTTTTCCCCGGGCGGAAGAGCGGGCCTGGCTCACCCACGACCCGCAGGCCCATGGCAACGGTCCGATCCTGGAAGACCAACTCCTCGAGGATCCCGCCGTGCGGGAGGCGATCGAAAGCCATGGGCAACTGGAGCGCAGTCTGGCGATCGTCAACACCGACCGCAGTGTCGGCGCCCGCCTGGCGGGGGAGATCGCCGGACGCCATGGCGATGCCGGCTTCGCCGGAGAGATCCACCTCACCCTCACCGGCGCGGCGGGCCAGAGCCTGGGGGCCTTCCTCCTGCGGGGAATGCACCTGCGGCTGGTGGGCGAGGCCAACGATTACGTCGGCAAGGGCATGAACGGAGGCTCCATCACCCTGGTCCCCCCACCCGGGCGCACGGAGCCCGGCGATCAGGTGATTCTCGGCAACACCTGCCTCTACGGAGCCACGGGTGGGGAGCTCTACGCCCGCGGTCGGGCGGGCGAACGGTTCGCCGTGCGCAACAGCGGCGCCCGCACCGTGGTGGAAGGTGCGGGCGACCATTGCTGCGAGTACATGACGGGCGGGGTGGTGGTGGTGCTCGGCCGCACCGGCCGCAATGTGGCTGCGGGCATGACCGGTGGAGTGACCTTCCTTCTTGATGAGGACGACACGGTCTCGCGCTTCCTCAACCCCGACACCGTGACCCTCCATCCCCTGACCACGCCCGAACAGGAGGCCCTGCTCCTGCCGCTTCTGCGGGAACACCAACGGCGCACCGACAGCGCGCGGGCGGCCACGCTGGTGGAGGATTGGCCCCTCTGGAAGGGGCGCTTCAAGGTGGTGGTGCCCGCGAGCGAGCTGGCGACCGTGGGCCTGGCCGAGCGGGAATCGGTGGTGGCCTGAGAGAGCCCGCCGTCTTCCCCCGCTGCGCCCGGCCCGGGTTCAGCGGGGGTGGTCGCGCATCAGGCGGCGCACTTCGCCGGCGTGGTAGCTGCTGCGTGTGAGAGGGGTGCTGACCACCTGCAGAAAGCCGAGAGCCTCTTCTCCATGGCGGCGGTAGGCCGCGAACTGCTCGGGGGTGACGAAGCGCCGCACGGGCAGATGGCGGGACCCCGGCGAGAGGTATTGGCCGATGGTGACGATGTCCACCCCATGGCGCCGCAGATCCGCCATCACGGCAAGGACGTCGTCATCGCCTTCCCCCAGGCCCACCATCAGGCCGGATTTCACATAGGTGCGGGGCCACCCCTCCTGCACCCGCCGCAGCAGGGTCAGGGAGCGGCTGTAGTCGCCTTGCGGTCGCACCTGGCGGTAGAGGTGTGGCACGGTTTCGATGTTGTGGTTGAGCACCTCGGGGGCCGCAGCCATGACCCGAGCCAGCGCCTCGGAATCCCCGCAGAAATCCGGAATGAGTAGCTCGATGGTCGTCAGAGGAGAGCGCTGGCGCACCTGCTCGATGCACGCCACGAATTGGGCCGCGCCCCCATCCGTCAGGTCGTCGCGGTTGACGGAGGTGATCACCACATTGGCCAGGCGGAGCCGCCCCACGGCCTCGGCCAGCCTCTGGGGCTCCGTGGGATCAAGGGCGCGCACGCTGCGATCGAAGTCGATGTCGCAGTAGGGGCAGGCCCGGGTGCACCCCGGGCCCATGATCAAGAAGGTGGCCGTGCCGCCGGCGAAGCATTCGCCAATGTTGGGGCAGCTGGCCTCCTCACAGACCGTGTTGAGATGCAGATCCCTCAGCAGATCGGCGACGGCGCCGACCCGTTCCCGTTGCGGCGCCTTCACGCGCAGCCACTCCGGCTTGCCAGCGGGTGCGGGACCCTGCAGCGATGGGTGGAGGGAGGTCAAGGGGGGCGGTGGCGCGCGCGGCGGCGGAGGTGGGAAGAAGCGGCCAAGCACATGCGCAAGCTAAGCCATCCGGGAGGGTTCTCCCCCTCGCCTGTCCGGCGGGAGGGAACCGCCGGCAAGGCCATCTCGTAGAGTTGCGCTCACGGGATGTAGCGCAGCTTGGTAGCGCACTTCGTTCGGGACGAAGGGGCCGCAGGTTCGAATCCTGTCATCCCGATTCTCCGCTCTCCGCCCCCAGCGGATAGCCCCTGGGGGTCAGCATCCAGCCATCCTGCTGCCGGGTCTGGCTGTTGCCGATCAACACGAGGGTGAACATGTCAACCGCCTCGCACGGCAGGGTGGCGAGGGTGTGCAGGGAGCAGGTTTCCTCGGTCCGGCCCAGTTGCCGGGCGAGCAACACGGGGGTGGTGGGCGGCCGGTTGGCCAGGAGCAGCTCCCGGGCCCGCTCCAGTTGCCAGTGCCGGTCCCTGGAGCGCGGGTTGTAGAGCGCCACGACGAAATCCGCCTCGGCGGCGGCCGCCAGGCGCCGTTCGATCAGGGGCCAGGGGGTGAGGCGATCGCTGAGGCTGATCGTGCAGAAGTCATGCATCAGGGGAGCGCCGATGCGGGCGGCGGCCAGCTGCAGGGCCGAGAGGCCGGGGTGCACCGCGAAGGCCGGCCGATCCAGGGGTGGCAACTCCCACACCAGCTCCAGGGCCAGGCCTGCCATGCCGTAGATGCCGCTGTCTCCAGAGGAGATGAGAGCCACGGTCAGGCCCTCCCGGGCCAGGGCGAGGGCCTCCGCACAACGGGCCCGCTCTTCGGTCAGGCGGCCGTCGAGGCGAAGTTGATCGGGGCGACGCAAGGGTTCAAGCAGGTCGAGATAAAGGCCGTAGCCCACCCAGACACCGCAGCGGGCCAGCACCCGGCGCGCGTCCGCCGTGAGGAGGTCGAGCGCTCCGGGGCCACTGCCCACCAGGTGCAGGGCGCCCCGGTGCGGGGCCCACTGGCGGGTCGCCTGGGCGATCGCGAGGGTGGCTGCGCCCCGTTCACCCGCTTCCGCCCGGCCGATCCGCTTGCCCACCAGCAGCCGATCCAGCATCGTCGTCGGTGCGGCCCCCGGAGCGGCCTCGGCCGCCGCCGCCGCCAGCAGCGCCCCCGCCTCGGCGACGCTGGCGGTGCCCATCTCCCGTTCCACAACGGCGGAGGGATGGGGCACAGGCACCGCGGCCAGCGCCTCGGCGTCGTAGAGCCGCAGGGGCCAGCCGCGCCGGTCCGCCAGGGCCAGCAGGGCCGCCTCATCCCCTTTGCGGGTGCAGCTGGCCAGGCCGGCCACCGCCTCCGGGGCCAACCCCTCCGCCGCCAGGGTGGCGTCGACCAGACGCTCCAGGAGGGAGAGGCTGGTGTCGCGTTCGCAGCCCACCCCCAGCCACAGGCAGGGCGGATGCCAGCGGCACCCCTCTCCCCGCCGGATGCTGATCTCCAGGGGGGCCGGCCCCGCAGGCGCTGGGGTCAGCCAGCGGGCGGCCTCCAGCCGTTGCCAGGCGGTCTGGCCCGAGGCCTGAACCACCGGGCAGGTTTGTCCCTCCCCCAGTCGGCCCGCGGCGCGCATCAGGCCCGACCAGTCGCCCGCGCCCCGGTGCCAGCCCCAGGCGGTGCCGAAGGCATCGAGGGCCAGGCGGTCCTGGCTTGCCGCCGCGCCGGTGCAGATGGCTGTGCCGCCGAGCAGGGTCGCCAGCTCCCGGGCGAGGGCTTCCCCCCCCGCCTGATGGCCGCCCACCAGGGGCACCACCCAGCGAGCCCGGGGATCGATCACCACCACGGCCGGATCGCTGGCCTTGTCGGTCAGCAGGGGCGCCACCAGGCGGGTGACCAGGCCACAGGCGCCGATCGCCACCAGCCCCGACACCCGGCTCCAGTGCTCCGCCAGCCAGGCCTCCGCCTCCTCTTCCCCGTCGGGCCAGCGGATGGCCAGCCCTGGAAGGGCCTGGTCCAGTTGCCGCAGCAGGGGCACGGCGGTGGCGCTGAAGCCCATGGCCGCCAGGGGTCTGTCG
>JBKDSZ010000041.1:0-29666 GCA_046340375.1 Cyanobacteriota bacterium | reverse complement strand
TTTGCGCATCAATGATGCACCCCATATCATTGCCTTGGCCACCGATGGCAGTCAACGCTTTTCGCTGCTGTTCATTGGTGCCCCTTCCAGTACACAAGAGCGTCTTTCGGCTGCCCTCCAACCGGAACTTCGCGGATTGCGCGGGCATTTTGATGGTCTCAGCCCCGATGGCAGCAGAGTTCATGGATGGTGCTACAAGGTGGGTGAACGGCACCCTGCCCGTGTTTGGCTGCACGCGGCGGACCTGCCACCGCGTGATGTGATCTGCGCTGACCATCGGCCCGGGATGGCCAGCCAGGGACATCCGGAAGCTTGTGGCTTCAGTCTGGCCCTCTCGGATTGGCCCGAAGCGGCTGGATCCATCCTTTGGGTGAGCTACGACGCGGAGGGGTTCCTGCGCTTGCCCCAGGTCAGGCCAGTGCATCTTCCCGCCAGAGAGGAACCATCCGTAGAGAGCGGCGCTCCAACGGAGCTGGTACAGGATCTATCGGAGGAGGCACTTTCCTTGCCGGGGCAGGAGGGTCTGTCCTGGAAAAGCGGGGCGACCTCCGAGCACTGGGAGGCGCTTGAGTCATTTCGGCGTTATCTCGACGGGTTGGAAAAGGAACTCGATCGCCACGATGCGCTCAGGTTGCGTCCTACCCGTTCCAAAGGCTTCTGGGCTCGGGTTCTGGGCTCCGGTCATTAGCGCGACCATCTTTTCGCCACAGTCGCCGCCCCACCTCTGAGGAGGCGTCTCCTCAGGATCCAACAGTGCATGGGTCGGCAGCGCGGACAACACTTCTATAGCGATGAATTGGGTCGGCACGACGTTCCCGTATGGTTTGAACCAGCAATCGCGACATCAGCGATTGTGCCCGCAGCAATTGGTGATACTGAGCGGCCATAAGCTGATTTTCAGCCTGGGCCTGGAGAACGGTCTTTTCCAACTCCTCCTGCAGGTGGTGCTGTTGAGCAAGTAGAACGCGAGCCTTTTCTCGAAGATGGTCATTTTCGACCATGAGGCTCTCTGATCGGGCCCGCAGTTGCTGTTCTCCAACCAGGGCCTGCCTCAGGCTCTCGTTTTGGGCAGAGCGTTGGTCTTGAAGATCGGCCACGGTCGCCATTTCGGCCCGCTCCCCGGGGGTTCCGGTCAGGTCTGGCTCCAGCCTCAACACCTTGGCGTTCTCGGCGTCCAGAGCGGTAGACAACGGCCCAAGCTCGCCTTCCAGCGCGTCGGCTCGGGTCCCTTGCGCCGCTTTGTCCCGCAGGTTGGCCTGCGCTTTCTGGTGGGGCAGCCACCAGTTCAGCAGCAGCTGCCGGGGATCAGCGGCCGCCTGTTGGAGCCGTTGGCGGTAACGGGTGTCTGAGGCTCCGCCAGCCAGCTCAGCAATCGATTCGAGATCAAGATAGGCCTCCAACACCGCAGGCTGGCCCTCCAGCAGAGCTGTTGTCACCAAAGCGGTGAGGGGATCGGGGGTTGGAACGGAGGAGGGGAGCGTCAGGGGCGTGCCATCTGCCAGCCACTGCCGGATGGATTCCGGTGGCTGGCTGGCGATTCGCCAGGTTGCCAGAACACGGTGGCGACCGCACAAGCCCTGAAGATCTTTATAGAGCGCAACGAGTTGTGGCGGATGGGGCGGCTCCATCCCCGATTCCCTTGCAGCGATCAACAGCCCATCCGGGGGCGCATAGAGAACCAGGGCATCGCTGGGCAGGGATTCGAGTGGTTTCTCGCACCGCGTCAGTCCCGCGTCCGTCAGGTGTGCCTCCAGGGTTGCGGCAGCGGGCCAAGGTGAAGACCAACAGGGCATCGACAACCAAGGATCATGCATCAAGTTTATGGGATGGCGAAGCCCGTTTCCAGACGTGTTGTCCCAGTGGTGAGGTGAGAGCCGGGCCCATTCTCCTGGCGGGGGACACAGGCCCGCTGCCGCAGTTTTCACCGCGCTTTTTCGGGGGCTGAAGCCTGGGCGTGACCCGTCGTTGCCACGGGGGCGCGGCTGCTGGTACGCCTGCGGTTTCCATAGCGATTGCAATCACTGTTCAGCGCAGATGAACTAAGAAGTCAGTGAGAAATGAGGCTTTCGAGTCCCGGTCGATCCATGGGGCCACCTCCTGCTGGCTCCCTTACCTTGAAGGCTGTCGAGCTTTGATCTCATGCTGCAGCAGGTCCTTCGCCACCTGGAGGTGAACACCAGCGGCGAGGGCTTCACCGACCTCACCGCCGCCCTCAACCGGGAGATCGCCGCCACCGGACTGGCCACCGGACTGGCCCTGCTCAGTTCCCTGCACACGAGCTGCTCGCTGACGATCAACGAAAACGCGGATCCCCGGGTGCTGGAAGATCTGACGGCCTACCTGCGGGCTCTGGTGCCGCGGGAGGGCACCCGTCCCCTCAGCGGCCAGGGATCCCTGCGTCCCTACGAACACGACGATGAGGGGCCCGATGACATGCCGGCCCACATCCGCACCGCCCTCACCTGCACCAGCCTCAACCTGAGCTTCCACCACGGCCGTCTGGTGCTGGGCACCTGGCAAGCGGTCTACCTCTGGGAACATCGCGCCCGCTCCCATCGGCGCACCCTCTGTCTCCATCTGCTCGGCGCGCCAAAAGGCGTGGCTGAGGTCTTCCGCCAGGGGGGCTCCTTGCCTTGAAGGGCGGTCTCGCTACGCTCCAGCACGTTCCTCACCGTGCCTTGTCGCCATGGCCGCCGTTGCCCTGACCACCACGGAGATCGCGGCTCTCTCCGAAACGCTTCCCGCCTGGGAGCTGGTGGAAGGCCGCTTGCGGCGCCAGTTCCGTTTCACGGATTTCTCCGAGGCGTTCGGCTTCATGGTCCGGGTGGCTCTGGTGGCCGAGACGCTTGGTCACCACCCGGAGTGGTCAAACGTCTGGAACCGGGTGACCATCGTTCTCACAACGCACGACATCGGTGGTCTCTCCCAACTGGATGTGGAGCTGGCGCGGCGCATCAATGCCCTGGAGGGGTGAGGAACCGGGCAGCGATGGGGTTGTAGAGGTTTTTCGCGACCCGGGAAACGGGAAGGGGAAGGAGCTCATTGATCAGCCCCCGGGTGGTGGTGAAGGCATCATTCTGCTGGGCAAAGCGGCAGATGTTTGCCATTTTGATCATTTTCATGGATGGCTTTCTGTGTGATTTCACCCCAAAAATGGCGGCGATCTCTTCTTCGAACCTCCGTTCATCGTTGCGCACAATGTCAACATACGCATCGAAGTCGCGAAGGCGCTTCTCATGGGAGAAAAGGCAGTCGCGGATGGTCTCCAGAATGATGTTGTTGTCAACCTGCTGGCGTTCAAATTTGTACCGTTCAGGAATGGGAATATCGGCCTGGAAGCGCGCTGCACCCGCCAAGCCCACGATGACACAGCACCCATTGACCACGGCCTCCCTTGGCTGCCTGTCCTTGCCGGGATGACGACCAAAATCCACATAGACCTTGCCATGACGCAGGGTTTGGGCATGCATTTTGCGGATCATGCCGGCCAGGGGAACCCATTGGATGGAAGGATCGGCCCGCTGCAGCTTGTCGATGTAACACTTGGCCCCTTTGATGGGCGTATAGAGAACGGCTTCATTCTTCTTCGGTAGATGTTTATTGCGGAAATAGATGGGGTGTAGATAATCTGTGAGAAGCTGAACGCCAGCCACTCCTTTGCTTTCTAAAAAAGCAACCGCGTAAGCACTCTGGGCAAGATGGACGACGGCGGTGGATTGAGGATTGTCAAAGTCAAACTTCTTCGCCAGGTCTTCGTGGTTGTCAACGCTCAACCACCAGAGGGCCTTTTGAATCGCATGAAAGGAGTTCAAGGCCAGGGGGTTGACCTCTGTTGTGATCAGGACATTGCGCTCATGGTCAATGATTTCCTCAGCGAAAACCACGTCATAATTCCGGTATTGCAATAGAAGAGGATGGTTCACTCTAGGGGTAGGCATGATTCTGGCGTCATGCCCGAATTGTCTTAATTTGTGCACCAACTGGTGGATGGCCTCAATGCCGCCCGTAACGATTCCGGCCGGGCAAAGGACATAAATGATCGCGTCTTCGCCAAGCGTGAACATGTTGCCGTCTGAGCTTCGGAGTGGAACGAGTTAGGAATGGTGCCGATTCAGTGCGTCAAAGGCTTGAGGGACGCTGGAACCCTTGCGCTGCATGGTCCGCCGCACGGAACTTCGTATTGATGTCAGCCAACAGTATCACCATGGGCCCCGACGGCCGTCCCGTCAAGCTTCCTGCCGCAGACGGTACTTGAACCCCAGGGACAATTTGTCCTTGCGAGATCGTTGGACGCCGAGGGAAAGAAGTGTTCAGAGATCCGATCTCTTCAGAAGCGGCCGGCGAATCTGTCGCAGCAGTTCCTTGTTCAATCGATTCTCACAACTGAGCCAGACAATCGGATGAATCGAGCCCCCCTTGCCCTTCTCAGCAGCTGCGCCGGGGCGTCCCCTTGATTGCGGCGGTCCGACAGGCCGGCCACCATCTTCTCGGTGTTGCCCCCGCAATCGGGCCGGAAGGGGAGGGATCCCCCACCCGCGAAGGAGGCCGGCGACCCCGGGCCTCTTGGTCCCAAGGGCGCGGCTGATCGGTGATCCATCGCTTCGCCTGCTCCGGCGCCAAGGTGCCACTCTTCCGAGGTGCCGGTGGGACCCAAGCGGCAAATGATCGATTTTCTTCCACCGCTCGCCATGTCCCTGTCCCCGACTGGGCTTGCCCTCCCCTGCGGGAAGCGGGGCGGTGGACCGTGGGCAAAGACAGGGGCGGGTCTGTAGCGATGGTGGCACCGGCGGTCAGGGTCGCGCGTCTTGGCTAAGAAAACAGTGAGACCCGATCCTCCATGCCTTCTCCAGCCCGTTTGCAAGCGATGCACATGATCCTGGAGCGGCAGGCCGTTCCCGTGGAGCCTGCGGCTGCTCTGGACTCCCTCTGGGCCAGTGATGTCTTCGGATTGGAGACGATGAAATCCGCCCTGCCCAAGGACGTGTTCAAATCCATCCAGCGCTCGATCCGCCTTGGAAGCAAGCTGGATCTGGGGGTGGCCGACACGGTGGCCCAAGCGATGAAGGAGTGGGCGTGTGCCCGCGGCGCTCTCTACTACGCCCACGTGTTCTATCCCCTGACCAACCTCACGGCGGAGAAGCACGACGGCTTCATCTCCCCCCAGCAAGATGGCAAGGCGATCGCTGAGTTTTCCGGCAAGCTGCTCGTGCAGGGAGAACCGGATGGCTCCTCCTTCCCCAATGGCGGTTTGCGCACCACGTTTGAAGCGCGGGGCTACACGGCTTGGGATGTCACCAGTCCAGCCTGGTTGATGCGCACCGCCAACGGCGTCACCCTGTGCATCCCCACGGTCTTCGTCAGCTGGACTGGAGAGGCGCTCGACAAGAAGACCCCCCTGCTGCGCTCCAACGCCGCCATGAACCGCCAGGCCCAGCGGCTGCTTCGGTTGCTGGGAGAAACCGACATCGCACCCGTCAACTCCAGCTGTGGAGCGGAGCAGGAGTATTTCCTCGTGGATGGCGCCTTCGCCGCCCTGCGACCCGACCTGCAGCTGTCTGGCCGCACGTTGTACGGCGCGCCGCCGGCGAAGGGCCAGCAGTTTGACGATCACTATTTTGGCGCCATCCCTGATCGCATTCAGGTGTTCATGCAGGATGTGGAGCTGCAGCTCTACCGGCTCGGCATTCCGGCCAAGACTCGCCATAACGAGGTGGCTCCCGGACAGTTTGAGATCGCGCCTTACTTTGAGGCCGCGAATGTCGCCACCGACCACCAGCAGCGGATCATGACGGTGCTCAAGGCCACGGCCAAGCGCCATGGTCTCACTTGCCTGCTGCACGAGAAGCCCTTCGCCGGAGTCAACGGCAGCGGCAAGCACGTCAACTGGTCGATCGGCAACGCCACCCAGGGCAATCTGCTCGATCCAGGCAAAACGCCCCACGCCAATCTCCAGGTCCTGCTCTTCTGCGCCGCTGTCATCCGCGGGGTGCATCGCTATGGCCCTCTGATGCGGGCCGCCATCGCCACCGCCAGCAATGACCATCGCCTTGGCGCCAACGAGGCCCCACCGGCCATCATGTCTGTTTATCTGGGGAGCCAGCTAGAAGACGTCTTCAACCAGATCCGCAGCGGCAAGCTGGAGGGATCGGCCGAGGCCGCTCTGATGTCCCTCGGTGTTGACACCCTGCCCGACCTCAACCGGGATCCCGGCGACCGCAACCGCACGTCACCCTTTGCCTTCACCGGAAACCGCTTCGAGTTTCGCGCCGTCGGGTCCGGGCAGTCGGTGGCGGGTCCCCTGGTGGTGCTCAACACCATTCTGGCCGACTCCCTGCAGTGGATCGGCGACCAGCTCGACGATCAGCTTGGCGCCGGAGCGCCGCTGGAGGAGGCGGCCTTCGCCGTGCGCAAGCGCACCATGGACGACCATGGCGCCGTCGTCTTCGGCGGAGACGGCTACTCCGCTGAATGGCACCATGTCGCGGTGGAAGAGCGGGGCCTCGAAAACCTTCGCACCAGTGCCGACGCCCTGCCGGTGCTCGAACGGCCGGAGATCCGCGACCTCTTCGAACGGCAGGGAGTGCTCACCCCGCTGGAGCTGGAAAGTCGCTTTGAGGTCTATGCCGAGCAATACATCCTGGCCATTGAGGTGGAGGCGCGCCTGGCCCTGCGCATCGCTCGCACCCAGATTTATCCTGCGGTGATGGCCTTCCTGGAGCGGCTGGCCCGCTCCCTTCGGGATCAGGAGGCCCTCGGCCTGGCGACGGACCGCACAGTGATCGATCAGGTGGCCAGCTTGAATCGAAGCTTGGGTCAGGCCTGCGCCGCCCTGGAGGAGGCCCTCCCGCAGGCGCCCGACGATGTGCACGGACACCTGCGCCACTGCGCCGACACCCTCCTCCCCCGGATGGGAGAGCTGCGCACCGCGGCGGATGGCCTGGAGGTGTTGGTGGATGACGATGTCTGGCCGCTGCCCACCTACCAGGAGCTGCTGTTCTTCCGCTGAGGTCCCGGCAAGAGGCGCGGGGCCGATCGCGCCGGTTCAGCCCTGCGCCTCAGGACAGGGCAAACCAGAGGAGATCGGCGCCCCCTGGCCCCGCCGTCAATTCTTGGATGGCCGGGGAGCCCGGGGCCAAGGTGAGGCCCAACCCATCCCCGCGCCTCAGCACCATGGCTTCTCCATCGCTGGCTGCCGCATCCTCGGCGAACCGCGGCAGAAGGTCTCCCGTGACCATCTGGATCCACATGCGCCGAGCCGCTGGCGCGGGCGGCGTGAGGGTCTGGCCGGCGGCGGCTCGGCCGCGCCAGAGGCAAACCGAACGGTGGATCGCCATGGCCCCGCCGCTGGCGACCGGATCGATCAGGGCTGTCCAGCCCTCCAGTGCGGGAAAGGGTTTCTGCTCGTAGGCCGGCGGCAGGTCCAAGGTGTCGGGCTCAATCCAGATCTGCAGCAGGCGACAGGGCTGGTCTCCCTCGTTGATCTCGCTGTGCACGATGCCGCGGCCGGCACTCATCCGCTGCACCTCCCCGGCCCGAAGCACGGCGCAGTGTCCCATGGAGTCGTGGTGATTGAGCTGGCCCTCCACCATCACCGTGATGATTTCCATGTCGCGATGGGGGTGCATGCCGAAGCCCCGGCCCGCAGCGATGGTGTCGTCGTTGATCACCCGCAGGGGGCCGAAGCCCATCCAGGCGGGATCGACGTGGGAGGCAAAGGAGAAGGTGTGCCAGCTATCCAGCCAGTCGAGCTGGCTGTGGAACCGGTCCGCGGCGGGACGGAACAGGCGTCCGGTGACCGGCCGGGCGCCGGCGGAACGGGGTTGGGCGGACATGGGAACGCGATCTCTAGAGCATTCTGCGGCACCATGGAGAGTTGGGAGATCTCCCGGCTTCGCCATGCCGCGCCGTCCCGATTCGCTGATCCGGCCCCAGCCCTTCCGGCTGACCGTCGTGGTGTTCACCGTTCTGCTCCTCCTGGGGATCGGCCGCCTGCTTCCTTCCTCCCAGCCCTCGGACGCATCGGAGGGGCCCGACGGTCCCCTGGACGCCCGCCATCTTGCCCTGGTGATCAACGCCGCCGACCCCGTCAGCGAGGCCATCGGCGCGCACTACATCCAGGCCCGGAGCCTGCGCCCGCAGCAGGTCATCCGGGTGCGCTTTCCCCCCGGCCGGCTGGCGTTGTCAGGCGAGGAGTTTTTCCCCATTTACCAGGATGTCAAGCGCCAGACTCCACCCGAAACCCAGGCCTATGCCCTGGCCTGGGCGGCACCCTGGCGGGTGGAGTGCGTGTCGATCACCAGCGCCTTCGCCTTCGGCAAAGTGCGGACCGGCTGCGGCAACACCTGTCGCGCCACCCCCTTGAGTGCGTACTACGCCCGTGGGGATGTGCGTCGTCCCTGGTCCGCCCTTGGGGTGCGCCCCACGATGCTCCTGGCAGCCACCACCCCGGAGGCGGGTCGGGCCCTGATCGCGCGCGGGGTGGCGGCGGACGGCACGGCGCCCCCGGGCACGGCCTACCTGCTCAGCACCAGCGATCCGATCCGCAACCTGCGCGCGGAGCGCTACGAGGCCCTGCTGCGGAGCAGCGCCCCGGGCTTTCTCGTGCGGGTGCTGCAGGGGGACGGCCTTCGCGGCGTGCGGGACGTGATGCTCTACGTCACCGGCCTGACAACCGTGCCGGATCTGACGAGCAACCGGTTCCGTCCGGGCGCGGTCGGCGACCACCTCACCTCCTTCGGCGGCGTGCTCACGGGTCCCTCCGGCCACTCCTCGGACGGGGGCAACGGGCAGATGAGCGACCTGAAGTGGTTGGAGGCGGGCGCCAGCGGCAGCTACGGCACGGTGGTGGAGCCCTGCAACCATCCCTCCAAGTTTCCCAATCCCGGCCTGCTGCTGACGTATTACCGGCGCGGCGACACCTTGATCGAGAGCTACTGGCGCAGTGTGGCGATGCCGGATCAGGGGGTGTTCATCGGGGAGCCCCTGGCTCGTCCCTGGGGGGCACGCCCGAGAGTGCCGCCTCGCTGATCGCGACGGGATCGGGAGGTGGAGGCGCCGGGGAGGTCAGGTGTATTCGCCGGGGATGTCGTTCTTTCGCACCGTCACCCGGTCAAACCGTTGGCCGGACACCCGCAGGAGCTCATCTCCCGAGAACGCATACCCGCTGCGCAGGCCGATCCGGGCCACATCGTCGGCGGTGGCGGCGGCCAGCACCTGCCGCTTGAGCGCCTCATCCTTCTGCATGCGGGCCAGGAAGGCTCTCAGCTGCTCCAGGGACATCAGAGACAGGCGGGCGGGGGGCAAGGGCGAATCCCGCGCCAACGCCATCTTCTCAGCTCAGCAGCGGCCTCTACACCCCCATTCGGGGGCAACCACCTCGGCTTTGACCATGACATGGTGGGCCCACCCGCGCGGAACGCCAATGGCCGACACCCCTTACCTTGTGGCTCTGGCCCTGGTGGAGCAGGAGGGCCGGCGCCTCCTCCCCCTCACGGGCAAGTCGTGCGCGGCACCGGATCCAGAGAGCGATGGCCGAACCCTGGCGCTGGAACTGCTGCTGCGGCTCTGGCAGCGGAGTGAGGAGGCCTCCCTGCGGCGGGCGGCGGGGGAGGACAGCCTGTTGCTGCTGGAACTGCCCCTGGAGGTCCTGAGCGAAGACCTTCCCCGCTTGAAGGCCAGCTGGCTGGCCGGCGGGGAAACGGCCGACCTGCTCCGCGACCTGCAAGGCCTGGCCAGCCGGGGCTGGCGGCTGGCCATCGCCCCGCGCGAACCCGTGCGCCTTCATCCGTGGTTCTGAGGGCCAGGCGCGAGTGTCCCCAATCGGGGACAGCCCTCCAGGGGCCGCCCCTCCGAGACTGACGGCATTGATTCCCGAGGTGCACGATGGCCCGCACCGCCGCCATGCCCTCCCCGGGTCCGGCCCTGGAGGCGCTCCGCGCCCACCTGCACCAAACGCGCCTGCTCGGTTCGATCAGCAGTGCCCTCTACTACGACCAGAACACCGTGATGCCCTGCGGCGGTGCGCCCTGGCGCGGAGAGCAACTGGCCCTGTTGGCGGGCCAGCTCCATGAGCGGCAGAGCACTCCGGCCTACGCCGATCTACTGGCGGCTGCGGAGGCGGAGCTCGACGCCACGGCCCCGCCCGCTGCACGGCGCAATCTCGCCCTGTTGCGTCAGGATCTGGAACGGCAGCGCCGCCTGGATCCGGCCCTGGTCACCGCCCTGGCGAAGGCCCAGTCGCGAGGGAACGCCGTCTGGCAGGAGGCCAGGGCAGCGGACGATTTCGCCGCCTTCGCCCCCGCCCTGGAGGAGTTGATCCGGTTGCGCCGCGAGCAAGCGCGCCAACTGGCCCCCGCAGAGCCGGAAGGAAGCAGCGTGTGGGAGATCCTGGCCCAGCCCTTTGAGCCCGACATCCGCAAGGCCAGGCTGCGGGATCTCTTCGACCCCCTCAAGGCCACCATTCCCCCCCTGCTGGAGGAGGTGCGCCACCACCGGGCCACCACCAGCGCTGGCGGCCCCGAATCGCCCCCGCCCGAGCTGCCGGAAGCCCTCCAGGAGGAGCTTTGCGCGGAGCTGCTCACCAGTTGGGGCTATGACGCCAGCCGTTGCCAGCGGGCCCGCTCCGCCCATCCCTTCTCCTGCACCCTGGGTCCGCGGGATTTCCGCATCACCACCCGTGTGGTGCCCAGCCAGCCCCTGTCCGCTTTCCTCGCCACCGCCCACGAATGGGGCCACTCCCTTTACGAGCAGGGTCTGCCGCGGGGAGATGACCACTGGTTTCCCTGGCCCCTTGGGGAAGCCACCTCCATGGGGGTGCACGAATCCCAGTCGCTGTTCTGGGAATGCCGCGTTGCCCGCGGTCGCGCCTTCGCCGAGCGTTGGCATCCGCGCTTTGTGGCGGGACTGGGCGCCGATCCCTGGGGCGGAGCGGAGGGCTTCTGGCGTGCGGTCAACCCCCTGCGGCCGGGCCTGATCCGGGTGGAGGCCGATGAGTTGAGCTATGGGCTGCACATCGTGCTGCGCTTTGAGCTGGAGGTAGCTCTGCTTGAAGAGGGGATGCCGGTGGAGGATCTGCCGCGGGAGTGGGCGGCCAGGATGGAGGGGCTGCTGGGGCTGAAGCCTCCCAGCGACCGGGAGGGCTGCCTGCAGGACATCCACTGGGCGGAGGGCCTGTTCGGTTATTTCCCCTCCTATGCCCTGGGCCACCTGATCAGCGCCCAGCTCGCCGAGGCCATGGCCGCCGCCATCGGCCCGATCGAGGCGCGGATCGCGGCGGGCGATGAAGCGGCCCTGCAGGCCTGGCTGGCGGAGAAGGTCTGGCCCCTGGGACGATCGGTGAACGGCGAGGAGCTGGTGCGGGCGGTGAGCGGTCGGGTGCTGAGCGCCGAGCCGTTTCTGGCCCATCTGCGGAGCAAGGTGGCCCAGGTCACGGCCTGAGGATCGGGGCGCGGCGGTTGGGCCGAGCGCGGATGGCTCCCTAAGATGACCCGGCTTTGACGATCGCCATGGCGAACATCGACCACGCCCCCAGCCGCACGATGCTCAACCTGCTGCATGTGCTGCCGGCTTTTGCGGACGAGGGGGAATTGCGCCTCCATGTGATCGTCGAGCTCAATTCGATGACGATCAACAAGTACGAACTCATCACGGAAACCGGCCACCTGAAGCTGGATCGGGTGGGCTATTCCTCCCTCTCCTACCCTTTTGCCTATGGCTGCATCCCACGCACCTGGGATGAGGATGGTGACCCTCTCGATGTGGAGATTGTTGGTGTCACCGAACCGCTGATTCCGGGAAGTCTGGTGGAAGCCCGCATCATCGGCATCATGAAATTCGATGATGGGGGCGAGGTGGACGACAAGGTGATCGCCGTGTTGGCGGACGACAAGCGCATGGATCACATCACCAGCTACGAGCAGCTTGGACCCCACTGGTTGAAAGAGACTGAGTACTACTGGCAGCACTACAAAGACCTGAAAAAGCCCGGCACCTGCCGCGTGAATGGCTTCTTTGACAGTTTGGAAGCTGTCCGCATCATCAAAGAGTGCGAGATGCGCTATACCGACACCATCGCACCCAAGCTGGTCGGCTGAAGCCAGCTCTTCCCCCCCCTCTGCTCCTCGTTTTCATGGGACGTTCCCTCCGCCCCCGGCGGGCCTCTCTCGCCTTCACGACCACGGCCCTGATCCTCGCTCCGCGGGAGGGCCATGCCGTGGAGCCGCCGCCGCCCTTGCCCTCCGTGGCGACCACCGGTGCCGCAGCGGCCCCGGGAACGCTTCCCGCAGCGGTCCCCTCCGCCCCTGTTCCCGCCACGGCGGCTCTCACGAGCACCCGGCAAATCCTTCTGGAGCTGGGAAAACGCACAATCAGCCTGGTGGACAACGGCCAAGTGGTGGGTTCCTGGCCCGTCGCGGTCGGCGATCCCGCCACTCCCACCCCCACCGGTCGCTTCGCCGTGCGCAACAAGGTGGTCAATCCCCAGTACCAGAGCACGAAGAGCGGCAAGAACCATCCCACCGTCGGTGCGCAAGGTCCCCTGGGCGACCGCTGGATCGGCTTCCACACGACCGAACGGGATCAGTTCGGCATTCACGGCACGCCAACGGCTTGGGAGTGGACCGTCCGATCCCGATCCGCCGTGTCCCACGGGTGCGTGCGCATGCTCACGCCCCATGTACGCGAGCTGTTTGACAAGGTGGATATCGGCACGCCGGTGGTGGTGAAGCCCTGAGGCCATGGCGAGAGGCATTCCCGGGAGAAGCGATTGAGCGCGTCCGCCTCGCTGGCGGTTGTGCTTAGCGAACCGTTCATGCGGAGGGCCCTCCTGGGAGGCCTGCTCACCGGCAGTCTAGGCGGGCTGCTTGGCAGCTTTGCGGTGTTGCGACAACTGTCCTTCTTCAGTGATGCCCTGGGTCATTCTGCCTTGCTGGGCATCAGCCTAGGCCTTGTTTTGAATATCAACCCCACTTTGGTGTTGATCCCTTTTGCCGTGGTTTTCGCCTTGCTGGTGAATGAACTGGTGCAACGCAGTCGTCTGCCGGCGGATGCCTTGTTGAACATCGTCTATTCCAGTTCCCTGGCCATTGCCGTGCTGGCCCTGAGCCTGGTGGAGACCTACCGCGGTGGCATCCAACAGCTCTTGTTCGGTGACATTCTCGGCATCAGTTGGGGTGATTTAGCGATCATTGCCAGTCTCGCCGTGGCTGTTGTCACCTACCTGCTGTTGACGCTGCGGGCCCAGGTGTTGCTCACGCTCCATGGGGATCTGGCCCATGCCTTTGGTGTGAAGACCGGCTGGCATCGCCTGGCGTTCGTCGTGTTGCTGGCGCTGGTGGTGGCCACCTCCATCAAGGCGGTGGGGGTGTTGTTGATCAGTGCATTCGTTGTGTTTCCAGCCTGCGCCAGCCGGCTGGTGAGCCGCCGCTTTCCGGTCTATGTGCTCCTGTCCGCCCTGCTTGGAGGGGGCTGCGCCGTGATTGGCCTGCTGGGATCGGGGTGGATCAACCTCCCCTCCGGCCCCTGCGTGGTGGCTGTGCAATTCACTGCCTTTCTTCTCGCCCTGTTGTGCAGTCAGCCCCTGCGCCAGGTCACGCAGAGCCGTGACCTGACGCCCCTCTCCTCTGCTCGCCACAGGGATCCCTAGTTCGACGACCAAGGGCCGGCCGTCCCTTGGAGCGGTGGGGGTCCTTGGGCGAAGCGAACCCTTTCAGCCCGCAAAGCATGGTTTAATAATCGCTCGTGAATTGAGCGCCATTCTCTTGGCGCAGGGCATTTGGCGTCATTCCATCCCTCAACCGTTCCATCCCCTTCCTGGGTCCCCTCCTCGGGATCCACGGTTCGCCCCCGAAAGGGCATCATTCTTGCCGGCGGCAGTGGCACGCGCCTGCATCCGATCACGCAGGCCACGAGCAAGCAGTTGTTGCCAGTATATGATAAGCCGATGATTTTTTATCCGCTCAGCACATTAATGCTGGCGGGCATTCGTGAGGTTCTCATTATTACAACACCCGTCGATTTGCCCGCCTTCCAAAGGCTGCTTGGTGACGGTGCACGCTGGGGGATGGCCATTGATTACGCCATCCAACCTAGCCCTGATGGTTTGGCGCAGGCTTTTTTGATTGGTGCTGATTTCCTTGCCGGATCTCCGGCCTCCCTCGTCTTGGGAGATAACTTATTCCATGGACATGATTTGATCCCCCAGCTCACGGCGAGCAACAACAGTCTCAAGGGTGCCACAGTTTTTGCCTATCCGGTGAGCGATCCTGAGCGTTACGGAGTTGTGGCTTTCGATGCCGATGGACGGGTGACCAGCCTGGAGGAGAAACCCAGCCAGCCCCGCAGCCGCTATGCGGTAACGGGGCTGTATTTCTATGACCACACCGTTGTGGAACGGGCGCGGCAGGTGGTGCCCTCCGCTCGCGGTGAGCTGGAGATCACCGATTTGAATCGGCTGTATCTGGAGGACGGCTTGCTTCGGGTGGAACTGATGGGTCGGGGCATGGCCTGGCTTGACACCGGAACCTGTGATTCCCTGCACGAGGCGGCCAGCTACATCCGCACCCTGGAGCATCGCCAGGGATTGAAGGTGGGGTGTCCCGAAGAAGTGGCCTGGCGGCAGGGCTGGATCGACGCGGAACAACTGGAGCGGCTGGCCATGCCCCTGCGAAAGAGCGGTTATGGCACCTACCTGCTCCAGTTGGTGCAGGAGGGCGAGAGCGACCATGCCGCCCTGCAGAAAAGCCTGGGTCAACGGCAGGTCGCTTGAGCGGACCTGCCCTCCACCCGATTCAGATCTGACCTTATGGCGCCGAATCCGGTTCGGCCACTCCTGCTGGCTCGAATGGGCAGATCAGATCAACCGCCTGGCGGGCCTCGCTCAACAGCTTGTAGAGCAACTTTGGAGACTGGCGCAGCAGCTGGATCCATTCCGCCAGGTAGGCGGCGTGGTTGTGGGCATCGCTCCCGATTTCCAACCGTTCGCCCAGCAACACGGCTCCCAGCTCCGCCACCAATTCTTCTCGGGCATAGGCCTCACTGCCCAGCAGCCCCGAGAGGTCGCGTGCCAATCTGGACCCATGGCCCGTGCTGTGCAGGGCCTCATGGGCCCAGGTGGCATAGAGGGCCGCTCCGGAATGAAAGGCCCGTCGCTCCGGCAGGTGGATGCGATCGTCCCGGGGGTTGTAAAAGGCTTTGCTCCCGCCATGGATCACGGACACCGGCCAGGCCTGGAGAACGGCTTCGGCCCGGGCGAGCCGCTCGGGCTCTGTTCGCCGCAAGGGGTGTTCCGCCTCCCGCCGGTTCCGGATCAACCCCGCCAACGGCTCACCCTCCAGGTCTTCCGCATTGAAAAGGGGAACAGGCTGATACTGGACCCAGCTGCGCTCGTCCCGCTCAACCCGCTGGCGGTTGCCCTCCTGGACCATCGGAAGAGGAGGCTGGAGGCCTGGATCTTCGGCTGTGGATCGACGGCGCCGCACCTGGGGACGCACCACAATCACCGCCTTGCTGCCCCGTTTCGGGGACAGACCATGGGAGCGGGCTTCCCCAGCCCCACACCAGTAAGGAAGGGTGGCCCTCCGCTGGTGCAAGCCGATGGTGAGGAGGATGGGATTGGCGCCGCGGTAGCAGCGTCCCGAGAAAAGATTGACATGATGGCCGCCCTGCAAGGCGTCCCATTCGCGACGCCAGGGAGCCGTGCCCTGTTCCATCAGGGCAATGAGCGAGGAAACCAACCGGTCTTCGGCCGCTGGGGTGACAGCGGCAGCTTTTTGGAGAGCAGCCATGGCAGAGAGGGGCACACACAGGGCTAATGCCACCCGCTGTCACAGCCGGCATTGGAGCTCACTGATTCAGTTCACGCCGCAAATGGAAGTACAGGTGCTCCGGATCCTTGTACTGCCTGGGCATGCAGGTGTGGAGCGTGCTCAAACGGTGCCAACAGACACTTCGCTTGATCTGTTCCATTGTTTTTTCTTCGCGGATCAAGATTCGCAGGGCTTTGCAGTAGAGCGGATACCCCGCCTGCAGCTCACCGATGGTGAGGGTGGAGGAGGAGGGCGAGGTCTGGACCATGGGGGTGGATGCCGCGATGTCCTCCAGCTTGGACCAGCCTCCTCTCGTTGGTCTGCCCCCGTTTGGGGGCAATGGACCTCCCGGCTTGTTCAGAGCTGCACCATGCCGCAGCGCATCCCTTTCAACACCGCCTGAAGGCGATTATTCACACCGAGGGTCTGCAACAACCGTTTGCTGTAGGTGTGCGCTGTTTCTTCACTGACCATCAGCCGTTTGGCAATGTCGCGATCGCTCATGCCACTGGACAGGAGATCAAGAACCTGATATTCACGTGGCGTGAGCCGGGGACAGCTGAGGTAGGGCAGGAAACCGGTGCGCAACGAGGGGCTCCGATAGGAATGGCCTGCCATCACCGCCAAAACAGCGGCTTTCAAGGGCTGCTGATCTTCGACGAAGTCAGCTTCAGCAACCACCGCCTCCAACCAAGGTGCCTCAGCGTGTTCTGCGGGAATGACATCACCGAGGGCAAGCACAACACAATGGAGCTTGGGATGGCTTTGCTTGGCGCAGCGCACCAAGTCAAAGCCATTGCCATTTTCCAGATAATCAGTGCAGATTAACAATTCATAGGCGGGCTCAGTTCCATCGGAGAGATAGGCCAGACAACTCTCCTGATCCGTGACCGCACAAGTGATCCTGTGATTTTCACTAAAGGCTTTACATACAGCTTGGAGCAGGAATCTTCCCTTCATCGCCACGGCGATCCGGCCGGGAAACTTCATCGACAACAATCCCTCCTCGGATGAACCCTTCTCAGGCGTCAGCAGATAAGGAGTGAAATCCATTGGGCTCGGCCGTTGTTTGTGATAAACCTCTGGCCAGTCAGGCTGGCGAGACCCCTCGGCGGAAGAGAGGTGATCCGGCCCCAGCGACCAGGTCCGGGACCGCTTATTGAATTTAGCGAGCACCGTTGCCGAGGCGTGCCCCGCACCCAGCCCGGACACACAGTAGAAGTACTCAATTCCGTGGTCTGCTCAGCAGGGGGTGAAGGGGCATTCCCAGCGTTCGCTTTCCCTCACCTGAGGGGCTCCGGACATGTGCTTTTCCCCATCTGGATGGCCTTGAACCCCCCAAAACCAGACCCAGTGGCCCTTTCGGGGGCTTTGGACATCAGGAGGTGCTGACAAGGCCAGCCAGACGGGAGCGGATAAGGGAAAATTCTTAAAATTTTGCAAACGCCGTTAATGAGTTCCTTCGGTTTCTCCAAAGAGCTTCTGGCCCAGATGCGTCTCAGCCAGCTGCGCGAGCTCGCTCGGAGACTGGGAGTCTGGCGTTACAGCAGCATGCTCAGAGAGCAGCTGGTGTCTGCCATCGCGCTCCGTTCCCCCCGTGAGGCTGGTCCTGAGCCGGTGGAAGCCGCGACGGTCCATCCGAGCCTGACCGCGGCCCCCGAGCCCGTTGTCCTCACCCACGAATCGGCGGAATCCGCAGTCACGCCGGCCAGCTGGGTGGCACTCTTTCCCCAGGATCACCAGTGGGCCGTGGTGCGCTGGCACATCCAGGATCACGATCGGGAACGTGCTCTGGCGGCCGGAGCCCTGGATCTGGCCCTTCGCTTGACGGATGTCACCGGCAGCGAGGATGGCCAAGCTCTGCCCCACGCCCTGCAGCAGGTTGTAGTGCCCGACGGTTCGGACGAATGGCATCTGCCGGTTCCCCTGGGCGACCGTGACTATCGCGCAGAGCTGGGTTGGCGGACATCGGACGGTGGCTGGTTCTCCCTGGTGTTCTCCTCCGTGGTGCGAATGCCCGCAGAAGAGAAAAGCGTTGTGCTGCCTCTTTTTCCCTTCACCCTTGCCGAGCCCGAGGCGGTGACGGCTTCGTGGACCACTCCCCTCTCCACCCCCGGCCTCCACGAGCGCCTGTATCAACAAGCCTCCGTCAGTCGTGTCCGACTCGGTGCAGGGTCCGAGGCCTTTCAGGCCCTCGGCGAACAGGGTTTTGCGGGTGAGGGCGCGGGCGGTCAGCTGTCGGGTGCGGGCCTCTGGGCGAGTGGACGGGAGGCTTCCGGCGCGGGATTGGCGCCCCGAAAGCGCAGCTTCTGGCTGGTTGCCGACGCGGAACTCATCGTTTATGGGGCGACGGATCCAGCAGCCACCCTCAGCGTCGGCGATCGGATGGTTCCCTTGGAAGAAGATGGCACGTTTCACTTCCATGCCACCTTCCCGGATGGGGATCAGCTCTACCCGATCCAGGCCTTGGCGGCGGATGGGGAACAGCGGCGCTCGATCACCCTCGATTTTCGCCGCACAACCCCCCACGCCAAGGTGAACACGCGGGAGGAGGCGGTCGCCGAGTGGTTCTGAGCTTCAGGCCTTCTCCCGCAGGATGGAGGTGCAGACGGTCACGCACTCACCGTCATCCAGGGAGCACTGCGTGATGCACTCGAAGTAGGCCTCAACGGGGTCGGCCGAGGTGGCAAAATTCTGAAGGAAATCCAAATCGCGCTCCCCCTCCTGGGCGCCTGTGCTGGCGGAGAGATGGCCGGAATGAAGGCTGCTCATGGAAGGGGGGTATGAACTGTCGTCACCCTATGTGTGGTGAACTTCTGACACAAGCAGATTGAGCAGAGCTACCTACTTTCATGTTGAGCATTGTGAACCCTCCGGCAGACCGGGGGGTTTTGTTTTGCGGCCTGTTCAAGAGGCGGCGGTGAGGTGGGCCACCGCCAGTTGCAGGGACGGCGCCAGGGGCCTGAATTGACGGATGGCAGGACTCCAGAGCGACCCTTGCCGCAGCTCCGCCAGGCTGGCCAGCACCACATCCTGTCCCTCCCGCAGGCAAAGGCTCTCCACGGGGTCCTGGAGGGTGGTGAAAAAAAAGTGAAGGATCCGTTCCGCATTGCGGTGGGTGAAGCGGCGCTGCACAACACCGGCTTGCCAGCTGATTTCTTCCAGCAACTCGCGACGCAAGGCCTCCTCGGGGCTTTCGCCCGGCTCCAGGTGGCCACCGAACAGCCCCCAGCAGCCAGGGGCCACGATCCATTCCAGATCGTCTCGGAGCTGGAGCAGCCAATGGCCCTCCTTCTCCACCATCGCCAGAGCCACTTCCACCATTGCGCCAATCCCTCAGCACAGCCGCAGATCGCCCCTCAGGCTGACAGCTTCACCCCCCGGAGCAACGTCGCGACGGTCCTCCGCAAAAAGTGCGCCACAACAACACAAACGACGGTGACACAGCTTGTGTCTCCGTCGCTTGCTGTCGGATGAAAAATTCGGGAGTGGAGGCCGCAGGCCTTCACTCCATGAGTGGGGGACAGGGCGGCCAGGTGCGAATCAATCCTCCTCAGCGGCGCCCGCGGGCACCAGGCGGATTTGCTTGCGACCCAGCTTGATCTCGAACTCATCGCCAGGATTGAGGTCCAGCAAGGCTGTATAGGCTTTGCCCACCAGCAGGTTGCCGTTGCCCTGCACGGTGGCGACGTAGCTGAGCTTGCGGCCCGCTTTGCCCTTGGCAGAGCCACCTTCCGCAAGGTTGACACCTTTTGCCTCCAGCAGCGCCTCATAGAAGGCGGTGAAGTTAAGGCGCTCCGTGCCGTCCTTCTTGGTGCTGACGTAGCCGCAGCTACGCACAAGCTCCGATTTGGAGACATCCCCCAGCTCTTTCACTTTGCTGAGAAGGTCAGCTCCAGTCAACATGATTCGTTCCCCAAAGAACAGTCGTAGTGTAACGAGTCAAGGGCCCTTTCGGCTACTGGAGTCGGCAAGAGAATTCCAGGGACGATCGGCCAAACCGGAACGCCGCTAAAAATCCCCTCGCCCCACACTCGGCCCGCAGGCCAAACTCCTTTCAGGGCAAGAGTTTTCAGCATCTCTCACGCGGGTCTGCCCCACCTTGGCCTGGTCGCTGTTGGCGAACGGAAGCGTCTCCACCACCGGGACAACCTGAAACGTTCGTCAACGTTGGCGGCTCAGAGAGGGAAAGGTGCGCCCCGGGCGCCTCCGGACACGACGCTCCCTGCGGGATGGCGCGATGGTGGTGGCGCGGAAAACCCGCGGGATTCCTTCTGTTCCGGTGTGAGCACCTTTTGTAAGCCATGGGATCGGCCTTTTCGCTCTCCCGGAACCCGAGCCGCCAACGGAGTGCTCTACGATCTAAAAGTTTTCTTTTGCCTGATTTCCGTCAACATCCCTGAAAAGGGTTGCTGCAACAGGCGTCCTCTCCCGGTGTCGCCTGGATCTCAAGCCCCTCCGCTGGGTTCAGCCTGGCAGAACCTGCCGGAAACCGCCACGGCTCACCACGCGCAGCGGGAGTCCATAGAGCGCACTGAGGGGTTCATCCCGGAGCATGGCGGCGGTGGGTCCGTCGCCAACAATGGAGCCCTCTTTGAGCAGCACGACCCGCTGGAACTCCGGGATGATCTCTTCGATCCGATGGCTGACCAGCAGGAGCGTCGTGCCTTCCTGGGCCAGGCGACGCAGCTGTTGCTGCAGTTGATGGCGGGCCTGGAGGTCCAGCCCGTCGCTGGGTTCATCGAGCACCAATACCTCGGGCGCGTGCACCAGGGCGCGAGCCAGGAGAAAGCGGCGTTTTTGGCCTTCGGAAAGGTGGGAAAAGGGCCGCTCCGCCAGCTTCGCCAGACCCACTTCCCCCAGCAGGGTCTCCACCCGTTGGCGCTGATCCTTGCTGGGCCGCTGGTGTCGCCCCGGACGCAGGGATCCAAAAAAACCGGAGAGCACCACCTCCTGGGCGGGCACCTCCTGCAATCCAGCGGTTGGCGGATCCTGGCTCAGCAGACCCAGGTGTGCCCGCAACCGCCAGAGATTGATGGTCTCCTCCCCGAACAGTCGCAGCCAGGATCCCTTCTTCACCACGGGATAGAGCTCGCGACTCAGCAGCTTGATCAAGCAACTTTTGCCCGAACCGTTCGGGCCGAGCACCACCGTGTGTTCGCCGACGAACAGCGAGAGCGTGAGGTTGCGAAACACCTGGCGGCTGCCAAGCCAGGTCTCGACAGCCTCCATTTCCAGATAAGGAGCCGGGGCCCCCAGCCCTGAAGGCTGGGGGAATGGGTTCTGAAAATTGTCTGGCTCGTGACCCGATCCGATGTGCGGCTGGCCGATGTTCGTCATGCGGGCGGGTGGGTCCTCGGACGGAATCTGGCCCTTTCATCATGTGAGGGTCGAGCGCGGTGTCGCATGCCCTTCCTCCTTCCTTGCCAGGAGCCCCTCTCGCGGAGGGAGCCGCCTGCGGCGGTTCCCTCCGCGTCAGGGTTGGACCGTGGCCAGGGCGGCCCGGCTCTTCTCCAGAACCCTTGCGGGCAGGTGGATGAAGCCCAGGCTCTCCGCCAAGGCTTGGGCCGGCTCGGAGAGCGTGTGGTTGAACACCGTGTTAAGCACGTCGCGTCGGGGGCCATTGCCCGTCTTGTAGAGGAGGACCCAGCTGAACGTGACGATCGGATAGCCCACTGAGGGGTTGGCATTGCCGCCGATGAGATCGGGACCGAGCTGGATCGCGTCCAGGGCGTCCTGCGCGCTTTGCGGTGTGAGAGGCACCTGTTGGCCGGATCCGTTCGTGAGGGCGGCGGCCTGCAAGGGTGGCTTCACAAAGGCGGCTTCCACATAGCCCAGGGCCCCATCCACCTGCACAAGCTGGGCCGCCACGCCCTCATTTCCCTTGGCGCCAGTGCCCACGGGCCATTTCACGCTCTTGCCCGACCCCACCTGCTGTTTCCAGGTGGAATCGATGGCGGCCAGGTGAGCGGTGAAGTTGGCCGTGGTACCCGATCCGTCCGAGCGCACCACCACCTTGATCGGCTTGGCGGCACAGCCCAGCTGACCGTAGTCGCTGATCTTGCCCAGGAAGATGCCAGCCAGCTGAGCTTGGCTCAACTTCAGCGCACAGCCCTTGTGTTGATAGGCCACAGCGATAGCCCCGGCCGTCATCGGGATCTGCACCACCCCCTGGCTCACCTTGGCGATGTCTTCCGCTTTCATCGGCACGTCGCTGGCGGCGAAATCCACCGTGCGGGAGAGGAATTGACGCACACCGGCACCGGATCCGATGGATTGGTAATTCACCCGCAGACCCTTGCTCGCCAGATCCTGAAACCAGCGCTGGTAGATCGGCGCGGGGAAGGAGGCGCCAGCGCCGTTCAGGGTGCGGGTTTCGCCACAGCCCACGAGGGAGAGGGCCATGCCGGCGGCCGTGAAGCCTGCCCCCAGGCGGGCAAGAGTGTCACGGTGACGCAGGAAGGCAACAGGCATGGGTGAGGAGCGTGGGAGATGGAAACAAAAGGATGTGTGCTGATGCCGGCAACGGACAGAGCGCGGAAAAGCATGAGGCGACTTGCCGTGCTTTCTTCACCGCGTCCGGAATCAAATGTCAGGTCACTGATGGCTTGCCCTCGGCCGCGACACTTTAACAATCAGCCCCGCAAGCTGCCCTCTGGCCCTGTGCCAGGGCGGGGCAATGTCCTCGGGAAATGATTGACGCGACCCCGCCCCGCCTCTTGACTGGTACAGATGTACTAAAATGAAAGGTCTGTCGCCGTGCGCCGGCCATGCCTCCCGCCACCTCTCTGGCCATTGTCCTGATTGACGGCAACAATTTTTATGCCTCCTGCGAGGCCCTGCTCGATCCCACCCTCGTGGGGCGGCCAGTGGTGGTGCTCTCCAACAATGACGGCTGCATCGTGTCCCGCAGCGCCGAAGCCCGGGCTCTCGGCATCCCCATGGGCGCTCCCTTTTTTCAGGTGCAACCGCAGCTGGAGCGCCATGGCGTGATTGTGCGCAGTTCCAACTACAGCCTCTATGGCGATATGAGCCAGCGGCTCATGACCACATTGGAAAGCTGGGTGGAAGAGCTGGAGATTTACTCCATCGACGAGGCCTTCGGCGTGCTGCACCGGCCGCGGGCCACGGATGGCGCCGGCGCGGATCTCACCGCCTGGGGCCTGGCCCTGCGTCAAGCGGTGCGCCAACGGTTGGGCCTGCCGGTGGCCGTGGGCATCGCTCCCACCAAGGTGCTCGCCAAGATCGCCAATCGCCTGGCGAAGCGCTCCACCTCCCTGCCCCGACCGGGGGTGTTGGATCTCGGGGCCGTCGCCGATCCCGATCCCTGGCTGGAAGCCGTCGCCATTGAGGATGTCTGGGGCATCGGTCGTCGCCTGTCCCGTTGGTGTCGCCTGCGCGGCATCCGCCATGCCCGTGCGTTGCGCGACATGCCCGCCGGCGAATTGCGTCTGCGTTGCGGCGTGGTGGGTCTGCGGCTGCAGCGGGAGTTGCGGGGGCACTCCTGCCTGTCGTTGGTGGCCCTGCCGGCGGCGAAGAAGGAAACCTGTGTCAGTCGCAGCTTCAGTGCGCCGGTCACCACGGCGACGGAGTTGCGCCAGGCGGTCGCCACCTACCTCAGCCGCGCTGCGGAAAAACTGCGCCGCCAGCGGCAATGCGCCGGCAGTGTGACGGTGTTTGTGCGCAGCAGCCCCTTCAGCGGGCGCCCCTTTTACAGCAATGCGGCCACCGTCAGCCTTCCCCTGGCTAGCAACGACACCGCCGTGCTTCTGGCGGCCGCCCTGCCGCTGGCCGCCCGGCTCTTTCGCCCCCAGCACCCCCTGCGGAAAGCGGGGGTGCTCCTGCAGGCGCTCCAACCGGCGGATCAGCTGCAGCACCACCTCTTCGCCCCCCTGTCACCCGCCCGCCAGGAGCGCCGCCAGGCCTTGCTCGCCACCATCGATGCCCTCAACGCGCGCCATGGCCGCGGCACCATCCAATGGGCGGCCTGCGGCCTGCAGGCTCCCTGGGCCATGCGCCGCTCCCGCCTCTCCCGCTCCGCCACCACCCGGCTGGAGGATGTGCCGGTGGTGTGGGCTTGAGGTCAGAAGCCGTCGAACAACGAGGCGATCTGATTGCGGCCGTTGCTCTTGGCCAGGTGGAGGGCCTGCTCGGCCCGCTGGAGGAGATCCTCGAATCCGCTGTCCAGGGGGCCCAGGCTGGTGAGGCCGCCGCTGATGTGCAGCTGCACATCGGAATGGCTGTGCACGCCGGGCATGGTGGTGACGGCATGGCGGAGGGTTTCGGCGATGTTGAGGGCGTCCTGGGGGGAGGTGTCCACCAGGAGCAGGGCAAATTCTCCATCCCCCAACCGGCCGGCGAAATCCTTCTCTGTCAGAAATTGCCGACCCATTTTGCACAGGTCCGCCAGCACGTTGTCACCGGCCTGGTGCCCCCAACGGTTGTTGATCGTACGGAAGTTATCCATGTCAAACAGCAGCAGGGAGAGGTTGTTGTTCTCTGCCTTTGCCTTCTGAAATTCCTGGGCGGCAATGCTGAGGAAGCGTTGGCGCGTCGGCAGGCCCGTCACGGGGCCGAGGGCGATCTGCCGGCGCAGATCCAGCTCCCGAATCACAAGTTCCGAGAGCAGCTCCAGCTGCCGAAGCTGCTGTGGAGTCGGCTCCAGGGGGTGACGGTCGATCACACACAAGGTGCCCAGGTTGTGACCATTGACGCTGCGCAGCGGCGCACCCGCATAAAAACGGATCAGGGGCTCCGAGGTGACAAGGGGATTGCGGCGAAAGCGGTCGTCTTCCAGCGCATTGGGCACCACCATCACCCGGGTGCCCATGATGGCGTGGGCACAGAAGGCCACCTCCCTTGGGGTCTGGTTGACCGGCAGGCCCTTCTGGGACAGAAACCACTGGCGATCCGTGGTGACCAGTGAAATGGCCGCCATGGGCACGTGAAAGGTGAGCGTGGCCAGCTCCACCAGGCGGTCCATGTGACGGTCGCCGCTGGTGCCGAGCACGCCCAGGCGATCCAGCTCCCGCAGCCGTTCCTCCTCATCGGCGGGGACGGGGAAGCCAGGAGGGGGAGGACAGGTGAGAGGGCTGGTCACGGGGCGCCCCGCTTCTCCTTCAACCCTAGGTGGTGCGGACGATGTCAACGAGATCCGTGCGTCGATGTTGATCGAGATCCCGCAGATGGCGGCGCTCGGCGTAGTACTCCGCCTGCAGGCGCAGGGCGTCCTGGTTCAAGGCATCAAAAAGTTGCTGCAGCTGGCTTTCCATGTCGAGGACCGGGGCCCCGCCGCCGGGCCGCTCGGCCGCCTCCTCGTCGGTGTCCTCCTCCAGCAGGCGGGCCAGGCACTGTTCCAGGGTGTGGAGGCGCTCGGCCTGCCAGGCATCGAGCAGATGGCGGCAGCGTTTCTCCGCGCTCAAGCGGGCCCGGCTGGCGATGGCTCCGCGCAGATGGTGGAGCGGTTGATGAAACGACTGTCGCTGAAGCTCGCTGGGCTCCAGCAGGGGCATGAACCGATCCAGGCGGTCTCCTCCCTCCCCGCCACCGTCCTCCTCCTGCTCCATGGCCAGCCGGGTGGTGAGCAGCTCGGGAAGGGGAAGATCGGCCAGGGCGTCGCCGTGCTCGCCACCACGGGTGATGGCCTCCAGCTGCTCCCCCCCGAGCTGGCCTTCCTCCAGTTCGGTGATCAGCCCCCAGAGGCGGCGATGGGGCCGCAGGCAGAAGTCCTCCTGTTCCCAACTCCGCAGGTGCCGGCGGATCTCGCCCCGGAGGCGGGGGCAGTGGAGGTAAAGCTGCAGGATCTCCGCTTCCGCCCGTTCCTGGATGCCGCCCGTGGCGGGGGAGTCCCAGCGGCTGGAGCGCCCATGCCAGCGCTGCCCCTTCACCTGCTGACGCAGATCGGCTTCCAGCTGCAGGGCCAGTCGGGCCTGGCCCCCGGAGAGGCGTTCCGCCACCATCTGCAGGTAGCGGCTGCGCACGGCGCTCTGGGGCAGTTTGCCCAGCAGGGCCACCAGGGCCGCCACCGCCTGTTGAAACTGATCGCCCCGGGAGAGATCCCGCCCGGCCAGGACCTGCTCGATCTGCCAGTCCAGCCAGAGGGGCGCCTCCTCCAGCAGGGCGCGATAGGCGGCTGCGCCACGGAGCTGGAGGAAGTCATCGGCGTCCTTGCCGTCCGGGAGCCGCAGCACCCGCAGGTCGAGCTGGCCCTGCAGGGCGAGATGTTCCACCTCGCCGATGGCCCGCTCCGCCGCCCGCACGCCGGCCCGGTCGGCGTCGAAGTTGAGCACGAGGCGCTTGCTGTCGCAGCAGCGGCAGAGCTGGGTGATCTGCTGCTGGCTCAGGGCGGTGCCGAGGGCCGCCACCGCGTGGGTGATGCCCGCCGCATGGAGGCTGATGGCATCGAAGTAGCCCTCCACCACCACGGCAGCGTCGGCCCGGCGGATGGGATCGGCCGCCCGATCGAGGGCAAAGAGGTGCTGGCCCTTGGCAAAGACCTCCGTTTCCGGCGAATTGAGGTATTTGGGCTCGGCACCGTCGAGGGCGCGACCGCCGAACCCGATCACCCGGCCCTGGCGATCACGGATGGGCACCATCACGCGATGGCGGAAGCGGTCGTAGAAGCCGTCGCCGCCCTTGCGGGCCACCACGAGGCCGGCGGCTTCCAGCAGCTCGGGGCCGAAGCCCTCCACCTGGCCGAGGTGGCGCAGGAGGCCGTCCCAACGATCGGGGGCATAGCCCAGCTGAAAGTCGGCCAGGGTGGTTTCCTTCAGGCTGCGGGAGTCTTTGAGATAGGCGAGGGCACCGGCCCCCTCGGGCGCCCGGAGCTGGGCCGCGAACCAGCCCGCCGCCAGGCTGAGCACCCGATGGAGCTGGTCGCGGCGGGTGAGCTGCTGCCGCAGACGCTCCTGCTGGGGGCCCTCCAGGGTCTCCACCGGCAGTTGATAGCGGCGCGCCAGCTCCAGCACCACATCGCTGAAGCTGAGGCGCCGCAGTTCCATCAGAAATTTGATGGCGTTGCCGCCGGCGCCGCAGGAGAAGCAGTAGTAGATCTGCTTGGCGGGCGACACCGTCATCGACGGGGAGCTGTCGTCGTGAAACGGGCACAGGCCGACCAGTTCTCGGCCCTTCCTCTTCAACAGCACGTGCTCCCCCACCACATCGACGATGTCGGCCCGTTCCTTGACGGCCTCGATCGTGCGGGGATGCAGGCGGGGGAGGGCCAACGGGGAACCCGGCGGAGGAGCCCTCCATTGTGCGCGGCGCGTCCCGCGAAGGGAGGGGGTTCAGGTCGCTGCTGGAGGCAGGGCGTCGCCCGGCCGCAGGGGGAGCGGGTAGGTGAGCCACGCCTGGCCGCCTTCGGGGGCGGGGCCGGCCGGGCGGGCCAGGCGCCAGCTCTCGCCCCGCGCCCCCCGCTCCAGAAAGATCTCGAAGGGGGCATCCACCCGGAAGGGATCCTTGCCGAGGCGCCAGTCGAACCGCCCGCTGAGGCGCAGGCCGGGGCTCTCGCCGACGGGAATCGGCTCCTGGCGTTCCACCCGCACCCGGCTGACGAGCGGCGCGCCCACGCTGTCCAGGCCGAGGGCGCGGGCCACATCGGCCTGGGTGAGCTGGATCTGCAGGGCCAGGGCCTGGAGCAGGATGGCCCGAGGGGGAGTGCTCGGGCCGCCGCAGGCCGTGAGAGCGCAGGCGAGCAGGGCCGCCAGAGCGAGCTGGAGGAGGCCGCGACGCCAGAAGCACCCCGCCGCCTCGGGTCGCCCGCCCCCAGCGGCGTCGGGAGAGCCATCCCTGTCTCTGCGTCCGGACACGCTGGCGGAGCACACTTGTCTGAAGGTAGCTTCGCCAGCAGCGCGTGCGACCTGCCGCTTTCGCGATCCTTGCCGGGGCAGGCACCATGGAAGCCAGCGCGGGATGTCGATGATCGGATGGTTGCGGGGCGAGGTTGAAGGCCCTTGGCAGCAGGCGAGCCGCTGCGGGTTGCTGCTCATCTGCCAGGGGGGGGGCTACGTGGTGCAGATCAGCCAGCGGCAATGGGCCGCCCTGCCCCCACCGGGCACCCCCCTGACGCTGCACGTGCATCAGAGCATCCGGGAGGATGGCTGGACGCTGTTCGGTTTCGCGAGCCGGGCGGAGCGAGATCTGTTCCGCGAGCTGGTCGCCGTGAGCGGGGTTGGACCGCAAATGGGCATGGCCCTGCTGGGGGCGATGGCGATGGAGGAGCTGGTGAACGCCATCGTCGACGGCGATGGTCGGCGGTTGAGCCAGGCGCCGGGGGTGGGCAAGCGCACGGCGGAGCGGCTGTGCCTGGAGTTGCGGCAAAAGCTGCCGGGGCGCTTCAGCCTGCTCGCGCCGGAAGAGCCTCCGCTCGGCCCCGCCGCAGCTGGGGGGACGGGGCAGCCCGCCTCAGGGGCCGACCTCGACGGGGAGGAGATCCACAACACCCTGCTGGGCATGGGCTACGAGCCCCGGGAGATTCATGCGGCCCTGCGGGCTGTGGCCGCCGGGGGACTGGAGGCCAGCGCGGGCACCGATCGCTGGCTGGGGGAGTGCCTGCGCTGGCTGTCCCGCTCGGTAGCCTGATCGGTGTGGAAGTCAAGCGGTAGGATTTTGGATCGACTGCTTAGAGCCCAGCGCAGATCATGCCGCTTCCCACGCTTCGCAAACAGGAACTGATCAACACCCATCAGCAGCACGGCACCGACACCGGCTCGGTGGAAGTGCAGGTGGCTCTCCTCAGCGATCGGATCAGCCAGCTCAGCAGCCATCTGCAGAAAAACATTCACGACTTCTCCTCCCGCCAGGGGCTGCTGAAGATGATCGGCCGACGCAAGCGGCTTTTGGGTTACCTGCGTCAGCAGAGCGAGGAGCGCTACGCGGCCTTGATCGAGAAGCTCGGCATTCGCGGCTGAGCGATCCGCCATGCCTGACCGGAAGCGGCGCGCCGCCAAAGCCTTTGGGAGTGTGCCTCCCACCGTCAAACCGGTGCGCCAGCGCAAACAGCAGGCGATCCCCGAGGCGGTGGCCAACCGCATGGCGCGGCGCATCGCCATCGCCACCGGTGGTCCCACCGTGCTGGGGATGGGGGTGTTCATCGCCAGCTATGTGCTCGTGAGCAGTCATCTGCTGGACATCCCTCCATCGGCCACGTTGTTGGCCTCGGGGTGGTGTTTTTTGTTGGGGTTGGTGGGGCTGAGCTATGGCGTGCTCTCCGCCAGCTGGGAAGATGCTCCCGGCAGCCTGCTCGGCGCCGAGCAGATTCCCCTCAACCTTAGTCGCATCAAAACGTCCCTGCGAGCCCTGCGGGAGGGGGCACAAGAGGAGTAAACCAATGCTCAACCACTGGCTTGGTTGTGCAGGGCGTGAAGGATGGCTGAACCCCCCTGGCAAGGGGGTCCCTGACTGTCGCCTCCTGAATCGATTGACTCCTTGCCGCCGCGGCGGGACAACGGCGAGAGCGGAAGCCAGGCTGGAGATGTCCCTGAGCAGGGAAGCCTAAAGGTGTAATCCGGCTACGCTTGGCGCCCATCTTCTGCAGCTGAATGGCAGGCAGCCATCTTCGTGTTGTCAGCAGCATTGACATTCAGGCACAAGGCCAGGGAAGAGATTGGTCTTCAGAATCGTTGTCAATTTAAATTTTCAATAAAAATAGAGATTTGCGCAGACGTCCTCTTTCCAGGCTCATCTTGCCGGCATGCCGGGACATCAGAGGCATGCAGGCGCTGGGATGTGTCGTGTGGGCGCCAAGCGTAGCCGGATTACACCTTTAGGCTTCCCTGCTCAGGGACATCTCCAGCCTGGCTTCCGCTCTCGCCGTTGTCCCGCCGCGGCGGCAAGGAGTCAATCGATTCAGGAGGCGACAGTCAG
>JBKDSZ010000040.1:0-21015 GCA_046340375.1 Cyanobacteriota bacterium | reverse complement strand
CGGCAGCCAGGGCGGTGAGCTGTTGACGCATCTGTTCATTCTCTTGACGCAACACCCGAATCTCCTCCTGCTGAGAAAGGATCAGCGACCTGACACTGGGTGGCGTTGCCAACCAGTCAGCTCCTGAAAGTCCCGCAGGCGGAGTGGTCATCGCAAGCAGTCTCCTGATGAGATTCAAGCGGGAATCAGGCTGCCGTCAAGGGCTGGAATGACTGAACGCTCGCACTCGCTCGTCCCGCCCCCTGAAGGGAAACGGAGATCCCTGCGCCCTTCACGGCTTTCCGAATCGCTTTCTGAACCAGGCTTGGATCAAGATGGTGTCGGCCCTGTTCCCTGGTATCGGGATTGCGCCAGCGCTGATGTTGCGGAAACACCCATTGCCAGTTCAGCTCCCTGGCGGCGTTCCGGTCGTTCCGGGACAGCGCTCTTGGCAGCTACACCTGCCCTTATCCTTCGCCCAAATCATTCTCGTGCAGGCGCCGCACCGTCCGCAGCTGCTCGCCCAGACGCTCGCCAAGCCCCATCGGGAGCATCGTGCGCCGATCTTTGCCCCCCTTGCCGTCGCGCACAGTCAGCTCCCGCCGCTCGAAATCCACATCCTTCACCCGCAGCCGCAGCGCTTCCAGCAATCGCAGGCCGCTGCCGGCCAACAAACGGCCCAACAAAGCCTCCACCCCATTCATCGGCTCCAACACCGCCCGCACCTCGCCAGGTATGAGCACCACCCGCAGCCGCCACTGTCGAGCAGGGCCACGGTTGCAGCCCGCTTAGGACAGAGCCATGGAGCCCACCCCCTTCCCCCACCAGAGCGTGCTGGCCGCCGACGTGGTGGAGGCCTTCGCTGCCCTGCCGCCCGCCCCGGACGGCGCCCCACCGCAGTTGATCGACTGCACCCTCGGCGGCGGTGGCCACAGCGCCCTGCTGCTGGCGGCCCATCCCTCCCTGGAGGTGGTGGGGCTCGATCAGGACGCCACCGCCCGGGCCGCCGCCGCCGCCCAGCTGGCGCCCTGGGGCGAGCGGGTGCGGATCGTGGCCCGCAACTTCGCGGCCTTCACGCCTGAGCGGCCGGTGCAGGCGGTGCTGGCGGATCTGGGGGTGAGCAGCCCCCAGCTGGACCGGCCGGAGCGGGGCTTCAGCTTCCGGGCGGACGGGCCGATCGACATGCGCATGGACCCGACCACGGGCGAAACGGCCGCCGCCCTGCTCGATCGCCTCGACGAAACGCAGCTGGCCAACCTTCTCTACGCCCTGGGGGAAGAGCGCCTCTCCCGCCGCATCGCCCGGCGCCTGGTGGCGGAGCGGGCCCAGCGCCCCTGGCGGGAGCGGGGCACCGCCGAGCTGGCTTACGTCATCGCCGGCTGCCATCCGCCGAAGGCACGCCATGGCCGCCTCCATCCCGCCACCCGCAGCTTCCAGGCCCTGCGCATCGCCGTGAACGACGAGCTGGGGGCCCTGGAGCGTTTGTTGGAGCGGGCGCCGGATTGGCTCTCCCCCGGCGGCCTGCTGGCGATCATCAGTTTTCATTCCCTGGAGGACCGGCGCGTGAAGGGCGCCTTCCTGGCGGATCCGCGCCTGGAACGCCTCACGCGCAAGCCGATCCTCGCCAGCCCGGAGGAACAGGCGGCCAATCCCCGCAGCCGCTCCGCCAAGCTGCGGGTGGCGCGCCGCCGTTGAAGCGGGCGGGCGGGAGGCTTCAAGGGCGGTGGTCTGGATCCTCGGGCAACCCCCGCAGGCCCAGGGCCAGGCGCCTCGCCCCCAACAGCAGGGGATAGAGGCGGCGCGCCCGCTCCCCGTCCGCCAGCAGGGGCGCCAGCACCTGGAGCAGGGCGGCGCTGGGCGCCATGCGGGAGCAGAGCCACTGAAGCGCATCGGCGCCATGCCACACCCGCTCGCCCGCGATCACCATCGCGCCATCCCGCAGATGAAAGCCGCGCCGAGCGAGGGCCTGGCGCAGGGTCGCGTCCGCGCGCCCATCCCGGATCCGCAGGCCGGGAAGGCCGGCCCGCAGCTCGCTCAGCTCGGCGAAGTGGCGGCAGAAGGGGCAGCCGCCGTCAAACACCAGGATCGGCGCCAAGGTGTCGTCCAAGGCGTCGTCCAAGGCGTCCTCCAGGGAGTCGTCCGCAGAGGCGAGAGCAGGGTGGAGAGAATGAAAACTCGTCGGATCGGCCACACGATGCCCGCAGTTCATCCAGTCTGGAGAGTCGAGCGGAACCCCTGGCGGCTCCTGAAGACCCTCCGCCCGCAGTGGTGCTGGCGGGAACGGCGCCGGGGAGGGGCCGTTCGCGGGCTCTCCGGCCTCCTGGGCTGGCTGGTGATCGCAGCCACCCTCTTCCCCCCGGCCCTGCTGCCGCCCGCCCGCGCCGCGTCATCGCTCCCCCCGCAGGCCTACCTCTGCGATGGCGACCCCCTCACCGCCCAGCTCGTGCGCGGTCCCCTGGACGACCCGACGATCCCCGATCCCAGTGCCGCGCCCGTGCCCGTGGGGGGCTGGGTGGTGTTGCGCTGGCGCGACCTCAGCCTTCAGCTGCCGCGCACGAACAACGCCGGGCAGGCCAGCTTCAGCGACGGCAAATGGTGGTGGAGCTTGGAGGATCCGGACCATCCCCGCTTCCGCCTGCGCCAACCCCTCGGAGCGGCGCGGGAGTTCACCTGCGCGGCCCCCTCCTGAGAGCCAGCTTCGCAGTTCCCCCTACCCTTCACGGATGTCACCTCCGCTGATGGCCGCGTTGGCTCTCCCCGCGCTCGCCGCGCCCCATCTCTCGCGGGTTGACCTGCTCTGGTGGGCGTCCCTGGCGGTGCAGCTCCTGGCCATTCCGGGCACCCTGCTGCCCGTCCTGCCCGGCCTGGCCCTGCTCCCCCTGGGCGCCTTGCTGTGGCTTTGGGCGGTGGGCTGGAACGCCGCCTGGCCGACCCTGCTCCTGGCGGGGGTGCTCCTGCTGCTGGGGTGGGGGGCGGACGCCCTGGGTCTGGTGCTCGGCGCCGCCAGGATGCAGGCCACCCGCTGGGCCTACATCGGTTCCGCCCTCGGCTTGCTGGCAGGCCTGGTGGGGCTTCTGCCCGCCCTGCCGGCGGGCGGCCCGCTGATCGGTGCCCTGGTGGGGCCCCTGCTGGGTGCCGCCCTGGGCGAGCTGCTCACCGCCCCCACCTCCCTCGGTCCCCTCGGTCTGCTCCGCCTGCGCCGCTCCCTGCTGGTGGGGCTGGCGGTGGTGGCGGGCATGCTCGTCAGCCGTCTCGCTCAGTTCCTCTTGGCGCTGGTGGGCGTGGCGGGGTTTGTGGCGCTCACAACGGGCCATCGGGCAGGGCTTGGGTGAGCCCCGTGCGGTCTTCCGCGCCGAAGAGCTGGCGATAGGCCGCTGTCGTCACGCAGGTCACCAGCGGAATCGCCACCAGCAGACCCACCCCGCAGGCGCACAGGCCCACCAGCAGCAGCACAACGGTCAGGCTCATCAACTCCAGCACCCGCGGCCAGGCAGGATCCACCACCCGCCGGCCCCGGGCCAGGGCGTCAAAGGGATGGGCGTCATGGAGCAAGGCCACCTGGGGCAGAAACGACTGGCTCACCGAGAGATACCCGGCGCCTGCGAGCATCACCAGGCCGGGCGGAACAATCAACCAGGGGTTCAGCCGGCCCATCACGACCGCCAGCAGCACAAGCATCGCCACCGCAGCGCACACGCCACAGCCCACCAAGAAACCGGGCAGATAGAGCCGCAGCAGAGCGCGCCCGTCCCAACGGGTGAAGGTGGCGAAGCGCGGACGGCCTCCCCCCAAGGCCACCCACGCCGCCCGCACCATGCCGCAGATCCCCCACAGATTGAGGACCATGCCCGCGATGGTGGTGAGGACGATCAGGGCCAGGCTCACCGTCAGGTAGCGCAGCTGGGGCAACACCGCCAGCGGATCCTGCCAGGGATCCACCCCCAGCGGCGGGGTCAGCCGCTCCGAGGAGAACTCCGGTTGCAGGGCCTGCAGCAGAAGCTGCAGGGCGCCCAGCAGCAGGGTGAAGGCCACAAACAGCCAGGGGGCACGCCCGAAGGCCTGCCAGCCCTCCCGCAGGGCCTGGCCCACGTTCAAGCGGGGGTGCGAGCGGGGGGCTTGATTCAAGGCGTCGGACCCTGGGGAGGACCAACGCTAGGCAGGAGCCCGCAGGATGCACACCGCCTCGGCCACCGCCTCCACAGCCGCGTCCACCTCCGCCTGGCCGGTGTCGCGCCCCAGTCCGAAGCGAATCGAGGCGGCCGCCTCCTGTCGCGTGCGCCCCAGGGCGGCCAGCACATGGGAGGGGCTGCCCTGG
The DNA here is from genome assembly GCA_046340375.1 of Cyanobacteriota bacterium. GTDB lineage: Bacteria > Cyanobacteriota > Cyanobacteriia > PCC-6307 > Cyanobiaceae > Cyanobium. Next base: position 16,721 of record JBKDSZ010000040.1, on the reverse strand, counting down.
CCGCAGGCGGAGCCACTGCTCACCGCCAGCCGCCGTCGGAGCCGCTGGTGCAGCCCGCTTCCATCCACCCCCGCCACGGTGATGTTGAGGTTGTGGGGGAGGGCGCGGGTGGCGGAGCCGTTGCGCGTGACGCCCCCCAGCGCCTCCAGCCGGCGCCAGAGCTGATCCCGCAGGGCCGTGAGCCGCTCCGACCGCTCTGACTGATCGGCCAGGGCCAGCTCCAGGGCGGTCGCCAGGCCCAGGATCAGGGGCACCGGCAACGTGCCGGCCCGCAGTCCCCGCTCCTGGCCGCCTCCGAGCTGCTGGGGGGCAACGCTGACGCCGGGGCGGATCAGGAGGGCCCCGATCCCTTTGGGTCCGTGGAACTTGTGGGCGCTGAGGGTGAGCAGTGCCACTCCCGCGTCCGCCATCGAACGCGGGTTGTGCCCGACGGCCTGGGCGGCGTCGCAATGCTGCAGCACCCCCTGGCGGCGGCAGAGGGCCGCGATCGACTCCAGGGGCTGCAGCACGCCGATCTCGTTGTTGGCCGCCATCACCGAGAGCAGCAGGGTGTCGGGCGTGAGGGCCTCGGCGAGGCGATCCAGATCCACCAGGCCGTCGCTCCCCACCGGCAACACCGTGAGGGGGAGGCCCCGGCGGGCCAGGGCAGCGAGGGGATCGAGCACGGCGCGGTGCTCCGTGGCCAGGGTGACCACGGCGCGGCGCCGCTGGCCCGCCTCCCCGGCCGCCTCCACCACCCCCCGCAGGGCGAGCGTGTTGGCCTCGGTGGCGCCGCTGGTGAACACCACCGCCTCTTCCCCCATCCCCAGGGCCCGGCCCACGCGGGCGCGGGCCTGCTCCACGGCGGCAGACGCCTCCAGGGCCGGACGATAGAGCCGGCTGGAGGGATTGGCGAACCGCTCCTGCCACCAGGGCGCCATCGCCGCCACCACCGCTGTGGCACAAGGGGTCGTGGCGTTGTGATCGAGATAGGTCAGCATGACGTCATGCTGACAAACCTTTTCGCGGCTTTGCTGGACGCCAGCCCCCGCCGGCGAGGACGGGCGACGCGGTTCTGGCGGCCGGCCCTGGCGGCTCAGCTGGCCCTGCCGCTTCTTTCGGCGACGGCGGCGCCCGCCGTCCCGGTCCAGCCGGGGCAGACCCCGGCTGCGGTCGCCCCTCCCCCCTTTGCCCGCGAAGACCCCGATTTCAGCGGCGACCCTTCCCCTCCGCCGGATCTGGTGGTGTTGACGAAGAGGAGCACCCTCAAGGGGCGCTGGCGCCTGGGCGTGTTCGGCCGCCAGCCGGATCCGTCCCAACCGCTGGTGTGGCGGCTGAAGATCTGGGAGCAGACGGAGGATCGGGTCATCGTCTCCACAGACGTGCTCAACTGCGGTCCCACCCAGCCGATGCGCGTCACCGGCGGAAGCGGCGAGGCCCGGGGCGTGCTGATCCTGCGCGATCTCAATCCCGGCGGTGCGATCACCCCCGCCAATCGCCTCGACCATCAGATCTGGTGGGCCGCCTGCTTCCCCGAGCAGGCCGGCAAGGATCCCGCCACCCTGGGACCGGAGGCCCGGCGCCTGGGCTTCAGTGGCACCCGGCTGGAACGGGAACAGGTGGTGCCGGGTGCCCGTCGTCCTTAGGGTGGGTCGATTGGCTTTTCCCATGGACCCCTCCACCCCCGTTGACGCCCCTGGTCCGGTACCCGCTGGAGACCCCCAACCCGACGCGATGGCCGCCGAGGCGGAACGGCTGCCGGTGCGGGTGTTGCTGGTGGATGACGAACCCGGCCTGCGGACCGCCGTGAAGGCGTTTCTGGAGGACGAGGGCTTCCAGGTGATCACCGCCAATGACGGCGAGGACGGCTGGACCCAGGCCCAGCAGCTCGTTCCCGATGTGGTGATCACCGACGTGATGATGCCCCGCTGCGATGGCTTCGGGCTGTTGAAGCGCCTGCGGGCCGATGAACGGCTCGGTGGCACTCCGGTGATCTTCCTCACGGCCAAGGGGATGACCACCGATCGCATCGCCGGTTTCACCGCAGGGGCGGATGACTACATCCCGAAGCCGTTTGATCCGGAGGAGCTGGTGGCCCGCCTGCGCAACGTCGTGCGGCGCCAGGAGCGGCTGCTGGCGGAGGCCGCCCGCTTCGCCGACGCCGACATCGGCCAGATGGCCCGTCAGATCACCGAGATCCGTTCCATGCTCGGCACCGGCGGCGTGAAAAAGCCTGCCCCGGCCCTCGCGTTCGACTTCACCCCCCGGGAGGCGAGCGTGCTGCAGTTGGTGGCGGAGGGGCTGATGAACAAGGAGATCGCCCGGCAGCTCGACACCTCCATCCGCAACGTCGAGAAATACGTCAGTCGCCTGTTCATCAAAACGGGCACCTCCAGCCGCACCGAGCTCGTGCGCCATGCCCTGGAGCACGGCCTGGTGGACTGATGCCGGACGGTGGCCAGCGCGGAGCCGGGAGTCGGGGCTGAGGGGGCGGATTGGTTGCCCCCGGCCCTCAATGGCGGCTGGATCTATCACGACCGGATCGCGGCGACCGTCCCCAGCTCCGTGGCGTTTCTGGCCGACCGCCATCCCCACAGCTCCCTGGCGGTCTGGCGGGAGCGTCTGGCGGGAGGAGAGCTCCGGCGCAATGGAGCCCTCATCCGCGAGGACGGGGCCTTGGCGCCCGGGGATCAGCTCTCCTGGCATCGCCCTCCCTGGATGGAGGGAGCGGTGCCCCGCTCCTGGCGGGTGGTCCTCGACGATGGCGATCTGCATGTGATCGACAAGCCCGCCGGTCTGCCCGTGCTGCCCGCCGGCGGCTGGTTGGATCACACCGCGCTGCGCCTGTTGGAGCGCCGCCATGGCGGGGATCCCCGCGGCGTCCCCCGGCCGGTGCATCGCCTCGGGCGCTTCACCAGTGGCCTGCTGGTCTGTGCGCGGCAGCGGGCCACCCGCCGCTGGCTCAGCGCCCGGCTGCGGGAGAGCACCTCGGCCCTCGCTCAAGAGGGCGGGCCGCCGCGGGACCTCTGCCGCAAGGTGTATGAGGCGCTGGTGGTCCCCGGTGGCCTGCCCGCAGACCTGGCTCCGGGGGTGCCGCTGAGGATCCGGACACCGATCGGCCGCCGCCCCCATGCTCGGCTCGGCTCGATCTGGTGCGCCGCCCTGGACCCTCGCCCCGGCGATCTGCCCGCCCGAAGCACCCTCACCCTCCTGGAGCGCGGCACGGACGGGGACTGGGTGGAGGTGGCGATCGCCAGCGGCCGGCCCCATCAGATCCGCATCCACTGCGCCGCCATCGGTGCGCCATTGCTTGGCGATCCCCTTTACGGGTCGGGGGGCCTGGCCCGAGCGGAGGCCCTCCCCGGAGACGGCGGGTATCACCTGCGGGCCCGACGGCTGGCGCTGCTGGCTCCGGACGGGTCCTGGCTGCGGCTCCAGCTCGACCCTGGACCCGTGCCAGGGTGAAGGCCTGTCGGGCCTGTCCCATGCTGTTGCTCGCCTCCGCCTCCCCCGCCCGGCGCCGCCTGCTGGAGCAGGCCGCCATTCCCCATCGGGTGGAGGTGAGCGGTGTGGCGGAGGAGGCGATCCAGGATGCCGACCCGGCCCGTCTGGCGCGGCGGCTGGCGCAGGCGAAGGCCGCTGTTGTGGGTGATCGCCTGCGGGCCCGGGCCAGGGGAGGGCGCGACGAGGGGGACATCCGCGCGGTGTTGGGGTGTGACTCCCTGCTCGTCTTCCAGGGGGAGGTGTTCGGCAAGCCGGCCGATGCGATGGAGGCGATCGAGCGCTGGCGGCGCATGGCCGGTGGGTGGGGGGAGCTGCTCACCGGACACTGCCTGATCCCCTGGCCAGAGCAGGTCAGCCCTCCACGAACCAGCACGGTGGCCACTCGCGTGCGGTTCGCAGCCCTGAGCGCGGCGGAGATCGCGGCCTATGTCGCCACCGGAGAACCGCTGCAATGCGCGGGGGGATTTGCCTTGGAGGGGCGAGGGGGCCTGATGGTGGAGGAACTTCAGGGCTGCTTCTCCAACGTGATCGGCCTCAGCCTGCCGTTGCTGCGCCGTTGGCTGCTGGAGCTTGAGGGGCCGGGCGAGCCGGTCACCGCGGCGGCAGGCCCGCAGACCGGCTCAAGCGCGGATCGCTGATCAGCAACGACCTCACCCGTGTGTCTTGCGCTGCTCTCGCCAGGCCAACACCTGCCAGGTGAGAAACACAAGCACCACGGGTGCCAGCACCACCACGGCAAACAGACGAAACGGTTCGGAAAGAGCTGGCGCCAGGTTGAGGAGGAGTTGCTCCATCAGATAGGCGCCATAAAGCACCAGGAGCAGGGCCCCCTCCCGACGGGAAATCACCCCGTGGGTCCAGAAGATGGGCAGACAGGCCAGGGTGGTGAGCACCATGATCGGCAGATCCCGCTGCACCATCACCGGGTCCACGCCCAGGCCGCGGGTGCCGGAAACCGCAGCGCAGAGGCCGAGAATGACCAGTTGATTGAGAAGGTTGCTGCCGATCACATTGCCGATGGCCAGATCGGCCGTGCCCCGATAGGCGGCCACGGCGGAGGTGACCAGTTCGGGCATGGAGGTGCCGGCGGCCACGATGGTGAGGCCGATCACCGTGGTGCTCACCCCCAGGCCCAGGGCAATGGCGGTGGCCCCCTTCACGAGCACCTGGGACCCGGCCACGAGAAGAGCGAGACCTGCCGCCAGTTTCACACCGGCCAGCCAGGGCGGGCTGGCTTCGGAGGCATCGAAGGCGTCGCCTTCTTCCGGATGTTCGCGGGCCGTGCGCATTTCCCAGATCACATTCATCACTGTCCCCACCAACAAGGCCGCCCCCGCCTGCCAGGTGACCCGCCCCCCCGAGGCCATTCCCCACACCGCCATCGACACCCCGAGAAGCAGGGGCACATCGCGGCGCACCAGGCGACTCTGCACCCGCAGGGGCATGATCACGGCGCTGAGTCCCAACACGACCAACACATTGAAGATGTTGCTGCCGATGATGTTGCTCAAGGCCAGGTTGTCTCCCCCGGCGATGCCCATGTTTCCCTGAATGGTGGTCAGCAGACTGACGAACAATTCCGGAGCGCTGGTGCCTAGAGACACCACCGTCAGACCGATCACGATCTGCGGAATTCCCAACAGGAGCGAGAGCGCCACGGAGCCGGCGACGAAGAGCTCTCCGCCGGCGAAGAGCAAGCCGATGCCCACCACGATCTCAACAGCGCTCTGGGCAAAGGATGGCATCGGCGAAAACCTGACGGAATCATGGTGGGACGCTGGTCATGCTGCATGGCCAGAGATCCGATGGCAAGGAACGCCGCCCCTGAGGCGAGCGAAGGAACCCCGCCGAGGTCAGGCTTGGGGGAAACGGTCCCCGAGACCCTGGATGCCGGGCTCCTGGAACCAGCGCACCAGGGCGGAGACATCCTCGTCGCCGTGTCCCGCCGCCAGGAGGGCATCCTCCATGGCCGCCACCGTGCGGCACACAGGCAACTCCAGACCGGTGTCGGCGGCGGCCTCCAGGGCGATGGCCAGATCCTTGCGGTGCAGCGCCAGGCGGAATCCAAGGGGAAAGCGGCCCTCGACCATGCCGGCGGCGCGGTGCTCCAGGGCCCAGGAGCCTGCGGCGCCCGGAGCGAGCGCCCGACGGAGGTCGTCCATGGGCAGACCCAACCGCTGGCCGAGGGCCATGGCTTCCGCCACCGCCGCGTAGCTGCCGGCCACCAGGATCTGATTGATGGCCTTGGCCTGCTGTCCGGCGCCCACCGGGCCGAAATGGGTGATGGTGCTCCCGACCATCTGCAGCAGGGGTCTGGCCCGCTCCAGGGCCGGCGCCGCGCCCCCCACCAGGATGGAGAGCGTGCCGGCGCGGGCCCCCTCGGTGCCGCCCGTGACCGGCGCATCCAGCCAGTCGATGCCGTGCTCGGCCATCTGTTCCGCCAGCCGCCGCGTGCGACCGGGCTCAATGGTTGAAAAGTCGATCACCAGCGGGGGCGAATCTTCGGTGTCGGCGCTTATCGCGGTGATGGAGGACCAACCCTCCACAACGCCCCCGGGGCCCCGCAGCACCTCCTCCACCGCTGGACCATCGCTCAGGCAGAACATGACCACGCGCGTGCCGGCCACGGCCGCCGCGACGCTGTCCGCGCCCAATGCCCCGAATTGCCGCAAGGGACGCTCCCGATCCCTGGTGCGGTTGTGCACTGTGAGCGGCACGCCCCCGGCGAGAAGATTGGCGGCTATTGGAGCGCCAAGGGCACCTAGACCGATGAACGCCGCCGGTGGATGGGCCATGGGGACACGCTCAAAAGAACGGAGACCGCAGCTGGTGACGCGGCCAAAGATGATTGTGTCGTTGCGAGGCTCGTCCTCAGAGGGGTCTGGTGGCTTCCATCGTCAATCTTTGCGGGCAACGAGGGGAAGATCGAACTGGTCCAGGGCCTGGGGAGTGACGCCACTGTCCTCCAACAGAAGCAAAACCGCTGGATCCAGCGGTGGTGAACCAGCCACGGCAGCCGAAGGAAGGATTCCGGGGTTGGACGCGTTCTCCTCCGCGAGTTCGTCCGCAGGAGCCGGCGACGGGAGCCGACTGTTCGAGCTGGCGGCTGGCTGTTGCGTGGGATTCACCAGAGTTGAGATTTGAAAAACACCTGTTTCTCTAGCGATGGAGCCCGGATTCCCCCCATCTATTGATGAAGATTCGCCAATCGAAGCTGGCACCTGGGAAGTGAGAGAAATGAGGTCCGAGCTGTTATTAGTCTTCAGCTCAGAGTTTAAGTCTTCATTTAAAGTTTTAGTAAAAGACATCATTAGATCAGAACCTGACTCAACCTCCACAAGGGGTTGCAAATGGCAAATAGGAAGGATGACAGATCGGTACCAAGGCTTGATTTGATCACTTGAACCCAAACCCCTATATATATGGGGAGGTATGCTATCATTTTCAAGATCGATGGAATTTGTCTCATAAACTTGATATTCACCGTTGTGTTCATCAGGTATCCACTCAGATTCGGGATTGCCATATAAATTCTCGTAATCTAATAGCTGATCAGAATTCGCAGGATTCATCTCGTTATCTGCAAGTTCAATGTAATCCGGTGATTCAGACCAATCGTCGGATACTGAATAATAAAGTGAAGAATCAACTCCGCACCAATAGTATGGGATATCAAGTGTGAATAGATAAGTAGTGTAAATCTGGTAATCTTCGGTCTGGTTTAGGGAGTGATCGCCTGAGAAATCTTGTTCCTCAGTAACATTGTATGAAACATTAGTATTGAAATAATTATCTGCACCGGCGTTTTCCCAGTTCTCTCCAGTCTCAACAGCGGGCCTGGAGTCTGAAGTGAACGGGTCATCAATCAAGCTCTCTGAGGGAATGGCGGAATCCGTTGGAACCAGCTCTGGGTCCACGGCCCACTCCTGCCGCCAAGGAATGAATACATTCTCCGAAGGGTCTATCAAGCCTTCGGGGTCAGGCTTGCCGTCAACCTCGCCATTCTCCCCAGGTTCCAGGGTCGTGGGGGAAGGAACGTCGATGGGTGGTGGGAGAAAACAAGTCGGCCAGCAGCTGCCGATGAGCATGTCACCTGCTTCTTCCCCGACAGCCATGGTGGTGCAGAGACCGAAGTCCGGCGAATCGGTGGGAGGTGCCGGCTGAGCGAAACCAGAATCCACACCAGAGAGATCCGTGTTGTCGACCGAACCTTCTGGCTCAACTACAGGAGGGAAAACGCAAGGGGGAAAATGCTCCGGAAGCAAGCCACACTCGGCGAAGGGAGGTCCAGAATTGGTCACCCACTCGGGAAGGGCATAGCCAATGAAGGGATTGGCGACATCAGGCGCGGGAGCACTGTTGAACGTTTCGTCTGGGGGGATCATGCGGAACGCGATGTGAAGTCGCCAGACAGGTGGCTAAGGTTATTCAGCAGCATCTTAACGCATCCCCAGTGAGATGTCCGCCTGTGTAGGAATTTTCGGTTTTGCGCAAGATCCGCAGGTTCGGGCTGTCGCGGCTGAGCTGACCCGTCGTGGCGCCACGCCCTTGCTGCTGGAGGCCGATGCCCTGAATGCCAGGACATCGGTGTCCAGCTGGGAGGGGGAGGTGAGCTACGCCGGGCTGCCGTTATTCGATTGTAAATCCATTTATGTTCGAGCGGTGCCCTCGCCCCACCCGCCCGTGGTTCGACAAGACCCGGCGCTGCGCCTCCATGCCGATTGGTTTGCCCGCTACATGCAGGCCCGAGAGCGCACTGGCTGGTTGATGGCCCTTCTACTGAGTCTGGACCATGCTGCCGTGCGCCTTGTCAATCCCCCACAGGCGGGGGCCGCCTTGCAATTCAAGCCCTTTCAACTGGATGTGCTCCGCCGGCTGGGAGCGCGTCTGCCGCGCACCTTGATCAGCAATGATCCCGACCGCATCCGCGCCTTTCATGCCGCGGAGCGCGATCGCCAGGGGGAGGTGATCTTCAAACCCCTCCTCGGCGGGGCGATCACCCGGCGGCTGGATGAAGAGGTCTTGGCCAAGGTGGAGTTTGTGCGCGCCGCGCCAGTCATTTTTCAGGAGCGCATCCTCGGTGCGGATGTGCGCGTGGTCCTGGTGGGTGATCACATTGTTTCCGCTGTCGCCATTCGCACGCCGGAACCCCATCTCGACTTTCGCGATGATCCCGTGTACAGAAGCGGACAAGCGGAGTACGAAGCCGTCACCTTGCCGTCCGAGGTCCAGGACCTTTGCCGCCAAGCCGCTCGCGCCTGTGGTCTGCGTTTCACCGGTATTGACATCAAGCGGACCGAGCGGCAGGAATGGATTTTTTTGGAGCTGAACAGCAGTCCCATCTATCTCGATGTGGAGCGCAAGGTGGGGGATCCGATCACGGCGGCCCTGGTTGATCTACTTCTTGAATACTCTTCTGTCTGAAGATATTTTTTCTGAAGTCCCGCTGTTGGTTGCCTTGCCTTCACGCCTGCGCGTCCAGGAAGGTTTCTGCCGCCTGTTCATAGCCGCGACGGGTCTCGTCGCCGAGGCGATCCAGTTGGCGGATCATCATCGCCTGGCGCGGGTGCTTGCGGAACCGGTCGGCGTGGCGGCTCTGGAAGGCCCAATAGAGCGCCTGAAAGGGGCAGGCCTCCGGTCCTGTGCGGACGGTCGGCTTGTAACGGCACCGGGCGCAATGGTCGCCCATGCGATCCAGATAGGCGGGACCCGCCGCATAGGGCTTGGTGGCCAGCCATCCCCCATCCGCGTAGAGCACCATGCCGAGCACATTGGGCACCATGACCCAGTCATAGGCATCGCTGTACATCTCCAGATACCAGCGCAACACCTGCTGGGGCTCATAGCCGCCGAGCAGAAAATAATTGCCGAGCACCATCAGGCGTTGAATGTGGTGGTTGTAGCCCAGGCGGATGGCGCCTTCGATCGCTCGACGAACGCAGCGCATCTCCGTTTCGCCGCTGCTCACCCAATCGGGCAGGGGCCGATGGGCCTCCAGGGCATTCACGGAGGCATAGGTCGGCATGTGGCGCCAATACATGCCGTGGATGAATTCGCGCCAACCGATGATCTGCCGCACGAAGCCCTCCACGGACGACAGGGGCGCCCGCCCCTCCGCGAGTGCCCCCTCCGCGGCCCGCACGGCTTCCAGCGGCGTCAGCAGGCCGATGTTGAGCAGGGGCGAGAGGACGGAATGAAACAGCACCGGCTCCTGGTCCACCATCAGGTCTTCCCAGGGGCCAAACCCCGCCAGCCGTTCCGCCACGAAACGCTCCAGCCAGGCCAGGGCTCCCGACCGGGTGACGGGCAGCCACAGCTCCGCCGCCCGGCCGGGGTGGTCCGGAAAGAGGCGCGCCACCTGGGCCGCCACCTCAGCCACAACCGGATCCGTCGAGGCAGGGGGAAGGGCCGGCACAACGGGGCGGGCCTTGCGGAATCGGGCCCGGGTCTGGCGATTGTCCGCATCCATGTTCCAGACCCCTCCCGCAGGCTGGCCGTCCTCCGTCATCAACACGCCGAGCTCCTTGCGCAGGCGCCGGTAGTGCTGCTCCATGACCAGGGAGCGTCGCTCTCCGGCCCAGGAGAGAAACGTCTGGCGGGGCACCAGGAACTGGGTGGACGGGTGGGTGTGGATCGGGATGCCGAGCCGTTCGGCCAGGGCGGGGAGGGCGGCTTGGGGGTGGAAGTCGTTCGGTTCGAGGAGGTGGATGGCGTGGATGGCGTAAACACGGACCCAGGCGGCGAGCACCTCGCCGCTGTCGGGCTGGTCCGTCGGGGCGTCGCCAACCGCCAGGGGCTGCTCCAAGCGGTGATAGAGAACGCGATGGCCCGCCCGCTCCAGCGCCGCGGCGTGGTGGCGCATGGCGGCGAAGAGAAGGGTGAGCTTCTGCTGGTGGTAGCGCAGGCGCCGGGCCCGGGGCGCCGATTCCACCAGCGCCACCACCCGCTCCGCTGACGGTGCCCCCAGCAACGGATGGTCCGGCAACAACTGGTCTCCCAGGATCCACACCAGCTCCATGGGCTCCCCCGTCGGACCATCTGGCAGAAATCCTCCCCTGGCGCGGCCCGGCGCCCCCGCGCGGGAGAATCGCCCCACCCCACCACCCCGCCCTTGTCCCGCGTTGCCGCCCAGCGGTTGTCGTCCTGGCCGCCACCGCTGCGCCCCGAGGGGCCCGCTGTCGTGAGGGGGGTGCTCAACCTCACGCCCGACTCCTTCAGCTATGGGGGCCGTCTGTCGACGGTGGAGGCGGCCGTGCGGCAAGCGGCTCGTCAGTTGCGCGAGGGGGCGGCCGTGCTTGATCTGGGGGCGCAGAGCACCCGTCCGGGGGCGGAGGCGGTGGGCGCGGCAGGGGAACAGGCCCGGTTGCTGCCTGCCCTGCGGGCGATCCGGGCCGCCTGGCCCGAGGCCGTTCTCTCCATCGACACCTTCCATGCCGCCGTGGCCGAGGCCGCCTTGGCGGCGGGCGCCGACTGGATCAACGACGTGCGCGGCGCCAACGTCACCCCGGCGGCGGCCGGCGGCACCCTGCGCGATCCGGCCATGCTGCCCCTGGTCGCTGCGGCGGGGTGTCCCGTCGTGCTCACCCACAGCCGCGGCGACAGCCAGACGATGGATGGCCTCGCCTGCTACGGGGATGTGGTGGCGGAGGTGCGGCGGGAGTTGGAGGGCGCCACGGAGCAGGCCCTCGCGGCGGGGGTGCGGGCGGAGCGAATCGTGTGGGATCCGGGGCTGGGGTTTGCCAAGAGCACCGCCCACACCCTGGAGCTGCTGCGGCGCCTGCCGGAGCTGGCGGCGGCGGGTGTCCCATTGCTGGTGGGCCCCTCCCGCAAGCGCTTCATTGGCGCGGTGTTGGGGGAACCGCGGCCGCGGGCGCGGCTGTGGGGCACGGCGGCCGTCTGCGCCCTGGCGGTGGCGCGCGGGGCGGCGGTGCTGCGCGTCCATGATGTGGGTCCGATCGTTCAGGTGGCGCGCATGGCGGCGGCGGTGGACGGCTGATGCGGTTTCTCCACACCTCCGACTGGCATCTGGGGCGCTCCTTTCATGGCGCCTCCCTGCTGGAGGAGCAGGCGGCGGCGTTGGAGCGCATGGTGGAGCTGGCCCGGGAGGGGGCGGTGGACGCGGTGCTGATCGCTGGCGACATCTACGACCGGGCCATTCCCCCGGCCGAGGCGGTGCGGCTGTTCACGGACACGGTGGCGCGGTTGCGGGAGACGGGGGCGGCGGTGGTGGCGATCGCGGGCAATCACGATTCCCACGTGCGGGTGTCGGTGTACGACCCGTTGTTGTCGCGGCTGGGTGTGGCGATCCGGGGCGACGTGCGGCGCGCGGAGGAGCCGGTGATCGTTGTTCCGCGGCGGGGGGGTGGGCCCGTGGCGATCTATCCGCTGCCTTATCTCGATCCAGCGGTGGACGGGCCTGGTCTGGAGGATGGCGTCTTGGACGGGATCGGGCCTGAGGCGGCGGGCGCGGAGGGGGCGACGATCCCTGGCGCCACCGGTCGGCTCCGCCATGACGCGGTCACCCGCCTGGCCCTGGACCGTTTGCGCCGCGATCTGCGCGGCCGCCCGGGTCATCGCTCCGTGGTGGTGGCGCACACCTTCGTGGCGGGGGGGCAACCCTGCGAGTCGGAACGGGAGCTGACGGTGGGCAATGTCGATCGGGTGAGCGTGGGCGCCTTTGCTGGATTTGACGCCGTGGCCCTGGGCCATCTCCATCGCCCCCAGGAGCTGGACGGGCCCCGCCTGGCCTACTGCGGTTCGCCGCTGCCCGATTCGTTTTCCGAGGAGGGGCAGCGCAAGGGTGTGCGCCTGGTGGAGCTGGACGACCGGGGGGTGCCGAGCGTGGAGACCGTGGTCCTGGGGGTGGGACGCCCCTTGGCGACCCTGGAGGGCAGGATCGATCAATTGTTGCAGGATCCCGCCCTGGAGCGTGCCGCCGGAGCCCGGGTGCGTGTGATCCTCACTGACGAGGCGCTGCCCCTTCAGGCTCGGGCCCGGCTGCAGCGGCGCTTCCCCCACATCGCCGAGTTGCGCCACCGGCCACCCCTGGCGGAGGGCGTTCCCCTCAGCGAGCGCCACCGGCGGATCCGCCAGGCCGCCGCGCCGCTGGATCTGCTGATGGCCTTCTTTGCGGATCAGCAGGGCCGCGCGCCGCTGGCCATCGAGGGGCAACTCCTCCGACAGGCTCTGGAGGCGGCCAGCGGCCGGCCGGCTGACGATGGTCCATGAAACCCCACCTCCTCACCATCGAGGCTTTCGGGCCCTACGCCGACCCCGTGCGGATCGGCTTCGATGGCCTCAGCCGGGAGGGGTTGTTTCTCATTCACGGCCCCACCGGCGCCGGCAAGACCTTTCTGCTTGATGCCCTCTGCTTTGCCCTCTATGGAGAGGTGTCGGGCGATCGCAACGTCAAGGGACTGCGCTCAGATCATGCTCCCCCCGGGGCGGTGCCGCGGGTGGAATTGGAGTTTTCCTGCGGCGCAGCCCGCTACCGGGTGGAGCGCTCACCCGCCCACAACGCCCCGCGCAGCCGCGGGGGCGGCATGCCGGCGAAGGCCCCCCGGGCGGTCCTGTTTCGGGTGCGGGGCGTCGAGCGGCAGCCCATCGCCCGCCGCACCACGGAGGTCCCCCGCGAGGTGGAAGGGCTGATCGGCCTGACCGCCGCCCAGTTTCGTCAGGTGATCCTGCTTCCCCAGGGCCGTTTTGCCGAGGTGCTGCGCGCCAGGGCCGAAGACCGGGAAACCCTCCTGCGCACCCTCTTCAACACCGTTTTGTTCGAGCGGGCGGCGCTGTGGTTGGAGGAGCGGGCCAAGGGGGCCCGCCTGCGGGCGATGGAAACGGAGCGCGGCCAGGAGGTCTTGCGGCAGCAGGCGGCGCGGGAGTGGTACCCCTGGCGGGGGGAAGAGGAGGAGGAGGCGCCCGCGGATCAGGCGGCCCTCGATCGGCTGCTGGAGCGGGTGGAGCGGGTGGTGTCGGCGGCCGGAGCCCGCGTGGCGGAGGCCTCCGGGGCGTTGGATGCGGCGGAGAGGGCCCGGCAGTCGAGCCTCGCCCTGGCCGATCGCTGGACCCGTCGAACCACCGCCGTCGCCCGGCTGGCCGAGCAGGAGGGCAAGGCGCCGGTGGTGGAGGACTACCGGCAGCGGCTGCGGCGGGCCGAGCGGGCGGAAGCCCTGCGCCCCAGCCTGGACGCGGAACGCGCGGCGCGGACGGTCCTTGCGGCGGAGGTGGAGCGGGTGGGCGTGCTGCTGGGCCAAGCGAACCAGGCCCGGGCGGCGGCCCTGGCCCTGCCGCCCGTCCTCCGCGCCCTCGACCTCGGTTCCCTGCCCGGCCCGGCCACCCTGAGCCGGGCCAGCGGCGCCCTGGCGGCACGGCGCGCGGAAGTTGGCGCCCTGGTGAGCAAAGCACAGGAGGCCGCGCGGGCGCGGGAACGGCAGCGGGAGGCCGACGCGGAGCTGGAGCGCGCGGACCAGGAGGCCCGGGCGATGGAGGCCGCGCTGGCCACCCGGCGGCTGGAACGCCAGGCCACGGACGAGGCTGTCGCGACGGCGCGCACGGCGCGCGATCAGCGGGAGGGATTGCGGCGTGCGGCGGAGGAGGCGCGCCTCCAGGCCGAGGCGGTCGCTGCCCTGCCCCGTGCCGAGGCCCGCGTCCAGGCGGCTCTCACCGCCCGAAACGCGGCGGACGCCCGCCGCAACAGCGCCACCGCTGCCCTGTTGGAGCTCCGGCGGCGCCAGCTCAGCGGCATGGCGGCCCACCTCGCCCGGAACCTGACGGCTGGCCTCCCTTGTCCCGTCTGTGGCGCCACCGACCATCCCGCCCCCGCCATCGCTGGCGACCCCCGTCCCGGCGAGGGGGAGATCCAGGCCGCTGAGCGGGAGGTGGAGGCCGCCAGTCGCGCGGCCCAGGCGGCGGCGGCGGCGCAGGCGCAGGCGGAGGCGGAGCGCTCAGGGGTGGTGGAGAAGGCCGGCGAGGCCGCCAAGGCGCCGGAGGAGGCCAGGGTTCGGGCCGAGGAGGCCGTGGCGGCCCTGCGGGCGGCCGATGCCGCCGCCAACACCCTGGAGGGTCTGGAGAAAGCCCTGCTCGCCCACGACCACGCTCTCCAGACGCTGGAGGAGAGCCTGCGGCAGGCCAAGACGCGGATCGCCCTGTCGTGGGAGGTGGTCCGGGAGGCGGAGGCGAGAGCGCAGGCGTTGGAGGCGGAGATCGAAGCGGAGCTGGGGGAAGGCAGCGACCCCGTGGCGGCCTTGGCGGCGTTCGGGCCCCTGGAGGTCGCCCTGTCCGATCTGGCGGCCAGCGGTGTGGCCCACGATCAGGCCCTCAGACGGCAGGAGGCCTGCGCCCTGCGCTTGACCCGGGACCTGGCCGCCACCGCGTTCCCGACGGCGGAGGCGGCCGAGGCCGCGATGGTCGCTCCGGAGAAGCGGGAGCAGTGGGCCCAACGCTTGGCGGCCTACGACAAGGAGATGATCGAGCTGCGCGGGCTGCTCGCCTCCGAGGATCTGGCGGGTCTGCCCGAGGCCTGCCCCGACACGGCCGCCGCCGAGGCGGCCTGGCGGGAGGCTGATGCCGCCCGGGTGTCCGCCCTCGATCGCCTCAGCCAGGCCCGCGGCGGCCAGCACGACCTCGTTCGGCTGGCCGCTGACCACCGCCGGGGGGAGGAGCTGCTGGCACAGCGGCAGGAGGAGGCCCAGCGCCTCAGCGCCGTCGCCGATCGCTGCCTCGGCAAGGCAGCTCCCTACATCTCCCTGCAGCGTTGGGTGCTAGCCGCCTACCTCGACGAGATCTGCGGCCACGCCAACCTGCGCCTCGACCTGATGACCTCCGGCCGCTACCAATTGCGGCTCAGCGACGAGGGGGGGCGTGGTGGCCGGCAGGCGGGGTTGGCGCTGAAGGTGTTGGATGCCTACACGGGGGAGGAGCGGGAGGTGAGCAGCCTCTCGGGCGGGGAGACCTTTCAGGCCTCCCTGGCCCTGGCCCTGGGGGTGGCCGACACGGTGGAGGCCCGCTCCGGTGGCGTGCACCTGGAGGCGCTGTTCATTGACGAGGGGTTCGGCACCCTGGATCCCGACAATCTGCAACTGGCGATGGATGAACTCGACCGCCTGCGTGACGGCGGCCGCATGATCGGAATCATCAGCCATGTGAGCGCCCTGAAGGAACGCATTCACGCCGGCATTGTGGTGAGCGCCGGGGAGCGGGGCTCCACAGCGCGGGTGGTGCGCGCGGAGATGGACTGAGCGGAGCCCCCTCCGGCCGCCGCTGCCTGTCGGCAATTGAACAGTGGCGTGTTGGGTTGCCACCAACCCGTCCTCTGCGTTGTTGCGAAGGTGAAAACAGGTCAGGCGGCGTGTTGTTCAACGCCTCGATCGTTTCCGACCCTTCCATCCCGCATCGCCATGCAACCCAGCACCGCCACTCCCCAAGCCAGCAACGTTGGCCTTTATCTGCTCAAGCTCAGCTTCACCCCCAAGGTCCTCGGGGGCGGTTCCATGACCCTTGCGCTCACGGTCAATGCCGTCAGCGGCACGTTGCATGGCCAGGCCCAGGGCAAGCTTCAGGAGGGGACGAAGAATCCGTCCACCTTCACCGCCGATGCCAGTGGTGTGCTTCACAGCACGGGTTTCGGGCCGAATGTGAAGGTCGGGTCAGTGAGGGGTCAGGCGTTTGTGTCCTTTCCGCCGCCAGCCATCGGCAGTTATCTGGCTCCTTTCAGCGCGTCTTTCAGCCTTGACGCCGATGGGAAGGGAACCGGCCAATTCAGCGTGGGTCACAACACCTATGCCGACTGTGTGGTGAGCATCGAAACGCGCTGATTCCAGTCCGTGGGCGATCCACGTTCCAACCCGAGACGGCTGCCAGCTGAAGGGCCAGGGCATTTGGTCCGGTCGCGGAAGGCCCGTTTGTCCTGGCCAACCCGCCGGGACGACCTTCCCGCTGCTCCTCGCCCTGACCTGTGAAGAGGAAAGGTCCTCGTTTGGAGGACCTGGGGCCGTTTGCCGGGCTGCTTGCTACCACCGTCCGGGTCGCGACCTCTGACTCAGGTTTAGACCCGTAGGACAGAGCGGTCAGTACGGTTATCCGGACAGTATTTCTGCTTATTGCAGCCCGGTTTTCAGCCTCGGGACCGGTCTCAGGGATTGAGCGGCTCCTCGGCCCAGCCGTTGTCCAGTCGGCAGCGCCGTCGACGATGGCTCGGGCTCTTGAGCTCCAACAGCTCCACCTCTGTCAAGGCGATGCGC
>JBKDSZ010000039.1:0-13459 GCA_046340375.1 Cyanobacteriota bacterium | reverse complement strand
CCGCCGCCAGTGCGCCACATAGGCCGCCAGCCACATCCGGGCGTGGTTGTGGAGCCAGCCCGTGTCCATCAGCTCCGCCGCGAAGGCATCCATGCAGGCCAGTCCTGTGGCGGCGGCCGCCAGATCCTCCGGCAGGCGTGTGGCGTAGGAGGCCGGGGCGTGGCCGGTTTTGAGGGGTTCGAGGTCGTGCCAGATGCCATCCCCCAGCCCGCGCCACAACCGCTGCCAGTAATCGCGCCAGCCCAGCTCGGCGATGAGCTTTTCCCCGGCCCGACGCTGGGTCAAGCTCCACCGGCGCCCGCCCGCGGCACCCTCTGGCCCGCCGAACAGCTCCCCCTGCACGGGCCCCCGTTCGGGCTCCGGCAACCGCTCGAACACCGCCTCTCGCACCTCCGCGAGGGTGAGCACCCCATGGCGGATGTAGGGCGACAGGCGGGTCACGGCCCCCTCCAGATGATTGCGGCTGGCGCCATACCGGGCCGGATCGATGCGGGCCAGGCGTGCTTCGGCGGCCCGGCGCCCCCCCCGGTGTCCGCTCCCCTGCGCTTGCTCCCCCATGGATCCGACCCCGCCGCGATCCCGATCCTCCTCCCCGCGCCGGCCTCAGCCCCTGGATCCCTCCAGCAGGGCCGGCTCCACCAGCTCCCGCGCCGCCGCCACCAGCTCCCGCACCCGTCCCGGATCCGCGGGGGGGCGTTCGCCCGCCGCCACGGCCCGGTAGTGGTCGGCCACGCTCCAGGCGGTGGTGGCGGGGTCGGCCGCGAAGCGGGGGATGAGGTGGAGATGCAGGTGGGGCGCTCCCTCGCCAAAGCCGATGAGGTAAACGCGGTCACAGCCGGTGAGCCTGCGCACCAGCTGGCTGGCATGGCGCACCGCCGGGCCCCAGGCCCTGGCCTCCGGATCTGTGAAGTCGAGGGGGCCACCCAGGTGGCGCCGGGCATCCAGCAGCAGCCAGCCCGCCAGGGGGGCTGGCGCCGGATGGTGGCGCAGCAGCCAGAGCGTGCCGCGAGCGATCTCCTCCTCCGCGCGTCGGGCCCCGTCGCCATGCAGCTGGCAGATGGGACAGGTGGGGGTCATCGCGGGGGGTGGCCAGGGCTCCAAGGCGCAGGGTAGAGAGGCGGTGGGAGAGCGCTGGCGGACGTTGCGGGAGAATCGCCCGATTCCCTCTCTCCCCGCCCCATGCTCCTCGACCTGCGCGGCAAGAAGGCCCTCGTCACCGGCATCGCCAACAACAAGTCGATCGCCTGGGGCATCGCCCAGCAGTTGCACGCCGCCGGGGCGGAGCTGGGCGTGACCTACCTGCCGGATGAGCGGGGCCGGTTCGAGGGCAAGGTGCGGGATCTCACCGCTCCCCTGGCGCCCACGCTGTTTGAGCCGTTGAACGTGCAGGATCCGGCCCAGATCGAGGCGGTGTTCGCCAAGGTGGCCGAGCGATGGGGCCACCTGGACGTGCTCGTGCATTGCCTGGCGTTTGCCGGCAAGGAGGAGCTGATCGGCGACTACAGCGCGATCAGTCCGGAGGGTTTCGCCCGTGCCCTGGAGGTGAGCGCCTATTCCCTGGCTCCCCTTTGCCGCCATGCCAAGCCCCTTTTCAACCCCGGCGGCAGCGTGATCACCCTCAGCTACCTGGGGGCGGAGCGGGCCATCCCCAATTACAACGTGATGGGCGTGGCGAAGGCGGCCCTGGAGGCCTCGGTGCGCTATCTGGCGGCGGAGCTGGGGCCGGAGAAGCAGGTGCGGGTGAACGCGATCAGCGCCGGCCCCATCCGCACCCTCGCCAGCTCCGCCATCGGCGGCATCCTCGAGATGATCCACAACGTGGAGGAGAAGGCTCCGCTGCGCCGCACCGTCACCCAGGAGGAGGTGGGCGGGGCGGCGGCGTTTCTGGCCAGCCCCCTGGCCAGTGGCATCACCGGCCAGGTGATCTATGTCGATGCCGGCTACTGCATCACGGGGATGTGAGCCTCTATCAGGCCCAGAGGGTCTGGACAACAGCGGCGCCCACATTCAGGCCCACGTGGAAGGAATCCTCGCAGGCCTCGCGGATGTGCACGCCGCCGTAAACGCGGCTGATGGCGTCTTCGAAGCCAGCCTCATAGAAGCTGTTGCGCCCCACGCCACCCGCATCGACAAAGCCATCAAAGTGACGCTCCACGCCCGGAAGCTCCTGGGAGGTGGCCGCAAAGGTGACGTCGTCGCCGAAGAAGTGGGTCATCACGCTCGCGAAGCTGCCCCCCATCGCCGAGTGTCCGGAGAGGAAATCCGGGAAGGGGGGCGACTGGACGCCGTTGATGGACGACAGGAGGGTGCTCCATTGCGTGTCGCGCACCGTGAGAGGGGAGCCGTCGGTGTCGGAGAAGCTCCCCGTGATCAGATCCCAGGGCCGGGGCTGAACGGTGTCGTATTTCTCCTTCCAGGCACAGATGACGGAGTCGGCCATGGAGAGGCTGAGGCTGGCGAGCAGCTTGGCGTTGGTGGCCAGGGAGGTCTTCTCCTCGGCCGCCACATCCATGGCGATGTCGAGCAGCTGGCCATAGGGGCGGAAGGTGTTGGGCCGGTCGTAGGCCCAAAACAGGGCGATTTGCGTCTGGTCGGCTGTGCGCAGCAGGGTGGTCGTCGTCGTGTTGGCCAGGCCGCCGTAGAGGCGCACCTCGTTGAGCTGCTGGGCGTAGAGGTCAAGGTTGACATCCGGCCTGGCCTGCAGACCGTCGGAGCGGAACGCGTCGGTGCCGCTGATCACCCATGGCGTCACCGCGCCCCAGTTGGAGCCAAGGGCCACGTTGGCCGTGGGCCCGGAGGTGGCCGGCGTCCAGACGTAGCCCGGCAGGCCGGTGGGGGGGGTGTAGGAGGCGGTGTTCAAGGACCCGTCGTTGGCCCGGAGGGCGCGGATCTGGTCGGCGATGCCAGCGCCGAAGGCCAGGCCGGCCTGGATGCTGGCCGGTGAGCCCCGCAGGGACTGAAGGCTGAGGGTGAATTGATCCTGGATCAAGGCGGTCTCGCCGGGCAGTTCCAAGGAGAGGACGCGTTGGGCCGCGCCCACCAGGGCCGCGTCCCTGTTGGCGCCTGTCGCTGCGTTCTGGTCGATTCGGTAGGGAGCCACCCCGGAATCGAACGCCGCCAGCGTGTCGAGCATGGCCGTGGAGAGCATGGCCAGCAGGCGGGTGCCCATGGTGGGCGGCACTCCGGGCTTGCCGTTGCTGCCCGCGGATTGGATCACGTTCAGGGCGCAGCTGGTCCAGGTGAGGATCGGATCCGCGCCGGAAGCGTTCACCAGTTGAACGCTCTGGTTATTGGCCAGGTTGTCCGCAGCTTCTGAGCCTGGCTGCCCCTCCACCCGAGCGATGAGGTAATAGGAGCCCTGGGCCAGCGCCAGGTCTTCGGTGTCGAAACTGATGGTTCGCACCGCGGGAGCATAGCTCGTCGGAAAGGTGATGGTGCGCCGCTCCAGCAGGCTGTCATCCGTGCTGAATTGATTGTCTGTTGAGCTGTAGAGCGAAACGGTCACGCTGCGAGACCCACTGGGCGGACGGGAGCCGCCTTGGGGCGTGCCGAGGTAGAGCGCTTCCAGACGCACCTGGGCCTGTCCGTCGGCCTCGTGATCCAGGCCGGGTCTTCTGAGGATGCGCAGATCGATGGAGTAGTCGAACATGAATCGGGAGGGCAAAGGGAATCACCATGGCAACGTGCGGCCATGGAACAAACGACTGAATATGTATGAGTCTGCTTCGCCAAAATACGGGAACTCGCGCCTGCTTGGTAAAGATTCACGAATTATGAAGACCCGCCTGGATTGGCGGTATTCCCTCCTGTTCAGTTTTGTTGTTTGGCCCTTTGTTTGCTCCACCATTCCCCGGTTTCTGCACTGCCGGCCCCGCCTCCCGGCTGCTCCGCCATGATCGAACGGTCCGCGCCGCCCCGCTGCCGTCGTGTCCGCTGCTCCCTGCCCCGCTGATCAGATCCGCACGGGTCTGATCCATCGCGTCACCGGCGAAACCGACGTGCGGGTGCGCCTCGGCCTGGATGGCGGCGGCCACTGCCAGGTGGCCACCGGCGTGCCCTTCCTCGACCACATGCTCCATCAGATCAGCAGCCACGGCCTGATCGACCTGGAGATCAGCGCCACCGGCGACACCCACATCGACGACCACCACACCAATGAGGATGTGGGCATCGCCTTCGGCCAGGCCTTGGCCCGGTCCCTCGGCGACCGGCGCGGCATCCATCGCTTCGGCCACTTTCTGGCGCCCCTCGATGAGGCCCTGGTGCAGGTGGCCCTCGACTGCTCGGGGCGTCCCCATCTCAGCTACGGGCTCTCCATCCCCGCCCAGCGGATCGGCACCTACGACACGGAGCTGGTGCGGGAGTTCTTCGTGGCGGTGGTCAACAACGCCGGCCTCACCCTCCACATCCGCCAGCTCGACGGGCTGAACTCCCACCACATCGTGGAGGCCGGCTTCAAGGCCTTCGCCCGCGCCCTGCGCCAGGCCGTGGAAACCGATCCCCGCCGGGCCGGGGCGGTGCCCAGCAGCAAGGGGGTGCTGGAGCGGGCCGGGGCATGAGGGCAGGCGGCTGCAGGCGCGTTCCATGCTTAGGCTGAGATCCGTTTGTTTGTTCCTCATGAAGCGCGCGATCCTGCTCGGTGCCCTCGCCGCTGCTGGCCTGGCCGTTTGTGCCAGCCCCAGCCGGGCCGCCACGGAGGCGCCTTGCCAGCCCACCAAGGCCGCGGCAGTGGAAGCCCCGTGCCAGAAGACCCCTCCCTGCGAGCTGGCCGAGGCCCCCTGCCACTCCTGACGACCTGGCGTCATCGGGGCGCGGGGGAGACGGCGCCTTGGCCACCATGCGCTGGATCCCGCCCTCTCCCGCCGCGCATTTGACAAAGTGTTAAGCGATGATGGGGATCTGGTGATTTTCCCCGCCACCGCCTGCTCCTGATGACGCTTGCCCCCGACCGCTCCCCCTCACCCTCTCACGAGGCTTCCAGCTCCTCCGGCCAACAGCGGGGCTATGACCGGGACGACTGGGCCAGCGCCTTCCGCAACGTCACCCTGGAGCTCTCGGCCGAGCCCCTCACCCCGCGACGGGGCGCCATCCCCGACGCCCTGCGCGGAACCCTTTACCGCAACGGCCCCGGCCGCCTGGAGCGGGGCGGCCAGTGGGTCCACCACCCCTTTGATGGCGACGGCATGGTGACAGCCGTCGCCTTCGGGACGGACGGGGTGCGGCTGAGCAATCGTTTTGTGCGCACTGCGGGGTGGCTGGCGGAGGAGAAGGCGGGCCGCCTGCTTCATCGCGGCGTCTTCGGCACCCAAAAGCCCGGCGGGTTGCTCGCCAACGCCTTCGACGTGCGGCTGAAGAACATCGCCAACACCCATGTGGTGCGTCTCGGCGATCAGCTGCTGGCCCTCTGGGAGGCCAGTTCCCCCCATGCCCTGGATCCCGACACGCTGGAGACGCGGGGGTTGACCTTGCTGGATGGGATTCTCAAGCCCGGGGAGGCCTTCAGCGCCCATCCCCGCTTTGATCCCGGCCATCACGGCGGCGAGCGGATGGTCACCTTCGGCGTGAAGAGCGGCCCCCGCAGCACGATTCGCCTGATGGAGTTCGCCAGCGGCCCGGGCCCGGCGGGGGAGCCCCCCGGCACCCTGCTCAACGAGCGCAGCGACACCTTCAACGGCTTCGCCTTCCTGCACGACTTCGCCCTCACCCCCAACTGGGCGGTGTTTCTGCAGAACGCCATCGCCTTCAACCCCCTCCCCTTCGCCCTTGGCCTCAAAGGGGCGGCCCAGTGTCTGGCCTCCAAGCCCGGCGCCCATGGGCAGTTCTGGTTGATCCCTCGGGAGTCGGGCGCCTGCGCGGGGCAAGCGCCCCGCGTCTTGCCGGCGCCGGAGGGGTTTGTGTTCCACCACCTCAACGCCTGGGAAGAGGGCGAGAGCGTGGTGGTGGAGAGCATCTTCTACGACGATTTCCCCTCCATCGGCCCTGGCGAGGACTTCCGCGCCGTCGATTTCGACCAGATCCCCGAAGGCCTGCTCCAGCGCTGTACCCTCGACCTGACGAGCGGAGCCGTGACGAGCGAGCGGCTGAGCCCGCGCACCTGTGAATTCGCCATGGTGAACCCCCAGCGGGTGGGCCTGCGGGCCCGTCAGGCCTGGATGGCGGTGGCGGAGCGGGAGCGGGGCAACGATCCCCTGCAGGCGCTTCTGAAGCTGGATCTGGAAACCGGCGCCAGCCGGGTGTGGAGCGCCGCGCCGCGGGGCTTTGTGAGCGAGCCCCTGATGGTGCCCCGCCCCGGCGCCACGGCGGAGGACGACGGCTGGGTGCTGGTGGTGGTCTGGAACGGCGCCCGCTGTGCCAGCGACCTGGTGATCCTTGATGCCGCCTCCATGGAGGAGGTGGCGCTGCTGGAGCTGCCCCTGGCCCTGCCCCATGGACTGCACGGGAGTTTTGTGGCGGCGTGAATCGACAGCTGGTTGGTGCTCCGCGCCGCCGGCTCATTTTTGGCGACCGTGCCGCAGGATGTTGCCACCCAAGCGGGCGGTTCCCCCCCTGCTGCATGAGGTCCTCGCCTGGCATGGCTTCCAGCTGGAGGAGCAGCCGCTCAGCTGCCAGACCGGCGTTTGCTGCGCTCCGGCTGAAGAACGATGCAGACTGGAGGGAATCGACATCAGAGGCGGCACGGCACGCCGGAATTCAGGCTGACGCCAAGTCACCAGCGCCCCTCCTGCCCAGCCAGAAACTGAGCCCATCCCGCCCCGATGCCCGTCCGCGAAGACCTCACCGACGCCCTGATCGCCCTGATCCCGGAGGACGGCAGCCGGATCAGCAATGGTGAGATCAGGGCTGAGCTGGAGAAGCGGCTGGGTGAGCCGATCGCCTATCAGGAGCTGGAGGAGGCCAAGGCCCTTGTGGTGGCGATGGGTGCGGCGGAAAAAGCCCGCGGGCCGGGCGGTGGCCTGAAAGCTGCAGGAGTGGAGCCGCCTCCCCGCGCCGCTGCTGGCCGCAAGGCACGCAGCAGCAACGGCTCCGAGGGGCGCGGCTCAAACGAATCGCCAGCTCCCGCCTGTCCCCCGCCGGAACCCGCAGATCCCCGTCGCGGTTTCCAGGGCTGGGTGGCGCCACCCGAGCGCGACCTGGGCAAGGCCGCCATGGAGAAGAGCCTGTGGGAGGCGGCCGATCAGTTCCGCGCCAACTCCGGCCTCAAGGCCCAGGAGTATTCCGGCCCGATCCTCGGCCTGATCTTCCTGCGCTTCGCCGATGCGCGCTTCCTGCCGTGCTGGAACGAGCTCAAGGCGGCCGTCGGCAGCGAACGACGCGGCAGCCGCGAGGACGACCCCAACGCGTACCAGAGCAAGGGGCTGTTGTATCTGCCGCCGGGTGCCCGTTACCAGGACCTGCTGGACCTGCCCGAGGGGGCGGATGTGGGCGCCCGGCTGAACGAGGCGATGGGCCTGATCGAGCAGCACAACAGAAAGCTCGCCGGGGTGCTGCCGCGCAACTACAACCAGTTCACGCCCCAGCTGCTGGCAGGGCTGCTCAAGCGCATCTCCGAGATCCCCACCGATCTGGAGTTCGACGCCTTCGGGCGGATCTACGAGTACTTCCTGGGGGAGTTCGCCCGCAGCGAGGGGCAGAAAGGGGGCGAGTTCTTCACGCCGTCGGCCCTGGTGGTGCTGATCACCGAGATCCTGGAGCCCTTCGCCGGGCGGCTGCTGGATCCGGCCTGCGGCTCCGGCGGCATGTTCGTGCAGAGCGCCCGCTTCGTGACGTCGCACCGCGGCAACCCGGCCGGTGATCTGGCGATCTGCGGTGTGGAGAAGACCGATGAAACCGGGCGGCTGTGCCGCATGAACCTGGCGGTGCATGGCCTGGAGGGCACGATCTGCCACGGCGGTGACAGAAACAGCTATTACGAAGACCCGCACAAGTCTGTGGGAGCCTTCGACTTCGTGATGGCCAATCCGCCGTTCAATGTGAACGCGGTGGACATGGCCAAACTGAACGCTGCCGAGGGGCCCGGCTGGCGCTTCCCGTTCGGAGCGCCGAAGGTAGACAACGCCAACTACCTGTGGATCCAGCTCTTTTATTCGTCGCTGAATGAGAAGGGCCGCGCTGGCTTCGTGATGGCCAACTCCGCCTCCGACGCCCGAGGCTCAGAGCAGGCGATCCGCCAGAAGCTGATTGAAGCCAAGGCGGTGGATGTGATGGTGGCGGTGGGGCCGAACATGTTCTACACGGTGACGTTGCCCTGCACGTTGTGGTTCTTTGATCGCGGCAAGATCGGCACGAAGCGGGAGAACACGGTGCTGTTCCTCGATGCACGCCACCTGTACCGCCAGATCGACCGGGCCCATCGCGACTGGAGCGAAGCGCAGATCGGCTTCCTGGCCAACATCGTGCGCCTTTACCGCGGCGAAGCGCTGGATGTGACCCTTGGCGGCGAGGAAGCCCAGCGCTGGATCCAGGCCTGTTTCGGCACCGATTCCGATTCAGCCTCCGGCGGGCCGCCTGCCTATCGCGACATCGCCGGCCTGTGCAAGGCGGCCACCCTGGAGGCGATCGAGGCCCAGGGCTGGAGCCTCAACCCTGGCCGCTATGTGGGCGTGGCGGCGGGCGAAGACCTCAGCGATGAGGACTTCAAGGAGCATCTGGAGACGCTGCAGGAGGAACTGGAGGGGCTGAACGCTCAGGCTCGGGAGCTGGAGGCCACGATTGCCGCGAATGTGGCGGGGATACTGGGGGGCAAGTGAATGGACCCCAACGCACCCAACGCACCCAACGCCTCCGGCTAGGCTGCTAGCAGTAAGCAAGCAAGCGTCGCCTGTGTCGAGCACCCTTTACATCAGCCACGTGCCAGACCACGTGGCCGAACGCCTGGAGCGGCTGGCCAACCGAGCTGGATTGCCGTTGAGCACCTTTGCCCTGCAGGAGCTCAGCGAAGCAGCCCGCCGTGCCGACAATGCCGACCTTCTCCGGGCGCTGCCCTCGGCGGATCTCGAGCCGGGTGAGATTCTTGAAGCTCTGCGCCAGAGCCGCGCTGAAGAGAACCGCGCTGAACCGTGATGGTGGTGGTGGACGCCTCCGTGCTGGTGGATGCGCTGCTGATCGATGGCGCCGCCCGTGCGCGGCTTGCCGAAGCCAACCTTCAGGCGCCCGACCTGATCGATGCCGAGGTGCTGTCGGTGCTGCGCCGTCTGGTGCTGGCTGATCGATTGCCGGAGCAGCACGCCCTCCAGGCTCTGGCCACCAGCCAGCGCTTGGGCCTGCGTCGCCATGCCAGCCGCCATCTCTGGCCGCGGGCCTGGGAGCTGCGCACCAACCTCACGGCCTATGACGCGCTGTACGTGGCCCTGGCCGAACAGCTGGGCGCCACGTTGCTCACGGCCGATGCCCGCGCCGCCCGGGCTCCCGGTCTGCTTTGCGGCGTGGAGCTGATGTCTGGGAACGCGCTGGGTTGAGGTTGTTCTGTTGAGGCGGCAGCAAGCGGCCCCCAGGGCAGCGGCGTGAGATCGTTGGCTTCCCCGGGAATAGGATTGGATCAAGACAATGCTCCAATCCCCATCCATTGCTTCCTTGTGCGCCCGTGTGGCCCGGATGGGCCTGCAGGAGGCGGAGCCGGCGGCGGAGGGCGCCACAGGAGGCCAGTTGCTGGAGCTGCTGGCACGGGAGGGCCTGTGCCGGGAGATCTGGCACCGCTGGCAGGAACTGCCTGGCGAGGATCCGGCGGTGCGCCTGGTGCTTCTGGAGCAGGCCTATCAGGCCCTGGAGCACACGCCCACGCCGGCCAGCGAATGGGCAGGCCTGCGCGAGATCTGCGGCGATGGGCTGCTGGAGCGGATCCTGGCGATTTCGCCGGCGAGCCTGCGCCGCTACGCGGCGGGCGATCGGCGTTGCCCGGATGCGGTGGCGGCCCGGCTGCACTGGCTGGCCCTGGTGGTGGAGGCCCTGGAGGGCACCTATAACCCGATCGGCATCCGGCGCTGGTTTGAGCGCCCCCGTCAGGCCCTGGAGGGAGCTGCGCCCCTGGAGCTGTTGGCGAAGAACTGGCTGCCGGAACATCCGGGACCGCAGCGGCTGAGGTCCCTGGCTGAGGCGGCACGGGGCGGCATGGTGGCCAGCTGAGATCGGGAACCATGGCTCCCTTTCGGCTGGGCTTTCGGGTCTGCGATCGCCGCTACCCCTTTCTCTGGAGCCAGAGCGGCCAACCGGGCGGCCGCTGGAACCGGCCGGGTGATCCGCCGCGCCACTCCCTCGCCAGCTCGCCGTTGGTGGCCTGGGCGGAATGGCTGCGCCATCAGGAGATTCAGGTTCCAGAGGATCTGGAGGGCGTGGCTGCCGCCCTGTGGGCGGTGCTGATGCCACCGAACTGGGGCCCGGAGACGTTGCCGCTGGTGGACCTCCCGGAGACGGTGGTTCTGGCCGAGGGCGCGGAGGCCCTGGACCAACGGCGCGCGGCGATCACCCTTCTGCAGCGGCAGGGTGCCCAGGGCCTGCAGGCGCCCACGGCGGCCCTGATCGAGCGCCGCACCCACCCATGCCGCCGCTGCGGCGAGGGCCTGGAGGCGCCGGCGGAGCTGGCGGAGCCGCCGCTGGTGTTCGTGCTCTGGTGCCCGGCGGAAAGCCTGCTGGGCTGGCCCTGCGTGACAGACGGTCGCCCCTGGCCGGGCTTGCTGCCGTTGGTGCGGCGGGTGGAGCACACCCCGGTCCTTCGCCCTGCCCGATCGGGGCCCGGGGATCGGGCCTGAACAGCGCGAGGCCTTGAAGACAGCCCTGCAGACCATCGCCGCCGTTCCCACCGTGCAGGCGCGGGTGCTGTTCGGCTCCGCGCCACGGGCAGTGCCCGGCCCGATTCCGATGTGGGCCTGCTGGTGGTGCGGCCATGATGCCCCAGGAGGATCCCCGCGTGCTGCTGGCCCTGGTGGACCGCCATCTGCGGGCCCTGCGGCTCAACCTGTTGGCAGGGGTGGCGGGGATCCTGGAGGCGTGAGCGGCTGCCCATTCTGCGTGACGGAATTATGGTGGGGTCATGATCCGGTCGTTCCGATGCGCCGACACCGAAACGCTGGCCAAGGGTTGGGAGGTGCCCCGCTTCCAGGGGTTCGAGCGGGTGGCGCGGCGCAAACTGCGGCAACTGGAGATCGCCCAACGGCTGGAGGATCTGCGCGTGCCGCCCGGCAACCGTCTCGAACTGCTTCGGGGAGATCGGGCCGGCCAGCACAGCATCCGTATCAATGACCAGTTCCGGCTCTGCTTTCGCTGGAGCGACAGCGGCCCGGAAAACGTCGAAATCGTCGATTACCACTGAACCTGCCCCATGAACCGCCTTGCTCCCATCACCCCCGGTGAACTGCTCCAGGAAGAGTTCCTCGAACCGTTGGGCATCAGTCAGGTCCGCCTGGCCAAGGCCATTGACGTGCCCGCCTCCCGCATCAGCGAGATCATCAGTGGCCAGCGGGCGATCACGGCCGACACCGATCTGCGCCTCTGTCGTGTGCTGGGGCTCAGTCCGGGGTATTGGCTACGTGCGCAGGCCGCCCACGACACGGAGGTCGCCAGTGCAGAGCTGGAGGAGGAGCTGGAACGGATCCAGCCGTTGGTGCGTGGCTGAGGACCGAACGACCCCCATGACCCCCGCCACCCTCTCCGACTGGATCACGCCCCGGCCCTTCGCCCTGCCCGATCTGGGCCCGGGGATCGGGCCTGAGCAGCGCGAGGCCTTGAAGACAGCCCTGCAGACCATCGCCGCCGATCCCACCGTGCAGGCGCTGGTGCTGTTCGGCTCCCGCGCCACGGGCAGTGCCCGGCCCGATTCCGATGTGGATCTGCTGGTGGTGGAGCGCACCCCCCACCTGGAGGGCGAGGCGAAGGTGGCCAGCTGGTGGCGCCACTTCGCGCCGCTCAAGCCGCTGCGGCTGCCGGTGGATCTGATCGTGAGCGGCAGCGCCGACGCCGCCCGCCTGGCCGGCTCCCGCTGGCATGTGATCAGCGAAGCGGCCCGCCACGGGCAGGTGCTGGTGGTGCGGCCATGACGCCCCAGGGGAACACTTGAACCATGAACAGCGAATCCATCCAGGAACTGACCTCCACCTTTGAGGCCCATGCCCAGCAGACGGAGGCTGGCATCGAGTATTGGCTGGCGCGGGACCTTCAGCCGCTGCTTGGCTACACGCAGTGGCGCAACTTCCTGAGCATCATCGGCAAGGCGAAAACGGCTTGCGAACGTTCAGAGCGTCAGGTAGCCGACCATTTTGCTGATGTCAGCAAAATGGTTGATCTTGGCTCTGGTAGTCAGCGTGAAGTCGAAGACATTATGCTGACCATATATGTTTGCTATCTCATCGCACAGAATGGTGATACAAGAAAGCAAGAGATTGCGTTTGCTCAAACCTATTTCGCCGTTCAGACCCGAAGGGCGGAAATCATTAGCCAAGGCGACCAAGCCCTCTTCGGCAAGAGCACTAGGGCCATGAAAGCCCAATGGAAAGTGCCCGCGAACCGCCCTCTGGCTGATTTTGCACCCACGATTCTTTTGAAGGCCAAAGACTTTGCTGCTGAGATCACGATCTTCAATGCCCGTGAGCACGGAATGCAGAGTGAAACGGCGATCTCCCAGGAGCACATCACCAACAACCAGGCCGTGCGAGACACGCTTCTGCAACGAGGGATTCGCCCGGAGACCCTTCCAGCGGCCGAGGACGTGAAGAAGGTTGAGCGGCGGCTGGCGTCTGAAGAGAAGCGGACCCTCAAGGCTGCAGAAGGCCTCGGAAGGCTTGAGGAATGAGGGTGGAGATCTTCTCAAGATCGGACTATGCGAGAATCACAGTCTTGTCCTATCCGCCATGAGTCATGAGGAGAGCTGAAATGGGCAACTGGAGGACTTGGCTGCAGGAGGAACTGGACGGGCTGAATTCTCAGGCCAGGGAGCCTGACGCAGCGATTGTCGCGAATGTTGCGGGGATTTTGAATGCCTAGTTATGTCTATATTTAATACCATTAAAATTGGTGAGCTTGGGAAGGTCGTAACCGGGAAAACCCCTCCCAGTTCTCGACCTGAGCTTTTTGGGGCTACATACCCGTTCTTGACCCCAACAGATATTGATGGTCATGCACGCTATATTCAGCCATCCCGATTCCTTTCCGAAGAAGGGAGAGTTTCCCAGTCACGCCTTCT
This sequence comes from Cyanobacteriota bacterium, assembly GCA_046340375.1. Taxonomy (GTDB): domain Bacteria; phylum Cyanobacteriota; class Cyanobacteriia; order PCC-6307; family Cyanobiaceae; genus Cyanobium. The sequence goes on along the minus strand of JBKDSZ010000039.1, from coordinate 291 downwards.
GCTCCCGAGGAATGCTGTGTGTGTTGTGTGCATCGGAGCGACGATCGGCAAGACCTGCATGGCGCAAGTGCCCTCTTTTACCAATCAGCAAATCAATGCAGTAGTTGTAAACAAGGCAGAGTATGACCCAATCTTTGCCTATTACATTTTGTTTCCCTTCAGGGGGCGGGACGAGCGAGTGCGAGCGTTCAGTCATTCCAGCCCTTGACGGCAGCCTGATTCCCGCTTGCATCTCATCAGGAGACTGCTTGCGATGACCACTCCGCCTGCGGGAATTTCAGGAGCTGACTG
>JBKDSZ010000038.1:0-12053 GCA_046340375.1 Cyanobacteriota bacterium | reverse complement strand
TCGGAGAGCCTCTCGCGCCGCGCCTGTGCGGCGCGGAAGAGCTCGGCTCACTTGGAGCCCCAGGACATGTAGTCGGTGGAGAGCACCCGCATCCCGAGGCTGATCCGCGCCCGGATCGGATTGAGCCGCTGGTCGAAAGCTTCCTCGATCACGCTGAACTCGGTGATGCGCACGGGCAGGAGCCGGTTTCGGCCAAAGACCAGCAGCACCAGCGGCGAGGGCAGGGGCAGGATTTCAAGGGTGCCGGCCGCCGCCAGGAGCTGGGCGCGGGCCACCTGCTCCAGGCGCGGGGCAACCAGGGTCTCCAGGGCGGCCAGGTCGCCCGCCAGGCCATTCTCCACCGCGTCCCGATGCGCCAGGGGCTTCTCCAATCGGTCCGTGGCGTCCAGCTCGGCGTCCAGCTTCAGGGTTTCCACCGGCATGCCCACCAGTCGCAGGCCCTCCAGCCGATCGCCCAGCTCGGTGCTGGCCCCGCGCGGGGCCAGGGCCCGTGTCATGCCGTCGGGGTTGTACTGGAAGGGCACCACCCGCTCCACTTTTGTGCCGTCGGCGTTCATCACGACGAAACCGCCTTTGAGAACCTGTGGCGCGCCGGGAAACGCTGTCATCGGGGACCCCCTTGGACCGGAACGGCCCGGTGTGTGGTTGGCCTGCTCGTCACTTTTGCACCGCCTTGCCGCGACCCGCCATGTCCTTCACGACTTGGAGGGGATCGATCTCCGGTTCGATCTTCACCTGATCCAGCGATGGCCAGGTGAACTTGCCGTCCCGGCTGTAGGCGATGGTGCCCAGCGACAGCTTCACCTCCGGGCCGATCTGCGCCTCCACCGAGGCGACGTTGTAGGTCCAGGAATAATCCACCGCCCGCCAGAGGGCGTAGATCGTCGCCACCAAATCCACCTTGGCCTTGGCCGTCAGCCGCCCCTGGGCATAGGCCGAGGCGGAAAAATCAAAGCCGCCGTCCTTGTAGGCGGCATCAAACTTGACGCCCCCCTCGCCGGCGATCCGCAGGCTGGGTCTGATGTCCACGCCCCCCTCCAGCCCCGCCGCTCCCGCCGCCACCTCCACCCCCAGCCGGGCGCCGAAGACGCCATAGAGCTCGGCATAGGCCGGCAACGCGAAGCGGCCGCTGAGTTTGGCGTCAATCCGCGGGTCGTCCTCCAGGGGAAAGAGGGAGCCGTTGAACACCACCGCCCGCAGCATGATCGGCCCGACGCCATAGCCCAGGCCCAGGGAGCCCTCGATCCGGCCAAAGGCGGTGACGCCGGGCACCGGGGTGGGAACGGGAAACTTCACCCCCAAGCCCTTGAGGATCGACAGGTTGCCGCCGTCTTTGGGCCATTTCGGCGACAGGGCGATGTCGCCCACCTCCACCGAGCCCAGCACCTGGATCCGGGCCTCGGGGGTGATCTTCACCCCCAGCTTGGGTTTGAGGTCCTTGGTCACCTGATAGGCGATCAGGCCCCCGCCCGAGAAGGCGCCGCTCTCGTTGAATTGCAGGTTGAGGGTGCCGCTGGCCTTGCCCTGGTTCACCTCCACGTCGGCCTTGCCTGAAAACCTGCCCTCCTCCCCATCCTTCTTGCGGTAGCGAACGGTCATTTTCGAGGCCATGCTGCGCCAGCTGATGTCGGCCGTGCCGCTCAGGTCCAGCAGGTCGTCCGCGTAGACGCCCTCCAGCGTCACCGATTTCACCAGGTTTTTGATCGGATCGGCCACCACCGCCTTGCCGTGATATGACAAGGCCGCGCCAGACCAGCGGGCCTCCAGGGTGATGTCGGTGTCGCGCACCTTGGTGCGCAGGCCGCCCCTGGCCCATTTCGTGATCTTGTCGCCCTGCCCCTCAAAGCCCGCCGCCACGTCGATCGTGGCGTTGGGGATCGAGGAGGAGGAGGCCTTCAACTCACCGGCCCAGCCCTTCTCCGAGTGGTAGCTCACCGTGCCCGAGGCCTGGTCGATGCCCGGCACCTTGCCGCCGGGTTTCAGGGTGCCGGTGGCCTGGAAGGCGCCGGCCTCGTATTTGGCCGTGAGATCGCCGACGATCACCGGCTTGGCGACGGGGCCGGCGCTGAATTTCAGGGTGCCGGTGGGAACAAAGGCGGGCGCCAGCTTGAGGGCCAGCTCGCCTTCGGTGAAGCGGAAAAAGGTGGTGTTGGGTTTCAGCTTCGCCGCAGGGATCGGGGTGAAGATCTCCAGGGATTCCTTGCCGTCGCGCGTCGCCTCGTAGCGCACCTGCAGCTTGTCCAGCACCGGAACCGAAGGCACCAGGGTGCCCTCGCTCCGCAGCGTGCCCGCCTCGTCCATGCTGAGGGAGGTGAACGTGCCCGGGGAGAGATAGGGGTAGTAAAAGCCGATCGATGTCTTGGCCTTGCCATCGAGCTTCAGGTTGCGCACCTCGCCGGGCGCATCGACAGGCGTGGGAGCGCCGCCGGGGGCGGGAGCGGCGGACGGGGCCAGTTCGGCGAGGAGCGTGATGGCCGACGCGGTGCCAGTCGGGCTTTTTTGCACCGCCCGGCCGTCCAGCTCCGCCGCCACGCTGTCGGTCTTGCCCTGGGGCCCCCGCTTGTAGGTGACCAGGCGCATGCCGGGCACGAGCCGCTTGGCCATCGCGCCCACCGGGGTGTCGCCCTTGTCCCTCACCTGCACCGACTCGGCCATGCCGCCTGCGCTGAGCGACACCGGCTTGCCCTCGGTGGCGGCCTTGACCTTGTCGGAGCCCTTGACCTTGCCCTTCCGCAACAGGCTCTCGACCACAAAGGACCCATCCGTCGTGCCCGCCGGAACGGTGACGCTCTTCAGCCGCTGTTGCAGCTTCCGCACTCCGGAGCCGCGCATGGAGGGATCGCGAATCGCGTCCACCAGCTTGACCAGCTCCTGGTAGGTCTCCCGGCCCGAAGCCTGGTTCTTGGCCCTGTCGAGCAGTTGCAGGTTGGAGGGGATGGAGGTGCCGCCCAGCTGCTTTTCGACAATGTGATCGATGTCGCAGGCCGATTGCATAAGGCTGACGCCCAGTCCGTCGACCACCTTCTTCACGGCGGGGTCCCCATAGGCTTTCTTCACCTCCTCATCCTTCGTGGCGGCCTCATCCTGAGAGGCGGCGGCCAGAAAGGCCTGGGACAGCGCTTGGGTGCTGGAGAAGCCATGCATCCCGAGCCAGATCGCTTTGTAGTCCTCGCCGCCCTCCTTCCAGGCGGCCACCTTGTTGCCCGTGATCAGGGGGCTGAACACCAGCCCGGCGCCACCCCCCTTGGCGTCATAGGCCTTCTGCACCCAATCACCCAGGCCTTTTTCCTTGGGCAGCGTGAAGCTGGCAATCTCCACGATCAGGCTCTTGGTGCCCAGACCCGCCGGTTCGTCCTCGATCACGGTCATGCCGGGCGGCAGCCGCAGGGCAGGGCCGACCGTGCTCGGGGGCGCGGGAGCGGCCGGGGGCGCGGGGTCTGTGGCGGCGTTGCGTTGCAGGGCGGGAGGACAGCGGCTCAGGGCGGGCACCGTCTGCCCCGCAGCGAAGGCGGCTGCGGCGGTGTTGGCCTCCCCCTCCAGGCGGGCATCCTGGCCGGGGGCCAGGGCTCCGAGGGGGGCGGTGCGGGGCCCCGGGCCCTGCTGGACCACGTGGGCCAGCTCATGGGCCAGCAGGCCCCGCCCGGCGGGGGTGTCCGGCTGAAAGTGGCCCGCGCCGAAGGCGATGTCGTTGCCTCGGGTGAAGGCGCGGGCGTCCAACCCCCGGGCCGCGTCGTGGCCCTGGCCGCAGTCATGGATGCGCACATCGGCGAAGGAGCGCTGGAAGGCGGCCTCATAGGGCGCCCGCGTTTCCGCCGGCAGGGGACGGCCATGGCTCAAGGCCGGCGCCGGTGTGGGCAGGGGCGGCTGCAGCTCGGCCTGTCTCATGGCTGGCCCTCCCCGGGCTGCCGCTGGGCCAGTTCCGCGCGCACCCGCTGGGCGATGCCCCGGGCGATGCGCTCGACGGGGTCCCGCCCGGGGGGCCGCCCCGGGGGGCGCCCTGGCTCTGGTCCGGGCTCGGGTCCGGGCTCGGATGCGCGGGCCAGGGCCAGGGCCAGGGCGGCGGGCAGCTCCGCAGCCAGGCGGTCGGCCAGGCGGCGGGCCTCCAGCCCGCTGCCCGTCACCGTGACGCGCCCCACCCGCAGCCTCATGGCGCCCTCCAGTCGATCAGTGGAGCGGGCAGCCCTTCCTTGCGCAGTTCCTCGGCCACCTCCGCCTCGATCATCGCCTCGGCGACGGGCCCGCCCGCTTCGGCCGCCTGGAAGGCCGCCCCCAGGGCCACATTGCGGATGGCGCCACCGGAGAGGGGCAACCGGGCCAGGGCCTGGAGATTCAGCGGTTCAAGGGGCACCCGGGGCGGGAAGGCGGCCCGCCAGAGCGCCAGCCGTTCGTCCTGGGCGGGAAGGGGGAAATCGAGCACGAAACGGAAACGCCGCAGGAAAGCCGGATCGATGGCATGACGCAGGTTGGTGGTGACGACGGTGAAGCCGCGAAACTCCTCGATCCGGCTGAGGAGATCACCGGTTTCGGCGTTCACGTGGCGATCGGTGGCGGAGGCCACCTGGCCGCGGCTGCCCCAGATCGCGTCGCCCTCGTTCCAGACCATCACCGCCCCGGTGCGTTCGGCCAGGTCGAAGGCGGCGGCGATGTTTTTGGCGGTCTCGCCGATGTACTTCGAGATCACCTGCGACAGGTCGATCACCAGCATGCGCAGCCCAAGCGCCCGGGCGAGCACCTCGGCGGCCAGGCTCTTGCCGGTGCCCGGCGGGCCGGCGAAGAGGGCCGCCACGCCGCGGCCGTTGGGGTTGCGGCCAAAGCCCCAGTCGTCGAAGACCAGTGTGGCGTGGCGCACATGGGTCTCGATCCGGTGCAGCGCCGCCGCCAGGGCCGGCGGCACCACCAGGTCGGTCCAGTCGTGGATGGGATCGCGCAGGCGGCAACCGGCCAGCGGCGGCGCCATGTGGGCGCGGCCGGCCAGCTGCCACAGCCGGGCCCGGGCCTCCTCAGGCTCCAGGCCCGTCAGGGCGGTGGCGGCCACTGCGGCCAAGGCGGCGATCTCCTCGTGGTCGAGCCGGAACTGCGCTTCCAGACGCCGCAGGGTGGCAGGGCTGACCCGATCGTCCAGGGGCGCGAAGGCGGCCCGCCAGGGCAGAAGGGGATCGGCCGGAGCCAGGCCTGGCGCCAGCACCACCGCAGCGCGGGTGACAGCCGCCGGTCCGATCGAGCCCAGGATCGCCACCGGGCCCCACACCAGTTCCGCGAAGCTGGCGACGCTCGTCTCCTGGCCGGGCTCGGCCCGCAGCACCAGCGACTGTCCGTCGAGCGCGGCCTCGCGGCTCCACAGCCGGGCCAGGCGGGCCCGGCTCTCGGGGGTCTCGGGCAGGTCGGCGGCCCGCAGGAGTTGGGCGCCGAGCCCCAGGCCGGCCAGTCCCGCAGCGAGCTCCAGGGCGGTGAACGCCGTGCCGGCAAGCACCAGCGGTGGCAGGCCGTCGTCGCGGATGGAGAGCAGCGCCTGGAGCTGGGTCGTGAGGGCGGGCGCGGAGGCAGCGGTGCGCAGGGGCCGCAGGCGGGCCTCCAGCTCGGGGATGGCGGGGCGCAGACCGCAGAGCCGGTCCAGCAGGGCCGGGGCCATGGAGAGGCGCGCCTCCACGCGGCCCGGGCCTTCGGTCTCCACCAGCCCGAAACGGCAGAGGGGGGCGGGGGCGGCCAGAGCATCGAGCCCCAGCCCCGGGATCAGGCGCCGGGCCAGCCAGAGGGGCACCAGGCCGGGGTCCAGGGCCGCCAGGGCCCGCCGGACCTGCTCCGAAAGGGCCTGGGCGTAGAGCAGGGCGAGCAGCGCCACCTCCCCCTCGCCCAGGGCGAAGGCCGTGGCCACGCGCGCGAGGGCGGGGTCGCGCGCCGGTCCGCACCAGGGCAGGGTCGGCAGAGCGGGGCTGACCTGCGAACCGCTCAGGGTCTCGACGCGGGCCAAGGCCCAGGCTTCCGCGTCCACCAGGAGCGCCTCGGCCGCAGGGGCAAGGCGGTTCATGGCGGCACGCGCAGCCGGTCGTCCCGGGCGAGGCGCTCGGCCAGCGCCGCCTGCGCCTCGGCCAGCGAGGCTGGATCGGTCAGCTGGTCGTCACCTGCGAACACCGCCCATTGGCCGGGGGTCAGCTCCCGCAGCTCCGGTCCCGCCCCGGGCTGCGGGCGGAGCCGCAGGTCGAGGGAGGCGACGGGAACCGTTGGTGAAATGGTCTCCGGCACCTCCAGGAAAAGGGCCGTCACCTGGAACAACGCCGTGGGCCGCAACGGCGCCTGCAGCGCCGACCAGAGCTTGGTGGAGCGATCGAGGTCGTAAGGCTCCTGGGCAATGGTGATCTGCTCCGGTTGCTGAGCCGGGTCGTACAGGGGTTCGTTCGTCAGGGTCTGCAGCAAGTTGGTGGGGTTTTGCGGCACCGTCACCGCCGCGAGCAGGGATTGGATCAGGGGCCGGGGCACGATGCCGTAGCGGCGAAAGGCCATCAGGCCGAGGCCAAACAGGACTTCCCGCTCCTGGTCCGCCCCGGTGGCGAACATCAAGTAATGGAGATCCAGCACCAGGGGCGCCGGGGCGGTTTTGGCACCCAGGGCGTCCATGCTGGGCTCATGCATGTTGCGCCAGGTGGGGTTCTGGGCGGCGTGATGCAGGAAGAGGTGCAGGGCGGCAGCTTCCGGGGGGGACCCGGTGGGCGGCGTGGGCCCCGGCCGGGGCGGCGGCTCCAGCTTCACCGGGGGGGCATTGAACGGGGCGTAGGCCGCCGCGATGCGCCTGTCGCAGAGGGCTTTGAGCACGAAGGTGGTGGCCGGAATGGCGAACTGCGCGGTCATGGGCGCCCCCGCAGATACTCTTCCAACGAGAGGGTTGGCATCGGCGTCCGCCGCGGCGCGGCGGGCACCGGCGCGGCGCGGACGGGGGCCTCCAATCGGATGTCGATCTGGCCAATCTCCACCACGATCGTCGGCGGCAAGGGGGCCCGGGCCTCGTCATGGGCCGGAGGTGGAGCGATTGGCGGGTCGGCGGCAGGGGGCGGCTCCGGCGAGCGGGGCCGTGCTGGCGACAGGGCAGCGTCCGAGAGCAGCGGCCCGGCCGCCGGTGCAGGGGCGGCGGCTTGGGGCTGGGCCTCAAGGGGGAGTGCGCGGGGCAGCGGCTGGACCCGATCGCGCGGCGGGGCGGGTGGGGGCGCCACAGCGTCAACAAACACGGTGGGCGGAATGGCGGAAGGCCCGGCGGGGGCAGTCGCGGCGGGAGGCCCCGGGCTGGCGGGCGACGGCTGCGGAGCGGGAGCGGCGGCGGGGGCGGCTGACCGCGGGGCGGGCCCGGGCCAGGCGACCGCGGGCGCAGGATCAACGGGCGGCGGCGCGGGCTGGAGCGGTGGGCGGGCCGGCTCCAAAGGGGGCCGGGGGCGGGCCGACGCCATGGCCGGGGGGACGTCGGCTGGGGGAGGGGCTGCGGCGGCGGTGGGAGCGGAGGCCGGTGGAACCGTCTCCTCAGCGGCTTCGATCGTGAGGTCCCAAAACGCCTCGGGGCGTTCGTAGCGCGACAAGCCACGGGGCCGGGCCTCGGAGCGGGCCTCTCGGGCACGGAGCAGGGCGCGCAGATAGCTCATGGGGCGTGCGCCGCGATCAGGGCACCATAGGCGCGGCGGCGGGCGGGGGGGACGGCCAGCACCTCCGCCTCGCTCCAGCCATAGGCCCTGGCCAAGGCATGGATCTCCGCCACCAGGCCCCGCACCTTCAGATCCAGATCCCGGGCCACGAACAGTGCCAGGTCGGCCCGGGCCCGAACGCTTCCGCCGCAGGCGGGGCAGGCCAGGTCGAGCTGGATCTCCGCAGCGGGGTCCGCCTCAGCCCAGGCCCGGTCCAGCGCCGCCAGGTGGTCTTCGGGCAAGGGGCCGCCGTCGTCCAGGGCGCAGCGGGCGGCCAGGGCCAGGGGCTCCGCCGCCAGGGCAAGGTCCGCCAGGTGGGGCAGGCGGAACCGGCGCGGACCCGGCGCGGCGATCTCCCCCCATGGCGCGGGGTCGGGGGCGGCGGCCACGGCCTCCCGGGGCAGGGCCACCTCCAGCTCCTCGCCACAGGCGCAGGACACCACCGCCTCGACGGGACGGCCCACCACCTGCTCGTGCAAGCGTGCCAGTTGGCGATTGCAGGCCCCAAGGCTTTGGGCGCCCCAGTCGGACGGCACCCCCGCCTCCCCCCGGGCGGACAGGGCGCCGAAGAACCTGGCAAAGCGGGGCAGGGGCTCCGCTTCGCTCAGCGGCCAGGCCGCGAGGAGATCGGCATCGGTCATCTCAGGGCTCGTTGAAGGAGGGCTCCCGGGGTTCGACCACCGCGTAGTCCCGTTCCCAGCCCTCGTTTTCCAGCTTCAGCTTGGCGATCGCCACGGCGTTGGCATTGGCGTCCAGGTCTGGAAAGGCCTGGAATTCCGACACCCAGCAGCGGTAGACGTTGTAGGCCAGCACCACCTGGCCGGCCTCATTGAGGAGCTCGATGATGATGTCCTTGCGGAAGTCGGCCAGCGACACCTCGCCGCCGGGCAGGGAGCCGTAGTTCCACACCTTGTTGGCCCAGGCCTCGAAGGCCTGATCGTGGGTGACACCCCGCTCCAGCGTGATGGCGTCGTATTCGGTGCGGCCGGGGGACTTGAAGGAGGAGGAGGGGTCGCCGCCGGAGCGGTGCTTGACGACTTCGGTGCTGCGCTTGAGCAGGGAAACCTTGGAGACACCGGCAACGTAAGTGCCGTCCCATTTCACTTTGAACTTGAAGTTCTTGTAGGGGTCGAGGCGCTGGGCATTGACGGAAAACTGAGCCATGGGGGGTGTCTCCTCAGGTGGCGGGCTGGATGATCTGGCGCAGGCTGATCACCACGAATTCCGCGGGCTTCAGGGGCGCAAACCCGATGACGACATTGACAATGCCTGCATTGATGTCAGCCGCTGTGGTGGTGGAGGCGTCGCAGGCGACGAAATAGGCCTCCCGCGCTGAAACGCCCTTGAAGGCGCCCTGGCGGAACAGGCCCTGGAGGAACGAGGTGGCGTTCAAGCGAATCTGGGACCAGAGCACCTCGCCGTTCGGTTTGTGCACAGCCCAGCGCAGCCCTTCTGACAGGGAGCGCAGGATGTAGGAGGCGGTGCGCCGCACCGGGATGTATTTCCACTCCGAGGCCATGGCGTCCGCGCCGTCAATGGTGCGGGAGCCGAAGGCCACGGTGCCGTAGATCGGGAACTTGCGGATCACGTTCAAGCCCAGGGGATTGAGGAGGCCGTGCTGATCGTCCGACAACAGCACGGAGGGCGCGTAGACGCCGGTGAGCACCGCATCGGTGCCGGCCGGCGCCTGCCAGACGCCCGCCTGCCCATCCGTGCGGGCGTAGAGCCCGGCCAGGGCGCCAGAGGGGGGGTGGCTGCGGATGGTTCCAGGCTCCAGCGGGTCGTCCACCCGGATGTTGGGGAAATAGGCGGCGGCATGGCGGGATTGGAAGGGGATGCCGCTGGTCTTCCAGGACTCCGCCCCACCCAGGGTCTGAGCGCTGGGGGGCGGGTCCATGATCAGGAAGGCGAATTTCTTCTCGCAGACCCGGGCCGCCTCGGCGTAGATCGAGGCGTAGTTGCTGTGTTGCGGCACCAGCGGATCGGTCGTCAGGGGGCGCACCGCATCGGGCAGGCAGAGGAGGTTGAAGAACGGGTCGGGGGTCATCAACCCCATCACGGCGGCCTTGAGGGCGGCGGAAGAGGGCTGGCCGGAGAGGTCTCCGTCGTTGCCGGCAGTGGGCGTGCCGAAGATCTCGCTGCTGTCGTAGAGCTGCCCCAACTGGTAGCGGGATGGGTTGGAGACCTGGGTTTGGAGCGTGAGGGTGGTGAGCAGTGAGGCCCAACCGCCGCCCTGCGAAGGGGCCTCCAGCTTCACTGTGCCATCGGCCCGTCGACTGGGGGTGACGGTGGTGCCCACCGGGGCGATGCGGAAGCGGAGAAACTGGCCGCCCTCCACCACCGATCCTTCAATGGATAGGCCCTCCATCTTGGCGGCGGAGCCTGGATCACTCCGCAGGGCTCCGTTCAGGGCCGCCGTGAGGCGGATGCAGAGTTCCAGCGGCGTGGAAGGCCTGGCCTCGCCGTTGGTGAAGGCGGTCACGTCGAGCGAGACCGAAGCAGAGGACTGGACCGTTCCGGTGGCGTCGCGGAAGTCAATGATCAGCTTGACCTTTTGGTCAGCGGTGAACGTGCCGGTGAGCGTCAGCTTCACCAAAGTCGAGCCCGTGGCCTCATCGTTCACCACCGTTGGCGCGAAACGGGCCGAGCTGGCGTCGGTGGTGAGGTTGGTGAACCGCTCCACCCGGCCGGTCAGCCGGTCGGAGATGGTCAGGTTGAAGCGTTTTTTGTCATGGTCAGCGGTGTAGGGCTTGCTGCCCAGGTCGAAGGGATCGATCTCGACGAACAGGTGGTTGGATGCCCGGCCTGAGGAGAGGGCGGTCAGCGTCAGGGAGAGCGGCTGGTTCTGGGTGTCAGCCTTCAGGCCGGAGCTGGCGGGGGCGGCGTTATTGGCAGGCACCCGCAGCACGAAGGCCTCGCCACCGCCGTTGCTGAAGAAATGCAGAACCGAATAGGAGAGGGAGGAGGTTTGGGAGAGGCCGCCAAAGGCGCGTTCGAAATCGGGGAAGTTTTGCAGGCGGATCGGTCGGTTGTCGATGCCCGCCTTCGTGGGGCCGACAAAGAGGGCCACCGAGGTGGGCGCTGCCGCGATGGAGCGAACGCCGGAGGGAAGCTCCTGGGTATAAACGCCGGGATACCTGACCTGAAGCATGGAGGACCTCCGAGGGGGCGCCCCCACCGGGTGGGACCCGGACGGGGACCGTCAAACCGCCGTGGGCGCCAGGCGCCTGGCGTGATTTTGCCTTGTCAGACCTCACTTAAGGGCCACGCAAAAGTAAAACCGATTGGGATTCGGGGAAACGTCATAAAACTTACGGCGACGTTGTTTGCCCACCGGACGGATCTCTATCCTCATCAGAGCCAGGGCTTGCTTCCCTTGGGGTCGGATGCGGCTGGTGTTGGCGAAGAGGAAGCGGCACTGAGCTACAAGGCATCGAGCTTGGATTCGATTGCGGCGAGCTGTTTGTTCTCGTTCCGCAGCCGCTCGCTCTCGTTCTCGTTCTCGATCAGCTTCGTTCGCCTCGCGCGCTCTTGCCTCTTGCCTCTTGCCTCTTGCCTATCGCTCTCGTTCTCGTTCTCGCTCTTGCTCTTGCTCTGGCGCACACTAATCTGCGCGTCGATGGCTCGATGCCAATTGAACGTCGCCAAAAACCACTACCATGGCGGCAAGGAGATAGGGTTGTCCCAGGTCAATGGACAGGTCGCTAAGTCGCCTGCTCAACGGATAATGGACGCCATGATTGGATAATGCCTCCGATTCACTCCCTAGCAGAAAGCATAGGCCATTGCCCTCTGCAAAAACGAAGGACTGACCAATTTGGGAGCCTCCAAGCGTCGTGGTATTCACCCAACATGCTTGGGTCGCTGGGTCCAGACAAGCTGGGATTGATGCCCAGGGTCCTACGAAAGCTGGTCCTTTGAGCACATCTGAGAGTGATGAGATAACCCGGAGCTGGCGTCCCCGGGGGTGTAATTCCCCCGGCACCCCCACCCCGGCGTAGCCGGGGTGGGCCGCGCACCTCAGGCGACTGGCCCAGCGGCTGGCCTTGCAAGGGGTGGGCAGGCCCGTTTCCCTGGTTTGAGGTCCACCTCAACCAGACAGACCATGCCCAAGACCCACTGTGCCGCACCTGAGCTGGCCTCGCTACTCGATGGCAGCAGTGCCGGTGAGCTGATTCCGGAGCTGGCCCGCCATGGCCTGCAGCAACTGATCGAGCTGGAGCTCGCTGCCTTCCTCGGTGCCGACTGGCACCAGGGCTGATTCAAAGTATCAGCAGGCTGAGTGATCCGGCTGACGTCTCGCCATCGCCAGCAGCTGCCCAATGTCGTGCATCACGCTCTGCATGCCAGAGCGGATTGATTCATACCCCGCCAACCGCAACAGGTTCAATG
>JBKDSZ010000037.1:0-13852 GCA_046340375.1 Cyanobacteriota bacterium | reverse complement strand
ACACACTCCCCGGCGCGGGCGCGCGGGGCCTGCGGAGCGACCCCGCGCACCCGCCGCCGCTGCACGTGTTCAGCGACGATCCGGCCTGGTGCCAGGCCCACCTGTCCGTGCCGGGCTGGGCGCCGCGCCTGGAGGGCGGTCAACCGGAAACCGACCTGGCCCGCCTCGCCGCCGCCCGGGTGTTGATCCTCAGCAACAGCAGCTTCTCCGCCGTGGCGGCCCATCTGGCGCAGCTCCGGGATTCCGCCACCGTGGTGATCGCCCCCGACCGCTGGCGGCTCGTGGAAGATGGTCGCCTGGGGGATCTGCGCGGCCCCGACTGGCTGACGGTGGAGGCCTGAGCGATGCCGACGGAGGACACCAGGGTCAGCATCCTCTGCCCCTATCGCGAGGCTGCGGCCTTCCTGCCGGGCCTGATCCGTTCGGTGCGGGAGCAGACCCATCCCCACTGGGAGCTGCTGCTGATCGACGACGGCTCCAGCGATCGGGGCGCCGCCCTGGTGGCGGAGGCCGCGGCGGCGGATCCGCGCATCCGCGCCCTGCGGGCGCCGCCGCGGCCGAAGGAGGGCCGAAACGGCCCCTGGTGGCCCCGGAACCACGGCCTGGATCGGGCCACGGCGCCCTGGATCGCCTTTCTCGACGCGGATGACCTCTGGCACCCGCGCAAGCTGGAGCGCCAGCTCGCCCTCCACGCCGCCACCGGCGCAGCCCTGAGCGTCACGGGCTACGGCCGCTTTTCCGACGGGGATCCGCGACTGGCCGACTGGCGGCTCCCCCCCGACGCCTTCGGCTACGCCACCCTCCGGCGGCTGAACGTGATCCCGATGCTCACCCTGCTGGTGCGGCGTGAGCTGCTGGCGGACGGCTTCCAGCCCTGCCCCCATGAGGATTACCTCTGCTGGCTGGATCTCTTCCGCCGCCACCCCCGGCTGCGGGGCCACACCGTTCCGGAGCTGCTGGCCTTCTATCGCCTGCACGGCGGCAACCTCACTGCGGCCCGCTGGTCGATGCCGCTGTGGACCTATCAGGTCTATCGGTGCCATGGGATCCGTCGGTCTGCGGCGGCGGCCGGCCTGCTGCCGTGGGGCCTGGGGCAGGCCGGGGCGGCCCTGCGCTGGCGGCGCCAACCCCTGCGGCTGACCTTGGCGGAGGCCACCTCCGCCGATCCGCCCCTGCCGCTGCCGCCGGGCGAAGCCCTCCCCATAGAGTCACCCGATCGGGTGTGACGGACCATGGGCCTGCGAGCTCCCTGGCTGCGGCAACGGCTGCTGATGCTGGGCCTCGCCCTGTTCGACGGCACCTGTCTCGCCCTCACCTACAACATCACCCGCTGGCTGCGCCTGGGGGAGGAGAGCTGGGTGGGGGTCAACCGGGCCCTGGGGGTGCTGCTCGCCCTCTGGCTGAGCACCTCCTATCTGCTCGGGCGCTATTCCGAACCCGAAGCGGATGGGCGCGCGGCCGTGCCGCTGCGGCTGGCGATGACCGCCCTGGTGCCCCTGCTGATCCTGGCGGTGGTGTTGGGCCACAGCTGGGTGTTCCAGGTGGCGGACGCCCGCACCCGCTTCCGCGGCTTCCTGGTCCCCGTGCTGGGGGTCACCGCCCTGCTCTCGGCCCTGGCCCAGATCGCCCTCAGCTTCGCCGGGCGGGAACGCAGCCACTGGTTGCTGCTCGGTGAACCCGACGAGCTGGCCCTGCTGCAGGCGGAGGTGGCCAGCCATCCACCCATGGCGCGGCTGGACCTGCTCTGGCGCACGCCGGAGGAATTCAGCGCCGCTCCCCTGGAGGCCCTGCCGCCCATCGATGGCCTGGCCATCAGCGATCGCCTCAGCCTGCCGGAAAGCCTTCTGCAGACCCTCCTGCGGGAGAGGGCCACCGGCACCAGCGTGAGCAGCCTGGTGAACTGGTCGGAGCATCACCTGCAGCGGGTGCCCCCCGAGCTCTTCTCCAACCGCTGGCTGCTCAACGCGGAGGGCTTCGGCCTCCAGCCCCACACCTGGACCTGGCGGCTCAAGCGCAGCCTCGACCTGGTGGGGGCGGGGGCACTGGGGGTGCTCACCCTGCCCCTGCTCCTGCCGGCCGCCGCCCTGATCTGGCTCGGCGACCGGGGTCCCGTCTTCTACGGACAGACGCGCACGGGCCTTTACGGCAAACCGTTCACGATCTGGAAGTTGCGCACCATGCGTCGCGACGCGGAGGCGGGGGGAATCCGCTGGGCCTCGCGGGGCGACGACCGCATCACCCCCGTGGGCCAGTGGCTGCGGCGTCTGCGCATCGACGAGCTGCCCCAGCTGCTGGCGGTGGTCCTCGGTGAGATGAGCCTGATCGGTCCCCGGCCGGAGCGGCCCGAACTGGAGGAGGAGCTGGAGCGGCGCATCCCCCACTACCGGGTGCGCCACTGGATTCGACCGGGGTTGAGCGGCTGGGCTCAGGTGTGCTTTCCCTATGGCGCGAGCGTAGCCGATTCCCGCATGAAGCTCAGCTACGACCTGTATTACCTGCGCAATGCCAATCTGCTGCTGGATCTGTTGATTCTGATCAAAACGCTGCGGCTGCTGGCCGGTGCCCGCGGCGCCATCCCCACCAGCGCGGATCCGGCGTGAGCGCTCCCGCACCCCGGCCCCCCTCGCCCTGGAGGCGACTGGCCCCCCTGCTGTTGCTGGCGGGATCCACCCTGGTGTCGTTGGCCCTGGTGGAGATCGCCCTCCGGCTTCTGGGCCCCGGCAGCCCCCAGCTCTACCGCCCTGATGCCCTCACCGGCTATGGCCTCCGGCCCGGCGCCCGGGGGCGCTGGACCCAGGAGGGCAACAGTCTGGTGCGGATCAACCGGCAGGGCTTTCACGATCGCGACTGGACCCCGACACCGAAGCCCGGCACGCTGCGCATCGCCGTGATGGGGGATTCCTTCACGGAAGCGCTGCAGGTGCCGGAGGGCGACTCCTGGGTGGCGCGGCTGCCGGAGGCCCTGGCGGCCACCACCCCCTGCCCCCTGCTGCGGGCCTTCCCCGGCGGCGCGGAAACGCTCAATTTCGGCGTGGGGGGGTATGGCACGGGTCAGAGCTGGCTCACCTGGCAACGGGACGCCCGCCCCCTGAAGCCCCGACTCGTGCTCCACGCCGTCTACTTCGAAAACGACCTGCGCGACAACCTGGAGGGGGGCAGCGCCACGGCGGCCGCCCCCACCTTCCACTGGCGCAACGGGGCCCTGGTGATCGACACCCGCTTTCGCCAGCGGGCGGATCACCGCTTCCGCCTGTCGCCCTTCGGCCAGGCGGCCTCCTGGATGCTGGCCCACAGCAGGCTGCTGCAACTGGTCAAAGAGGCCCGTGATCGGTGGCGGCCCGCTGCGGGAGCCGAATGTCCCCCCACGGGCTGCAGCGCCTTTCCCCTCGGCAGCGACGGCAGCCGGCTCTACGGACCCGACGCGGGCGATCTGGAGGCGGGGTGGCCCGTGCTGGACGCCATCCTGTCGCGCTGGAGTCAGGAGGCCCGGGAGGCGGGCGGCACCCTGGTGGTGACCAGCCTCACAACGCCGCCCCAGCTCTGGCCCGACCGGGCCGAGCGCGACCGCCAGGCCCGCCGTCACCAGCTCGACTGGCTGCGGCCGGAGAAGCGCCTGGCGCGGCTGCTCGCCTCCCGCGGCATTCCCTATCTGCCCCTGGCCCCGGCGCTGCGGGCGCAGGCCGACGCCACAGGGCTGGTGGCCCATGGCTTCAGCGGCCAAAAGCCCGGCCCCGGCTACGGGCACTGGAACCGGGACGGCCACCGGGCCGCAGCCGGGGCCTTGGCGCGCCAGCTCTGCGCCCTGCCCCCGCTGACCCCCTGAGATGGTTCTCTCCCGCCTGCTGCCACCCCCCCTGGCCTGGGCCCTGTCCGACACGGGCCTGCTCACCCTGGTGTGGATGGGCCTCCATCTGCTCCGCTTCGGCCTGCTGCCGGAGATCAGCCGGGGTCCCCTGCTGGTGATCCCCCTGCTGGTGGCCCTCCAATGGCTGCTGGGCACCTACAGCGGCCTGGCGCGCCACACCCTCAGCCTGCAGGAGCAGGCCAACCGCTATCTGCTGGCCGCCACAGGCGTGATCCTGACGATCGTGCTGGGCTATGCGCTCACGGGCCTCAGCCTCGATGCCACCATCGGCCGAGGGTTTCTGCTGCCGGTGTTGCTCAGCGGGGCCGTGAGCGGCGTGCTGCTGCGGCAACTGGAGAGCGGGCAGCATCTCTGGCAGCCGCGCCAGCGCTGGCTGGTGCTGGCCAACCGCGACCAGCGCCAGGCGGTGGCCCGGCAGATGGAGCGGGGCGGCTGCGCCGTGCCGGCGGCGATCGAGTGGCGCGATCCGGTGGGCACCGCGCCCCTGCCGCCGATGCTGGCCAGCCTGCTGGGTCTTCAGGGGGTGGCGCTGGGGGTGGGCGATGGGGTGCGCGAGGCGGACCTGAATGTGCTGCTGCTCTGGCAACGGCGGGGCCTGCTGGTGCTGCCGCTCGACCGCTGGTGCGAGCGCTATTTGCGCTCCTTGCCCACCGCCGTGCTGCCGTCCGATTGGCCCAGCCGCCTGGAGCGGTTCGGCCGGCTGCGACAAGGCCAGAATGCTCGGCTCAAGCGGCTGGAGGATCTGCTGCTGGCGAGCCTGGCCCTGGCTCTGTTGGCGCCGCTCCTGGCCCTGACCCTGCCTCTGCTGCTCCTGGGGGGGCGGCGCTGGCGCCTGGGACGGGAGACGCGGCTGGGTCTGGAGGGCCTGCCCGTTTCGCTTCTCTCCCTCACCCTGACGCCGCCGCCACCCGCCTGGTGGCGCCGCACGGGCTTGGAGCGGGTGCCGGGGCTGGTGAGCGTGCTGCGAGGTGACCTGGCGCTGGTGGGGCCGCGCCCTCTCCCCCCGGCCCGGGCGACGGAGGCGATGGCGGCGGATCCGGCCTTCGCGATGCGCTTTTGGATCAAGCCCGGCCTGCTCCGCTGGCGGCCGGGGCGCTCCTCCTCTCTCCCCCGACCGGAGGAGCCCCTCGATGAACTGGCGGAGGACCTCTGCTACATGGCGGGCTGGTCGCCCTGGCTCGACCTGCGCTGCCTGCTGCTGGAACTGGTGGGGCGGCGATGACCAGGGCGTTTCGCTGTCCTGCCTGGGCCCGCTGGCCCTTCTGGCCCCTGGCCCTGCTGGCACTGGCGGCGTGGCTGACGGCCTGGGGCCCCTGCGCCGCTCCCTGGGAGACCGCCTGCTTCACCAACGGCGGCTGGGGCGACTACAAATCGCACTACCAGGGTTGGATCAGTTACCTGCACGGCGCGACCTGGATTCCCCCCACGAGCCGGGCCTTCACCTGGCCTCACACCAGCAGCGTGCTGTTCACGGACTCGCTGCCGCTGGCGGCGATCGTCTTCAAGCCACTGACGCTCCTGCTGCGGCTGGGCGACTGGCAATTCTTCAGCCTCGCCTCCCTGGCGAATGGGCTGCTGATCAGCGGCTGCTGCGTGGCGATCGGTCAGGTGCGCCAGTGGCGACCGATCGCCACCCTGGCCCTGGGAACGCTGCTGCTCACCCATGTGGTGAGCTGGAGCCGGCTGATCGTCTCCCATGAGGCGCTGCAACTGCATGGGGTGCTCCTGCTGGGGCTCACCTGGCTGATCCAGCGCCGCTCGGCGCCGCTGCCCTGGTGCCTGCTGTGCGGCGCCTCGGTGGGCATCCACGCTTACTACACGCCGATGCTGGTGGCGATGGCCCTGGTGGCCTGGCTCAACGTTGCCCTGGCCCCGGGAGAGGGCGGATCACGCCGCGGCCGTCTCCTGCGGCTGGGCGGCCGTCTGGCGGCGCTGGCGCTGGCGCTGGCGCTGGCGGCCTGGCTGTTCGGTTTTCAAGCGGGATCGGCCAGCTCAGGCTCCAAGGAGGTGTGGGGGGCCAATGGTCTGGCGCTCCTGGATCCCCAGGGGCTCTCGGCGATCCTGCCGCCCCTGCGCAAGCGCGAACCCTTTGAGGTGGAAGGGTTCTCTTATCTGGGGATCGGCGTGGCCATCGGCCTGGTGGTGGTCCTGGCCGGGGAGCGGGACGACCGAGCGGATCCGCGGCCACTGGTGCCACGCCTGTGGTGGCTGGCGGCGGCCCTGCTGGCCGCATTGGCCCTCGGGCCCACCTGGAACATCGGCGACACGCCCATCACGCCGCACAACGCCGTGTTGGCCCTGCCCGGCCTGCGGAGCTTCTACGACATCTTCCGCAGCTCCGGGCGGTTCAACTGGCCCCTGATGTACACCCTGGTGTTGTGGGTGGCGGACACCCTGGCCCGGCGGCGGCGGCTCCACCTGCTGCTTCTGCTCACCGCGCTGCAGTTGGTGGAGACCAGCCTTCCCGGTCTGGTGAAGCAGGGGCACGATCACGAACGCCGGCTGCGGCAGCAAGGGGATCCCGTGCGGGACTGGCAGAGGCGCGATCCCACCCTGGCGGCGGCCCTGACCCGCTCCAGCCTCACCCTGCTGGGAACGGTGCGGCGGGCCAAGGCCCTGCCCCCGGCGTATGCGCCCCAGCGACTCCAGCCCGCGATCGAGAGCAACTGGGGCGGGGAGGGCATCACCCGGCTGCCGCGCCAGGCCCCCGGCGAGACGGCCCTGAACATCTGGATCAGCGGGGTGGAGGCGCGGCTGGCCCGGGGGGAGCCGCCCTTGGAGCGCGGGGAGCGGGTTCTGGTGATCAGCGAAGATCCTGGCGAACGGGCCCGGCTCATGGCCCTGGCCCGCCGCGCTGGTCTGAGCCTGTCCGCCGCGGGACCCACCGCCCTTCTCCTGCAGCCCTGATCTCCCGATGCGACCCCCGCTCCCTTCCCCTGGCGCGCTCCCGACGGGCCCCCGTCCCCACATGGGCATGGCGCTGAAGGGCGTGCTGCTGATGAGTGGTGTGCTCTGGATCCTCCTGGCCCTGCAGAGCCTCTGGGTGGGCGGCGTGACCTGGGACGAGATGTTCGATTTCGAGGGCGTCAATGGCGCCTTCTGGCATGGCCTCAACTGGCTGAAGGGCGCCCGGCCGGATCTGACGACCATCACCTTTGATCTGGAGTGGTTCGGCAACGCCACCCGCTGGCCGACCTATCTGCTCTGGCGGACGCTGATGGTCGTCCCCTGGGAGCGGATCAACACCCTCAGCCGCACCCAGATCCTGCTGCTGAGCGGCTATTTCAGCTTGAACCACCTCAACGCGATGGTGTTCGCCCTGGGCGGGGTGGGCCTCACCGGCGTCCTGGCCGCCCAGTCGGGGGGCCGACGCGCCGGCCTGCTCGCCGGCGGGCTGCTCCTGCTGCTCCCCACCTGGCTGGGCCACGGCTGGATGAACTCCAAGGACATCCCCATGGCCACGAGCTACCTGCTCTACACCCTGGGCACCACCCTGCTGCTGCGGCAGCGGCGCGGCGGCGTGCCCCTGCGCTGGGCGGGCATCGCGCTGAGGGGCGGATCCCGGGTGAGCAGCCTGGTGTTCCTCGCCCTGAGCGAAGGGCTGCTGCTGGCCTGGGAGGGGCGCCGCGCCTGGCGGCCGTGGCTGGGGTCTCTGGGGGGCGGGCTGCTGCTGGGTTTTCTGCTCACCCCTCAGGCCTGGGGCGATCCGCTGGGCTACCCCCTGGCGGCGATGGGGTTCATCAGCGCGCGGCAGGGGGCGGGCGATTCCCTCGGGGCCCTGCGCTACGTGGCCAGCAATCTGTTCGACCTGCTGCCCTCCCCCCTGCTCCTGGGGTTGGCGCTGCTGCTGGGCTTCGCCGTCGCCGGGGCCGGGCGAGGCGCCGACCCGGCCTCCCGTTTCGGTCGGCGGCTGCCAGCGGTTCCCCTGGTGCTGCCCACCCTCCTGCAGCTGCTGATTCCCCCGACGCTGCTGATCCTGGGGGGCAAGTCGCTCTACAACGAATTGCGCCACCTGATGATGATCCAGCCGCCGCTCTGCGTGCTGGGCGGCCTGGGTTACGCACGGGCTCTGCAGCACCCGCAGGGGAGAGCGCGGCGCCTGCTCCGCCCTCTGCTGGCCCTGGCCGGGGTGGCGACGGCCGTGCTGCTGGTCGAGGTGCTGCTGCTCAGCCCGTATCAGTACACCTACCGCGGCGACCTGGCCCGCCTGCTGGCGGGCGGTGACGTTCCGCCCCTGCGCAGGGACTACTGGGGCTTCAGCGGACGGGAGACCCTCAGCCGCTGCCTTCGGCAACCGGCCTGCGCCACGCCCTTAGTCGCGCGGCCGCTGAAGGTGGCCGGCCGGTCGTTCAACCCCGACCTGATCGACGCGACCGCCGACCTGTTGCGGCCCCCGCCCCCGGCGGGCCCGGGGGGCGCGCTTCTGCTCAGCACCGACCCCCGCCGCCTCGAAGGAGGCGACATCCTGGCGGCCAGCCAGCGGCTGAGCCTGCTGCCGCGTCCGCAGCGCAACACCCTCAGCGCCATCCTCAAGGCCCCGGGGATCGTGCCATGAACCCGAGTGCCAGCCCCGCGCCCCGCCGCCTGGCGGTGCTGCTCACCCATCCGGTGCAGTATTTCAAGCCCGTATTCAGCGGGCTGGCGGCGGATCCAGCGATCACGCTGCAGGTGTTCTTCGGGTGCGACCACGGCACCACCCGCAGCCTCGACCCGGATTTCGGCGTCGCCTTCGCCTGGGACAGCGCCCCCACCGAGGGCTATCCCCACACGTTTCTCAGTCGGGAACCGCTGAAGACGTTGAGCCGGCCCCGCAGGGGCCTGGCGCTGGCGCGCCAGGCCAGCCGTGCGATCGCGGCCTGGCGGCCGGACGCGGTGCTGATCTTCAGCTACTCGCCCCTGTTCATCACCGCCGCCAGCCTGCTGCTGGCCCGCCGCGGACTGCGGCTCTGGCTGCGGGCGGAGACCACGGATCTGGCCCTGGAGCGCTCCGCTTGGAAGGAGACGCTGCGCAGCCTGGCCCTGCGGGCCTACTACGACCGATTCGATCACGTGTTCCCGATCGGCGCCCACTCCGAAGCCCACTACAAGCGGCTGGGCGTGGAGGAAGAGCGGCGCACCTGTGCCAACTATGCGGTGGATCAGGCGTTCTTCGCCCGGCAGGTGGCGCACTGGCGTCCGCGGCGGCAGGCCCTGAGGGAGGAGCTGGGCCTGCCGCCGGACGCCCTCGTGCTGCTCTTCGTGGGCAAGATCAGCCCGGCGAAGGACCCCCTGCTGATCCCCGCCGCCCTGGAGCGGCTGCGCCAGGATCCCGCCCATCGGGACCTGTGGCGGAGGCTCCACCTGGTGGTGGTCGGCGATGGGGTGTTGCGCCCCGTGCTGGAGGAGGCCCTGCGGAGCGCCTTGCCGGGCCGCCATCACGCCATGGGGTTCCAGAACCAGCAGGAGTTGGGGCGCTTCTACGCCCTGGCGGATGTGCTGCTGCTGCCTTCCCGGCGGGGGGAGACCTGGGGGCTGGTGGTGAACGAGGCGCTGCAGTTCGGTTGCGGCGTGATCTGCAGCGACCGGGTGGGCAGCGCCGCCGACCTGGTGACGGGTTGGCCCTGGGGTCGAGTGCATGACAGCGGGGACGCGGCGGGTCTGGCGGAGGCCATCGCCTCCCTGGTCTGCGCGCCGCCGGAGTGTCGCTGCCCTCCTCCTGAACTCGAATTGCCCCATCCGGACGTCCTGGTGCGAGCGATCCAGAAGCAACTGCGCCGCCTCTAAGGCCCGGCGGTGCTGCCGTCCACCAGAGCGGCCAACAGACACCGCTGCCGCTCCGGGGAGAAGTGGCGTTCGGCATGCGCCCGGGCCTGCTCGCCGCGAAGGCGGATCTGCTCCGGATCCGCCTGGAGGCGCCCCAGCAGATCCGCCAGGGGTTCGGCGCGGGGCGGCAGGAGCCAGCCGGTCTGGCCATCGAGGATGAGGTCGGTCTGGCCGCCGTGATCCGCCGCGATCGAGGCACGCCCCGCCAGGGCCGCCTCCAGATAGGTGATGCCGAAGCCCTCCCCCCGGGCGCTGCCGTCCGCTCGCACCCCGGAGGCACTGGGCATCACCACCAGGCTGCAGGCGCGGTATTCCCGCCCCAGGGCGTCATCCGCCAGGGCGCCGAGCCAATCCACCCGGTCCGCGAGGCCGAACGCGCCAGCGCGGGCCTGGAGACGGGGACGGTCCTCGCCTTCCCCCACCACGCGCCAGCGGAGGCCAGCCGCCAGCTCACCCCGCTGGCGCAGCAGGGCCAGGGCCTCAAGGATGAGGTCGTGGCCCTTGTAGCGCTCCCGGGGCGCCATGCGGGCCACGGTGAGCAGGATCGGGCCGGGCGCGGGGGGGGTGAGAGCGCCGCCGGGAGGATCGGCGCAGGGATGGATCACCTGGATCGGCGGGCGCGGCCCGAGGTGGACGCGCACCTGGTCGCGGGTGAAGGCGCTGCTGGCGGCGAGGGCGTCGCAGGCCCGAAGGTCGGGCAGGAGGGGCGGCAGGCTCGCCCCCCACACCTCAATGCCGTGCAGCCAGCAGAGCAGCCGCCGCCGGGGCCGCCCCAGCCCCGGCAGCGCCCCCAGGCGACGGATGGGACGCAACAGCAGGGCATGCATGCTGAACACCACCTCGCTGCGCGGCAACCACCAGGCCAACTGGAGCAGGAACCAGAGCTGGCCCGCCAGGCGCCCGGCGCTGGAGGAGCCGAGGCGCCGGGTGGCGAGCAGCCGGCAAGGGTGGCCGCTACGCTCCAGGGCGTCGCGCACCTGGAGGCTGAGGCGCTCGATGCCGCCTCGCCGCCGAACGTCGTAGGTGACCAGAAGGATCACAGGAGCAGGGCCTCATAGGCCGCCAGGGAGCGCTCCAGCCCGAAGCGCTCCCCGTAGAGACGCCGGGCCCGTTCGCCCATGGCCCGCGCCCGGGCGGGATCCCGAGCCAGGAGACGCAGCTGGTCGGCGAGTTCCGCCACCTCTCCGGGCTCCACCACCAGGCCACAGCCCTCCTGGAGCACCAGCTGGGCGAGGTCGCAGCGGCGCTGGGCCACCAGCAGCACACCGCGACCGCTGGCGAGGATGCCATAGAACTTGCTCGGAGCGACGGTGTCTTCCGCGCCGGGGATGAGGCCGATCGCCGCCAGGTCGCAGACGCCCAGGCTGAGGGGCAGGCGCTCCCGCGGTTGGAGGGGCTTGACGAGAACGTGATCGAGCGCAAAGGCCCGCTGATAGGCGGTGATTTGGGCCTGCTTGGCGCCTGTGCCGATGAAGAGAAAGCGGATCGGCTCCTCTTTGAGCAGGCGCGCCGCTTCCAGAAGGGTGAGCAGTTCGTGGAGGCGGCCGAAATTGCCTGAGTATTGAACGGTGAAGGCCTCGCTCAGGCCCCATTCGCGGGCGAGGGGGTTGTCGGCCTTGGGCAGGTCGAGGGCCCGCTCCACGGCCCAGTTGTGGATCACCCGCAGGGGAAGGGAGCAGCGCACATCCTGGCGCCAGCGGCTGGCCATGGCGTCGCTGAGCACCACGGTGGCCAGGCTGCGGCGACACACCCAGCCCATCAGCTCCCGCCAGGCCGCCGTGATCGGCCCGCTGGCGGGCAGAACGCCCGTGAGGGCGGCCGAGCGGGGGAAGAGATCCTGGAAGAGGAAGACGTAGTCCATGCCCCGCAGGCAACGCAGGAGGGGGCCCAGCAGGCCCACAAAGGGGGGATTGGAGACGATCAGGAGGCGCTGGCCGCGGCGACCGTGCAGCAGACACCAGCCGAAACCCCCGCAGACGAACAGCAGCCCGTGGAGCGCCTTGGCCAGCACCCCGAGGGGCGCCCGGGAGCCGCCCTCCCCCGGGCCGAGCCGCACCACCGTGAGCCCTTCCCCCTCCGCGCCGCCGGGGGTGGCGGTGAGCACCCGACAGCAATGGCCGCGGGCCACGAGGCCGCGGGCCAGGTCGGTGATGAGCTGGGCGGTGGCGCCGGTGCTCGGGGCGAAGTGCTCGCTGAGGATCAGCAGCTCCCGACCGGAGGAGGGAGCGGGGTGGCTCAAAGGGGCAGCCCCCGCCGCCGTCGCCGCAGTTCGATCACCTTCACCACGGTCATCAGGTCGTAGCAAGCCATGAGGGAGGCAAAGAGCAGAGCCTGCCAGCCTTCCAGCCAGCCGCCCTGCAAAACGTACTTCTGCAGAAAACGCAGCGGAGGCCGCAGGGGCCAGAGGCGGGCGGCCAGGGCGCGCAGGGCGAGGAAGCGGCGGGTGCCGAGGGCCGTGGTCCGCCCGCCCTGGCGAAAGGCCACGATGGCTTCCGCGTCCCAGCTGGCGTAGCGGCGGTGGCGCTCCAGCCAGTCGTCCAGGCCCTTGCTGAAGGCGTAGTGCTCGTAGGGCAGAGGGATGCGACCCACCCGTGCGCCGGCGGGAAAGCACTCCCAAACGCCCCCCTCAAAGCGCAGCGCCCCCCGCCGCACGAGGCGCGGATGCCAGTTGGGGTAGCCCTGGGTGCGCTTGAGCCAGCGGCCGAAAAACCAGTAGCGCGGGGTGAGCTCGAAACCGTCCGGCGCGGCGGGATCGGTCACCCGGCGCCGGATCTCCTCCGCCAGGGCGGGGCCCGCCTCCTCATCGGCGTCGAGGAAGAGCACCCAGTCGGCGTGGAGGCCGGCCTGGTCCAGGGCCCAGTTGCGCTGTTCGCTGATCCGAAACGGCGGCGGCTGGCGGTGCACCACCACCGGCACGCCCAGCCCCCGGGCCACAGCCGCGGTGCCGTCCAGGCTGCCGCTGTCGACCACGAGCCGCTCGTCGCACCAGCGCAGGGAGGCCAGGGCGCGGGCCAGATCCTGCTCCTCGTTGAGGGTGAGCACCACGCCGGCGATGGTGGGGCTCATCCGGTCTGGCGCGGAACGGGAAGGGGATCGAGACAGGCGGTGGCCAGGGTGCGGCGGAACCCCGGCCACTGCCAGCGGGTCACCGAGCGGCAGGTGGGCTGCACCGGTCGGGCGCCGTTCACCAGGCGCAACACCAGAGGCCGGGCGGGCGAGGCGCCGCGGGGGCAGACCACCCGGCGCAACTCCGGGGCCAGCATGGCCTTCACCGGATCGGGAAGCTCCACGCGGGCCAGGCAGGCGGGCGGTGCGGGGAGGGTTCGCAAGGCGGCGCGGGCGGCGTCGGTGCCGGCATAAACCCAGTAGTCGTAAGCGGTGTTGGCAGGGCTGAGCACAAAGCGCATGGGCTCACTGGTGTACACGTAGCTGTAGGGCGACAGGGTCAAGGTGTCCAGCAGGGTGAGGGCGGCCAGCACGGCCAGGGCAACCAGGGCACCCCGCCAGAGGCGCACCGGGCCGGGAGCCCTGGTGAGGGTCCAGAGCCGATCCACGCCGAGGGTGGCCAACAGGGCCAGCGGGGGATAAACGAACAGAACATGGCGGACGCCATCGTAAAGATTGCCCTGGCCCACCACCGCCAGCCCGGGAAGCAGGAGCAGCTGAAGCAGAAAGGGGAGAAAGAGAAGGGGCAGCCCGGGGGGCGCCAGAGCACGATCCCGCTGGCCCCGGACCGTTTCGCGAAACCAGAGGCGGGCCAAACACGTGGCACCGAGCAGGGCCAGCAGCAGCAGCCAGAGTGGCGTGGCGGAGGGGATCCAGCGCAGCAGATAGCCCCCGGTGGACCAGTGCCGGGGATCCTGCACGCGGCTGAGAAATTCCCCGTTCCACCAGGTGCCGCCGGGCCAATCATGGGAGCGAAACAACTGAATGGCGCCATGGAGGAAGCGCAGCGGCTCCAGCCAGGAGGACGGGGTGAAGAGCAGGGCCAGGAGGCCGGCATCGAGGCAGATGTGAACGCCATCGATCCAGCGGCAGCGCCGGGGCTGGATCACGGCGAGAAGGCCCTCGCTGAGCAGCACCGGCACCAAGGCGATGACCTTCATCGACCCCATCAGGCCGGCGGAGAGGGCGGAAAAGAGGAGGAGCGGCGCCGGGAGTGCCGCTCCAGCGTCCAGCGGGCGC
>JBKDSZ010000036.1:0-16844 GCA_046340375.1 Cyanobacteriota bacterium | reverse complement strand
GGGAATGGACGAGGCCGGAAGAGGAGTGCGCAAACAGAGCGGCCAGCCATTGTGGGCTGTACTCTCCCAAAACAGCGCTGCCGATCATCACGGAAGAACTCGCCATGGCGCGCTATCAACTCCGTCTCCGCTCTCCATCCTGAATTCAGTCGGTCGGACTGGCGCCGGAAGTGTATAAAGTCCATCTCGCACCCCAGCACGGCGATGGAAGAGCATCCGGCCAGCGGCGTCGAGGGTTCCTCCGTGGCGGTCTCGTATGAGCACTCCACCGCCTTGCCAGCCCTGCTGGAGCGGCTGAATCTCTCTGTTGCGCTCTCCACCTATCAGGCCGGCCGAGTGGTGAGCCTCGGCTGCCATGAAGGCCAACTGCGCATCGGCTTCTCCCGCTTCGATCAGGCCATGGGGCTGTGTCGCACGCCCTCCGGGATCGCCGTGGGCAGCCGAGACGCCATCTGGACCCTGCCCGCCAACCGTGAGATCGCTCCCCGCATCCAACCCGAGGGGGATGGGCCACGACCTGGCCTGGGGGAACGGGCGCCTCTGGCTGGTGAACACCCTCTTCAACGGGCTGGTCACCATCGAGGGCGACTGGAGTTTTGTGCCCCGCTGGCGGCCACCCTTCATCCGTGGCTGGGCGCCAGGAGACCGCTGCCATCTCACCGGTCTGGCGATGGCGGAGGACGGCTCAGCGCCCGCCTGGGTGACGGCCCTGGGAGAGAGCGATGGTGAGAATGGCTGGCGGGAGCACAAGGCCACGGGCGGCTGCCTCCTCCAGGCGCCCTCCGGCGAGATCGTGCTGCGGGGCTTGGCGATGCCCCATTCGCCACGCCTCCACAACGGCCAGCTTTACCTGCTCGATTCCGGCCACGGAACCCTGATTCGCGTGGATCCACGATCGGGCCAGCGCACAATCCTGGCCCAACTCCCAGGGTTCACACGCGGGCTGGATGTCTTCGCTGGCCACGCTTTCGTGGGCCTTTCGATGATCCGCGAATCGGCGGTCTTTGGGGGATTGCCGCTGCAGCAGGCTGGGCAGGACCTGCGCTGTGGCTTGGCGATTGTGAACCTTGACCACGGGACCGTGGATGGTTTGCTAAGGTTTGACAATTGTATTGAGTAGGTGTTTGCTGTCACGGTGCTTGCTGCCCGGCTGGAAGAATCCAGTGCTGATCAGCCCGGACACCCGCAGCGACGACATCCAGACCATCTGGCTTGTGCCGCGTGAAGCCTGAGTCTCCGCTTTCTTCCCACTTCCCACGTCTTTCATCATGAGCACCCCACGTCGTGTTGCTGATATTCGCAGAGGAGCAGGCAGCTCAGAGCCCAGTTTTCTGACAGCGCTGGGAAACACTCTCTATTTTTCCGCTAATGATGACAGCTCTGGAGGTGAGCTTTGGAAGACGGACGGAACGAACACCAGCCGCGTTGCAGATATTGGCACTGGAAGAGAATGGTCATCTCCCGAGAACTTGACAGCGGTTGGGAACATCCTTTATTTCACGGCCAACGATGGCATCACTGGTCAAGAGCTTTGGAAAACAAACGGTTCCACAACCTCGCGGGTCGCGGACATCAGACCTGGTAACTCCGATTCCTCGCCCTCAAACCTGACAGCGGTTGGGAACACCCTTTATTTCTGGGCCAACGATGGCATCACGGGGCATGAGCTCTGGAAAACTGATGGTTCAACAACCTCACGCATCGCAGACATCAGCCCTGGCCGGGCCAGTTCCCAACTCTCAAACTTCACAGCAGTCGGAAAGACCCTCTACTTCATCAATGATAAAAACGACACCATTGAAGGCGAGATTTGGAAAACAGACGGCACCACAACCTCTCTTTTTTATAGCAGAAAATACAGTACTTTGTCAAATCTGACATCATTTAGGGACATCTTCTACTTCTCGGACACTTATGGGCATGCACTCTGGAAAATAGACGGCTCCACAACTTCATACGTCTTAGATCAACCTGGTGCTTATCCAATTTATTCAAACCTTCGAGATTTTACCGTTGCTGGGACTACCCTTTACTTCATTGCCGAGGATTACGATACGGGTCGCGAGCTCTGGAAATCAGACGGCATTACCGCCACACGAATTACAGACATCAATCCAGGCCCAAATAGCGCTTTCCCTTTATCCGAAAGAAATTCTATTTCGCCAATTCGGGCCATCGGCAATACTCTCTTTTTTCCAGCCAACGACGGCAGTCGCGGTATCGAGCTTTGGAAAACAGATGGCATCACAACAACACTTGTTGCTGACATTCTCCCTGGAAGCGCCAGTTCTGAACCGAGTGATCTCACGGTGGCGGGGAACACGCTTTTCTTCAAAGCCAGTGACGGAATGAACAATTGGAACCTTTGGAAAACAGATGGTATCACCACAACACGCGTTTCGACCCTGGCACTTACAGAGCCACAGCAGCAAGGCGACAGAGATAACAAATCAATCATCAGCATCGGCCAAACTCTCTTTTTCTCTGCAAAAGACGGCAGTGGAGAAGAACTCTGGGCCCTGGATCTTGCTGAGTCGTCGGCACCGGTCATCACCTTGACCCTCTCATCACCCTCCGTCACGGAAGATGGCTCCACCAACCTGCTCTATACCTTCTCCCGCACAGGCTCCAACACCAGTCCCCTCACAGTGAATTACACCGTAGCTGGCACAGCAACACTCGGCACCGACTACTCGGGCATTGCCGCAACGCCAGCCGTCAAGACGGTGACCTTTGCTGCCAACTCCTCCACTGCCACGGTGTCGGTGGATCCAACAGCGGACACCACGATTGAGGCGAATGAAACCGTTGCGCTGACCCTCGCCACGGACACGGGTTACACCATTGGCACCACAGCAGCGGTGGTGGGAACTATCTTGAATGATGACCTGCCACTGATCACGCTGGCGGTTGCTCCCACCACCGGCGTCTCAGAAGATGGCACCACCAATCTCGTCTACACCTTCTCCCGAACAGGAGCGACCACCACTGCTCTGACGGTGAACTACACCGTCTCGGGCACCGCCACGCCGGGCACCGACTACACCGGCATCGCCAGAGGAGGCTCCACCAAGAAGGTCTCCTTCGCCGCCGGCTCCAACACAGCCACCGTCACCGTGGATCCCACGGCCGATACAACCGGTGAGTCCAACGAAACGGTTGCTCTCACGCTAGCCACTGGCGCGGGTTACACAATCGGCACCACCTCGGCAGTCTCCGCAACCATCCTCAACGACGATCTCATCGGTACAAACGCTAACGACAGCCTCACGGGGACCACCCTGGATGAAGTCCTCTTCGGAGCCGCAGGCAATGACATCCTCCAGGGGGGTGAGGGCCAGGATCGACTCGATGGCGGCCCGGGCTCTGATGTCCTCACCGGTGGAGCAGGCAACGATTCCTTCTTCTTCCGCCCGAAACAATCCCTCCTGCCCACTCCCGATCGCCTCACCGACTTCGCCATCGGAGCCGACAAGCTCGGCCTCCTCAGCGCCAGCGGCTCGCCCCGTCCCGCCCCCAGCGCCTTCAGCCGAGCCAGCGATAACGCGGCCACCAGCCTGGCCGCCCTCGTGGCGGCTGTCTTTTCCGACGCCAATGGCGCCACCACAGGCAATCAAGCCCTGGCCTCCAGGAGCGCTGCCCTGGTCGTGGCCACCGCTCCGGCCATCGCTGGCACCTACCTGCTGATCAACGACGCCAAAGCAGGCTTCCAGGCCAGCAACGACCTCGTCGTCAACCTCACCGGTCTCACCGGCAGCTTCCCCGCCCTTGGCTCCATCCCCGTCAGCGCCTGGTTTCTCTGAAGGGTGCGCTTTGCGCTCCGCTTCCTTCCACAAAAAAGCCTCCCCCGGAGGGGGGAGGCGTCGCCTGGCCAGGGAAACCGTTACTTGCTTTCGGTGAATTCCGCGTCGATCACATCATCCGCAGCAGCACCAGCGCTGGCTCCATTGCCACTGGAACCATTGCCCCCCGGAGCCCCATCTGTGGCACCGGCGTTCTGAGACACAGCAGCACCAGCGGCATAGAGCGCCTGCTGCAGCTGTTCGAGCACGGTCTTGATGGTGGCGGTGTCGTCTTTTTCGACGGCCTCCTTGAGCTGGGTGCTCAATTGCTCCACCTTGGCCTTGTCTTCGGCACCCACCTTGTCGCCCAATTCGCCGAGCTGCTTCTCCGACTGATAAATCAGGGTTTCCGCCTGATTCTTCAGATCGATCTTCTCGCGCTTCTCCTTGTCGGCCGCCGCATTGGCCTCGGCGTCCTTCACCATCTTGTCCACCTCGTTGTCACTCAGGGTGGAGGCGCCGGTGATGGAGATGCTTTGCTCCTTGCCGCTGCCCTTGTCCTTGGCGGTGACGCTAAGGATGCCGTTGGCGTCGATGTCGAAGGTCACCTCGATCTGGGGCACGCCACGGGGAGCGGGCGGGATGCCATCCAGGCGGAAAGTGCCCAGCGATTTGTTGTCGCCCGCCATCTCGCGCTCACCCTGCAGCACCTGGATCTCCACATTGGTCTGGCCATCGACAGCCGTGGAATACACCTCCGTCTTCTTCGTGGGGATGGTGGTGTTGCGGCTGATCATCTTGGTCATCACGCCGCCGAGGGTTTCCACTCCCAGGGAGAGGGGGGTGACATCCAGCAGCAGGATGTCCTTCACATCGCCCGCCAGAACACCGCCCTGAATCGCGGCGCCCACGGCCACCACCTCATCGGGGTTCACCGTCTGGTTGGGATCCTTGCCTGTGATGCGCTTCACCAGCTCCAGCACGGCCGGGATGCGGGTGGAACCACCCACCATCACCACCTCATCCAGCTCGGAGGAGCTGAGCTTGGCATCCTTCAGGGCCTGCTCCACCGGCACGCGGCAGCGGTCGATCAGCTTGGAGGCCAGCTCCTCGAACTTCGCCCGGGTGAGGGTGAGATCCAGGTGCTTCGGACCCTCTGCGGTCGCCGTGATGAAAGGCAGATTGATCTCAGTCTGGGTGGCACTGGACAGCTCGATCTTGGCCTTCTCAGCCGCCTCGGTGAGACGCTGCAGGGCCTGCTTGTCGCTGCGCAGGTCGATGCCCTCATTCGCCTTGAACGTGGCGGCCAGGTAATCGACAATCACCTTGTCGAAATCGTCACCGCCGAGGTGGGTGTCGCCACTGGTGGAGAGCACCTCAAACACGCCATCACCCACCTCCAGCACCGACACGTCAAATGTGCCGCCGCCCAGGTCAAACACCAGGATGCGTTCATTGCTCTTTTTGTCGAGGCCATAGGCCAAAGCGGCGGCCGTGGGCTCGTTGATGATGCGCAGCACCTCCAGCCCGGCGATCTTGCCGGCGTCCTTCGTGGCCTGGCGCTGGGAGTCGTTGAAATAAGCTGGTACTGTGATTACCGCCTGGGTGACCGGCTCCCCCAGATACTTGCCCGCATCCTCCGCCAGCTTGCGCAACACTTCAGCGGAAATCTCCTCGGGGGCGAACTGCTTGTTCAGCACGGGCGCCTTTAATTTGACATTGGAGCCAGCCTTCTCAACGCTGTAGCTCACCTCCTTCGATTCTTCGTTGACCTCATCGACGCGACGGCCGATGAAACGCTTGACAGAATAAAACGTATTTTCAGGGTTCATCACCGCCTGGCGCTTGGCGATCTGACCCACCAGCTTGTCCTGGTTCTTGGTGTAGGCCACCACGGACGGGGTTGTGCGGAACCCTTCGGCGTTGGCGATCACCGTGGGCTTGCCGCCCTCCATGACGGCAACGCAGCTGTTTGTGGTGCCGAGGTCAATGCCAACGACTTTTCCCATGGGGTCCCACCTCCTGAAGTGGATGTTCGGAATGCAGGCATCCTCATCAGCTGGCCCCGGCTCAGGCCAGGCGAGGTTCCCGAACCCGGGCCGCCCATCCCTGGCCCCAGCTCGGATCCGCCCGCCCGACCCATACAGTCGGCCCCAGCCAGCCACCCCCCGGAACCTCCCATGACGGCGCCACGGACGGGCGGGATCCAGCCGATCAGCGGCGCCACGGCCCTGGTGGGGGTGCTGGGCGATCCCGTGCGCCACTCCCTCTCGCCGGCCATGCACAACGCCGCCCTGCGGGAGCTGGGGCTCGACTGGGTCTACCTCGCCCTGCCCACCCCGGCGAACCGGCTGGCGGGTGTGCTCGACGCCCTGGAGGCCGTCGACTGTCGCGGGTTGAACATCACCCTGCCCCACAAGCAGGCCGTGGCTCAGCTGGCGGCGGAACGCACCCCCCTGGCGGACCAGGTGGGGGCGGTGAACACCCTCGTGCGCCGGCCCGGCGGCGGCTGGCTGGGCACCAACACGGATGTGGAGGGCTTCCTGGCCCCCCTGCGGGACGGGGCGCCCCCCCGCCGCGCCCTCGTGCTGGGCTGCGGGGGCAGCGCCCGGGCGGTGATTGCCGCCCTGGCGAGCCTGGGGGTGCACCACATCGGCGTCGCCGCGCGGCGGGCCGACGCCCGGACCGCCCTGGTGGCCAGCTGCCGAAGCTGGGCCCCCGGCCTGGAGCCCGTGGCCTGGACGGAGGCGGCGCCGGCGGCCGGAGCCCCTGGCCCTCTCACCAGCTGGTTGGAAGCCGCGGATCTCGTCGTCAACACCACCCCGGTGGGCATGGCTTCCGCCTCCGATCCCGCCGCGACCTCCCGCAGCCCCCTGGGGGCCGACGCCATGGAGCGGTTGCGGCCAGGCACAACGGTTTACGACCTGATCTACACGCCGCGACCCACCGCGCTCCTGCGCCAGGCGGCGACACGAGACTGCCGCACCCTCGATGGCCTGGAGATGCTCGTGCGGCAGGGAGCGGCGGCCCTGCGGCTGTGGTGCGCCATGGACGACATCCCGGTGGAGGCCATGCGCCAGTCAGCGCGGGCGGCCTTGGAGGCGAAGCAGACACACCGCTCGGCAGAATCGGACTGATGTCCATCCGCACCACGGCTGTCATCCGGATGACTGACAGAGATCCGACCGGGAACAGTTGAACAGCGGGAACTCAACAATCGGTTGACCACCAACAAACAAACGGCTGGCGACAGATCATGCGACGCTTCGCTCAGGCCAGAGAAGACCATCCCTTACCTTCTCCGCCTTTGCCAACGCCCCCCTGAACCCGCTAGCCAGCCATGATTCAGACCCATCAGATTGTCCCCTTCACTGTTCAAAGCGGCTGGCTCCCCCATCCACGAAAAAAATCGTTTCAGACCTTCATACAAACGATCCTGAACAAAGAACCGAAGAGGCTTTCTCCGGCGATTCAAGCCCTGAAAACCCTGATCGAAAGCAATCCTGTTCTTTCCTATCTTATCACAAACGCCTGCCAACAAAACGCCAACATCCTGGCCGCCTCCCAATCCTCCCAGGAAGCGCCCATCCCGCGCGTCAGAGATCTGGACACTCTTCTAAACGCCTTCAATCATATCCTTGATCAGGCACCCAAGTTTATCGACGATGATTTGGTTGGCCTGCCATTCTCAGCCGTCATCGTTTCCATCGATGCCACGCTCGAAGGCAGTGCGCTCTTGCGTTTGCCAATGTTCAACGAAAAAATGAAGGCGATTCTTCAAGAATGGGCCCTGTTCCTGGAATCACCAAAGTCGGCCACTGGCTTCAGCAAAGAAGGTGAGCAATGGCTCTCGCCAACCGCCAAAAAACAATATGCGTTCGATCAGTGGAAAAAGGATTCGCCAACCCTTCCATACTGGAAGTCATGGGATTCCTTTTTCACCAGACAGTTCCTTGATCCCGCCAAACAGCGACCCATCGCCGGAAAAGACACAAACCAAATCGTCGTCTGTCCCAATGACGGCTCCCTGTTCTGCTGGGAGTCAGAGGTCAAGAAAAAAGATGTCTTCTGGCTGAAAGGAATGCCCTACTCGTTGGATGACATCTTCAGCTCTCCAGACCCAGCGCAAAACAAGGCCATCAAGGAGCTCAACCTTTCCGAAATGTTTGAGGGTGGCTATGTCTTCCAGACCTATCTTAACCCTTACAACTTCCATCGCTGGTGGGCACCAGTGAATGGGAAAGTGCTTTTTGATCCGATTGTGATCCCCGGCTGCTTCTTCAGCAAGCTTGTCCTGCCCGACTATGGCGGTGCCACAACGGCCTCCACGCCATATCTTGCGGAGGCCAATGCCCGGGGCTTGA
Organism: Cyanobacteriota bacterium; assembly: GCA_046340375.1. GTDB lineage: Bacteria > Cyanobacteriota > Cyanobacteriia > PCC-6307 > Cyanobiaceae > Cyanobium. Next base: position 8,698 of record JBKDSZ010000036.1, on the reverse strand, counting down.
TTGTTTTTGAGACCAAAGATTACGGCCGTGTCTGCTGCCTGCCGCTTGGCATGAGCGAGACCTCCACAGTCCAGTTTGATAAAGCGATGAAGAAGGGTGCCGTTGTTAAAAAAGGCCAGGAGATGGGAATGTTCCACTATGGCGGCTCTTCATTTGTTGTGATCTATCAAGATTTGCCAGGCAAAAAGTTGATATTCATGGATGGCCAGGGCCAGGCCTTTCCATCCCAGCCTCCGCCGCCCGGCAGCAGCGCTGGTGCAAGCGCTTACAACACGAATATCGGCTCTCAAATTGGCCAGTGGTACTGCAAGTGTGATTAATAGAGTTGAGCGTTTCAGCCTTGGCAGCTGTGGTCGCAGCGCATCCCAAAAACACCGCGTTCTCCTCTCCCAAGAATCCCCATGTGCACAACGATGATCATCACGCCTGGAGCGACGACGGACGGCTCCATGCTAATCACCCATTCGGATGACAACGAATTATCCGACCAGCGGCTGATCTTTGTCCCCGCGCAAGATCATCCTCCAGGAAGCCTGCGTGGCGTGGTGAATGGAACCGTCGACAGCTATCCCCGCCTGGTCAGCAAAGAACGGGGACCGGGCTACAACACTCCAACCTGGCCGGAAACCCCCCTGATCGGAAAGATTCCACAAGCAGCCCATACATACGCTTATTTTGATGGCAGCTATGGCATCATGAATGAGCACAATCTGATGCTGGGTGAGTGCACCAATGGGGCCAAGTTCATGCCGGATCCCGTCTCCCAGGAGGAGGCGAAAAAGACCGGCAAACACTGCCGGATTTTCTACAGCGCTGAATTATCACGTATTGCCCTGGAGCGTTGCCGGACCGCACGCGAGGCAGTCGCGCTGATCGGAGCGTTGATTGATGAGTATGGCTATTTTTCCACAGGAGAAACCCTGCTCGTCGGCGATGAGAAGGAAGCCTGGGTCGTTGAAATGTGCGCCTTGCCGGATGAAGAGTATCATTCGGCCTGGATCGCGCAACGCGTTCCCGATGGCACCGTGTTTGTTGCGGCAAATCAGTTTCGCATTCGCGACATCAAGCCCGACGATCCAAACCAAATCTTTTCCGATCGCTTGCTGCCTGGCCTCAAGAAAGTGGGTTGGGCAACGGGAACAGGACCGTGGGATTGGCTCGTTGCGGTTAGCGATGGAGAATACAACCATCCCTACTATTCCCTCCGCCGTGTCTGGCGTGTCTTTGACCGGGTCAACCCCGATCTTGGCCTGAGCCCCTGGGTGAATGATGGGGGCTACAGCAGGGATTATCCGTTTTCCATCAAACCCAAATCGAAGCTGAAGTGCAACGATGTGTTCTCACTCTATCGAGATCACTATGAGGACACACAATTTGACATGACGAAAGGGATCGCCGCTGGACCCTACGGAGATCCAACGCGTGTTTACGGAAGCTACGATGGGGCCAGCTATGATATTTCCAGCCATCATCTTTATGGCGCGTGGGAGCGCCCGATCTCAGTTTACTACCAAGGCTACACCTACGTCTGCCAAACCCGCGCCGACGCTCCCGACCTTACAAAGGGCCTCTGCTGGTTTGCGCCCGATATCGCATTCACAAGTTGTTTCATTCCTTTCCCGGCAAAGGTCAATCAACTTCCGCAGGCCTTCCAAACAGGTGACCCACAGAAATTCAGTCGCAAGGCGGCATGGTGGGCGTTTGATTTTGTTGCCAACTGGGCCCGTTTGAACTTCCAGCGCATGGTGCAGGTTGACATTCAACCCCGTCAACAAAACCTGGAAGCCTTGGCTAGCAAGCGCATCCAGGAATGGGATGAAAAAGCCGTGACCGGCTGCACCCGCACAAAGCTTACCGAGCTGGCTGAGACGCATGCCAACGCAGTTCTGAAGAACTGGTGGGATCTTGCCGACCTGCTTGTCGCCAAATACTCAGACGGCTACATCAATCCCCAACCATCCCGGCCACAAAATCCTTTGCCGGTTGGCGTTGGATACCCGTCCACATGGCTTGGCCAAACCAATTACGCCACAGGACCCATCAGCTACGCCATGCGGATGTGAATGCCGCCCAACGGCCACATGCGGGCCTAGCCTGTAATCCAGCAGGCGCCTCGCGGCAACGTTCATGGATGGTCCCCCGATCTGGCAGCGACTCCTGGCCGTCCTGGCCTACACCCTGCCCTGGAGTGACGCCCTCGACTTCGGCACGCCCCTGCTGAGTCAGTTTCCAAGCCTGAATCTGCTCGTGCTCCCCGCTCTGCCCATGCTGCAGCTGCGCCAGCTCTTCTCCGTGGGCAGCCTCGGGCTCGGTGGCCTGCTGCTGTTTCTCCTGCTCTACATGGCTGTGGTGCGCAATCCCCGGGTGCCCTACGCCATGCGCTTCAACGTGCTCCTCGCCTTGATGATCGACATCCTTCTGGTCGTGCTGCGGCTGGCCATGGACATCCTTTTCCGTCAGACCTTGGGCAACAGCCTGATGGTGCGCACCCTCGACAACACGATCTTTCTCGGCGCCCTGCTGCTCCTGGGCTTTGCCGTGGTGGAGTGCCTGCGGGGCCGGGATCCCGATGTGCCGACGCTCTCCGACGCTGTGCGGATGCAGCTCTACTGAGCCGCCCGTCGGGCGAATTCCCCGAGAACCACCAGATCCCAGGCGCGGGTCCAGCGCAACCGATCGGCTTCGAAGGCCTGCCATTGCCTGCGGATCCAGGCGGGGTTCAGCCAGCCGCTGGCCTCCAGCCGATCGAGACGCTCCTGACAAAGGGAGCGCAACGGGCCCAGCATCCAGGGACGCATCGGCAGGTTGAAGCCCTGCTTGGGGCGGCTGAGATAACCTGCGGGGAAGAGATCCTGGCAGGACTGCCGCAACAGGGCCTTGGCGGGTCCGTGAAGGCGGGGGGGCATCCGCAACGCCAGCTCCACCAGCCGGTGATCGAGGAAGGGAACCCGCAGCTCCAGGCTGGAGGCCATGCTGAACACATCGCTGTCGCGCAGCAGCATCGGTTCGCAATAGCCGAAAAGCTCCGCCCAGCTGATCTGGCCATGGCCCGCAAGCCGAGGCAAGGGAGGCCCTTCCGGGAACGACAGCGCCGGCACCCCGGCCGCCGCCAGCTCCTCGGCGCCGAAGTAGCGGCGCATCGCCACCCCCACGGTCCAGTGATCCCAGGCCGGCAGGCCCTGAAGCTTGGCGCGCAGGGAACCGATGCGCCGCAGGAGCGGGTGGCGCAGGGTGCCGGGCAGATGGCGCAGACGGCGCAGGCCGGGGACCGCGCGGAAGGACGGATATCCCCCGAAGAGCTCATCCGCCCCCAGACCGCTGAGGGCCACCTTGCTGCCCTGTTCCGCCACGGCCCGGCTCACGAGATAGGTGTTGATCCCATCGGCGGTGGGTCCATCCATGGCCGTGAGCCCATCGGCAATCCAGCCCAGCGCCCGGTCGTCGCTGAGGTGGAGTTCGTGGTGGTCGCTGCCGCAATGGCGGGCCATTGCCCGGGCCAGCTCACTCTCATCCTCCGGCGCGCCGGCAAAAGCCACGGTGAAACTGGCGATGCGGCCGGGCTGGAAGCGGCAGGCCAGGGCCGTGAGGATGCCGGAATCGAGGCCGGAGGAGAGAAAACAGGCCACCGGCACGTCGGCCAGCAGATGCTCCCGCACCACCCGCTCCAGCAGGTCCCGCGTCCGCTGGCGAGCCTCCCGGGCCGAGCGGATGGGCAGGGGGCTCCAGTCGGAGGGCGCCGAAGAGGGCCACCAGCGGCGGGCGGCGGGTCGCTGCCCGGGGCGCACGCGCACCAGCTCGCCGGGGGGCAGGCTGGTCGCCCTGCGCGGAGAGGCCTCGGGGAGCACGGCCACCGGGGTGGTCAGGTGGCCCAGGGCCAGCACCTGGCTCACCTGATCCGCCGCGAGCCGACCGCTCGGATCCAGAACCCGACGCTCGGAGGCGAAGCGCACGCCGTCCTCCAGCCACATCACGTAAAGGGGCTTGATGCCCAGCCGGTCCCGGGCGAGCAGCAGTTCCCCCGTGGCGCTGTCGTGGGCGGCGAAGGCAAACATGCCGCAGAGCCGCGACAGGAGGGCGGCGCCGTGCTCCACCAGCCCCTCGACGAGGGTTTCGCTGTCGCTGTGGCCTCTCCAGTCCTGGAAGCGCAGGCCCTCGCGCACGTCCAGATGGTTGTAGATCTCCCCGTTGAACACCAGGGTGAAGCGGCCGCAGTGACTCGTGATCGGCTGGGCGCCTGCGGCGGTGAGATCGAGGATGGCCAGGCGGGTGTGCCCCAGCCAGCAGTGACCATCAGCGCTGCGCCAGCCTCCTTCGGCGTCAGGGCCGCGATGGCGCAGGCCGGCCAGGGGCTGGGGCCGGGCCGGCTGGCTCCAGCGGAATTCCCCGATCAGGCCGCACATGCAATGAAAAATTCAGCCCACGTTAGGCCAGCTGGCCATGCAGCTTCTGGTGCCAGGCCCAGGCGTGGGCCAGGATCACCTCCAGCTCGGGATAGCGGGGCTGCCAGCCCAACTCCCGCCGGGCCGCTTCCGCCGAGGCCAGCAGCACCGGCGGATCCCCGGCGCGGCGCGGGGCCACCCGCGTCGGCACCGTGCGACCGGTGACCGCCTCAGCCGCCTGGATCACCTCCCGCACGGAGTAGCCCTTGCCATTGCCGAGGTTGAACACCCCCGGCCGCGCTGCAGCGGGGCTGCCCGCCTGGCCCAGCCGCTCGGCCTCCCGGAGCACCCACCGCAACCCCAGCCAGTGGGCCTCGGCGAGGTCCGCGACATGGATGTAATCGCGGATGCAGGTGCCATCCGGGGTGGGGTAGTCGTCGCCGAAGATCTGGAGATGGGGCAGGCGACCGGTGATGGCGTCGAGGGCCAGGGGAATGAGATGGGTTTCGGGCGTGTGGTTTTCGCCGATGTCAGCTGCGGGATCGGCGCCGGCGGCATTGAAGTAGCGGAAGATCACGCTGGGCAGCCCGTAGGCCGCACCAAAATCCAGCAGCAGCTGCTCCACCATGCGCTTGCTGTGGCCATAGGGATTGATCGGGTGCTGGGGCGTGGTTTCCAGGATGGGGACCTGCTCGGGCACGCCGTAGGTGGCGCAGGTGCTGGAGAACACGATCGGCACCGTGCCGCCGCGGCGGTGCCCCTCGGCCACCAGCGCTTCCAGGAGGGTGAGCGTGTCACCAAGGTTGTTGCGGTAATACTTCGCCGGATCCGTCACGCTCTCGCCCACATAGGCGTAGGCGGCGAAGTGGAGCACGGCCTGAACGGGTCCGATCGGCCCGTTCCAGGCGGGAGAGGCGGCGGGGTGCTCGCCCCGCAACACGCGCGCCAGCAGCTCGCGGTCGCCCACCTGCCCCACCACCAGAGGCGCGCGGAGCACCTCTTCCACAATCTCCCTGTGGCCATGGACGAGATTGTCGAACACCACCACGGGGAGGCCGGCCCGCCGCAGGGCTCGCACGGCCTGGCTGCCGATGTACCCCGCCCCACCCGTCACCAGGATCGTCATCCGCGATCACCAAAGCCTCCCCCAAGCGAAGCACGCAACGGGGAACTGGCGCCGTGCGGCCAGCGCCGGGCTCAGACCCCGTAGAACTCCCGATACCAGGCCACGAAGCGCGCCACGCCCTCCCGGACAGGGGTGTTGGGTCGGAAACCGGTCCAGGCCTCCAGGGCGGTGGTGTCGGCGGCTGTGGCGGGCACATCCCCGGGCTGAAGGGGCAGGAACCGTTTATCCGCGCGAATGCCCAGGGCGTCTTCCAGGGACTCGATGTAGGCCATCAGGGGGGTGGGGTTGGCGTTTCCGATGTTGAACACGCGATGGGGGGCCCAGCTGGTGGCTGGATCCGGAGCCGCCGTGTCGAAGGACGGATCGGGGCTGGCGGGCTTGTCCAGCACGCGCAACAGGCTTTCAATGATGTCGTCGATATAGGTGAAGTCGCGCACCATCTGGCCTTGGTTGTAAACATCGATTGGCTCGCCAGCCAGCATGGCGCGGGTGAAGAGGAACAGGGCCATGTCGGGACGCCCCCATGGGCCATAGACCGTGAAAAAGCGCAGGCCCGTGGCCGGAAGGCCGAAGAGGTGGCTGTAGGTGTGGGCCATCAGCTCGTTGGCCTTCTTGCTGGCGGCATAGAGGCTCACGGGATGGTCCACGCTCTGATGCTCGCTGAACGGGAGGACCGTGTTGCCGCCATAGACGGAGCTGCTGCTCGCATAGACCAGGTGGGCCACCTTGTGGTGGCGACATCCCTCCAGGATGTGGCCGAAGCCGACGAGATTGGACTGGATGTAGGCGGAAGGATTCTTGAGGGAGTAGCGCACACCGGCCTGGGCCGCCAGATTCACCACCCGCTCGGGCCGACCTGGCGCCAACCCCTTGCCCTCCAGACTCACTCCGCGGAAGGCGGCCTCCACCGCACGCCCATCCTCCAGGCTGGCTTCGATCCAGGCAAAGGGAACACCAAGGCTCGCGGACAGGGCGTCGAGACGGTCGAGACGGGCTCGCTTGAGGGCCGGGTCGTAGTAGGGGTTGAGGTTGTCCAGGCCCAGCACGGGGATGCCCCGCTCCAGGAGGCGCCGGCTCAGATGAAACCCGATGAAGCCGGCGGCCCCTGTGACAAGAACAGACATGGTCCCTTGGCGAGGGCGCGGAGCTGGCCCTGAGGATGCCATAGGAAGAACGCGACCCGCTTGCCTCGGAACCGCCAGGATGGCTTAAGCTTCATCCAGCGAAGAAAGTCGGAAGCGTTGAAGCTGTCCCCCGGTTCGTTCAGCGGTTCCGAATCCGCCGAAGATTCAACCGCCGAACCTGCCTCATCCAGCCGCAGAAACCGAAGACCAAAGGGCCGTCAGTTGTTTTGCCCCGCCCACGCGGATCAACAGGTTGCCGGCAATGGACGCAAGTATTTCCTCCACCTGCTCCAGCCGGAGGAACTGCGCGCTCGCGGCATGAGCGACAAAACATCACGCCTCGTTATCCAGGCCCATCCGGTTCTGGTTCTCAGCAATGAATGGCTGGAAGAGCTGTTTTGTCCCGCCTGTGGCACCAGCCGCTGGTGCCATGTGGTGCGCCATGACCGGATGACACACACGGTGCGCTGGGCTCCGCGGGACCTGTGGCAGCAGGTGGCCCATGTCCACCCGCTCGAACCCAATCCGAGTGTGAGTCAGTTCACGCGCCGCTCGGCTCGCCGCGCCAGCTTCCAGCGCGGCGATGGAAAGCGGATTTACGACCCCGCCTGAGCGCACTCCATCCTCAGCGCTAATACGCTCGCGTGGAACGCAGATGGAAAAGCGTGCGCACCAAGATGCGCGCGTCAAGCGTCAGCGACCATTCTTTCTGATAGCGCAGGTCGGCATCCACGCGGTTGGCCATGGCATGGAGATCGGGTGTCTCGCCGCGGAAACCCTCCACCTGGGCCAGCCCCGTGATCCCTGGCGGAAACATGTGGCGTTGCATGTAGCCGGGGATGAGTTTGCGGTAGTGCTCGTTGTGTTGCACGGCGTGGGGTCGGGGACCGACCAGGCTCATTTCTCCCCGGAGCACGTTGAGAAGCTGAGGAAGCTCATCCAGTGACCAGCGGCGCAGAACACGACCCAAGGGGGTGACCCGCGGGTCGTCGCGGCGGGCCTGCCGCAGGCCCGGGGTGTCGCCCGACTCGGTCACGGTCATGGTGCGGAACTTGATCACCCGGAAGCGACGCCCATCCATGCCGTAGCGATCCTGGAGAAAGAAGATCGGGCCTGGACTGGTGACCGCGACGAGCAGAGCGATTGCCAGAAGCAGCGGGGAGAGAAGGAGGAGGGCGGGAACGGTGAGCAGCAGATCAAAGCCGCGCTTGAGCTGACGATTGAGACTGGTGGTTTCCTCGCCCCAGAGACCGATGGCAAAGAAGGCGCCAACCCGATCCACGCTGAAGCGCATCGAGGGCTGCGACCAGGTGGGGAGGTAGTAAACCGGTCGGCAAGTATCGCCGAAAAAGCGAATCACATCCGCCATCGAGAGATCGAGATCGGAGGCGTAGCCGAAGAAGATTTGATCCACATCATTTGCGTCCAGCCAGGCGCGCATCTCAGAGAGGCCGCCGGAGCAGGGGGGCATCTGGCGTGGCAGCGGGACAAAGGGGACTGGCTTTCCCGGGGCCTGAAACCAAGCCACCAATCGCAGACCGATCCAAGGGCACTTGTGCAGGTGGGTCCACAGGGCGATGGCCTGGCCTGGCGGCCCCCAGAACACGACCGAGCGGCTGTTGCCTCCCCGCACCCGGAGCCAGCGAAGCAGTTTTCTGCTGCCGACATGAGAAACAAGCAGGAGCCCCAGGGAGACCAGGGACCAGCCAGTGAGTTCCTGGCGAGAAAACGTGGCGGTGATCTTGGCGGCGAAGCCGACCAACAGGAGGGCGGCGAGCAGAAGAGCCCAACTGCACACCACCCTCTGGAACAGGAGCCAGAGGCTGGTCTGGCGATAGCTGCGGTAAAGCTTGCCCGCGGGCAACAGGAGAGCGGCAAACAGGAACACCGTCAGGCCGGTGAGCTTCCAGGCGTCCTCACCCAGGATCGCCATGGCGGATCCGTTGAAGGCGAGGAAAAGAAAGGCCAGGAGAAGCGGTTCACCGAGCCGCTGCAGACGGGCGAAGTCAGCGCCACTGGTCCGCAACCGCCCGGCGAGAGCCCGGCGAGGGAGTTCCTCGGTGAACCGT
>JBKDSZ010000035.1:0-33960 GCA_046340375.1 Cyanobacteriota bacterium | reverse complement strand
AGGAACGGGTTTGCGCCCGTGCCGCCGCTGGCCCCCGCCCTCCCCCCCAACGCCCCTCTCCTCAACTCCACCCCCAGGAGTTTTTTTGCATGTCCAAGAAGCGCAAGCGGATCAGCCGCCGTCGTCTGGCCGGTCAGCGTGTCCTCGCCCACGTTCCCACCTTCAACCTGGAAACCGGATCCCACAAACCGGTGACCGCCGCCCGCCGCTTCATCGCGGAATCGGAGCTTGTGCCCCCAGCCATCCTCAACGTGCGTCGCAATGAGCACACCACGGATCGCTTTTTCTGGGGCGAGAAAGGCCTCTTCAGCGCCCAGTACGCCGAGGAGAACCATTTCCTCTTCCCTTCGCTCCGCGTGATCGTGGACCGCATCGGGGACGATGTGTTGTTCGAGGGCATCGAAGCCCTGGCGGCGGACGACTGGGAAGAAGTGGAAGAATACGAATACGCCTTCGTCTGAGGGAGCTGGTGTTGGAGGCAGGCAGATCCGGTGTGCGCCGGCTGCCTCCGACAGCTTTCATCCCGGCGCCTGTCCTCCCTGCCAGGATCGAGCCAGAAAGTCGGCCATGGCGGGAAAGAGCGCCGGATCGATGCCATGGCCTCCGGAGAACGGCAGGAACGTCACATCACCGCCACTGTCCCGGAGGCGCTTCTCCAGGTCTTCCCCCGCCGCGTAGGGCACCACCGGATCCTCCCGACCGTGGGTGAGCAGAATCGGGCTGCGCGGACGCCGGGGCTGCCAATCGGGATGGGGATAGCCGCTGCAACCGATCACAGCGGCCAGCGGCACGTCCGCGCTGGTGGCCACATCGATGGCCATGGCCGCTCCCTGCGAAAAGCCCAGGAGGGCGGTGCGCTCCAGGGGCACCTCCTCCCCCAGCCGACGCAAGCGCCGCAGCAAATCTGTCCGGGCGGCCGGCAGCTGAGGCCAGCCGGGCAAGCCAAGGTCATACCACTGCCGTCCCATCCCGCCGGGATGGGGGAGGGGAGCCCGCAGTGACACCACGCCCACTGCGGCGGCCTCCGCCCCCAGCAGCTCCTCCCCGAGATCCCACAAGTCATCGGCGTCAGCCCCCCAGCCAGGGAGCAACACCAGCCGCCGATCCCCGCGCTGTGGCCCCGACACCAGGGCGGATTCCGGGATCCCTTCCCCGATGTCGGGCCAAGGAGAGTCGTTGGGGGAGAAGGCCATCGGGCACAAGGCTTCAACCCATTCTGGCCTGTCGCCCGGAGGGTGCCTGCTTAGGTTGGCTTGATGCTGCCCGCTTCCGGCCCATGGCGCCCACCGCTCTCCTCAGTGTGTCGGATAAAGAGGGGTTGGTGCCGTTGGCCGAAGGGTTGCTGGCCCGGGGCTATCAGCTGATCTCCAGCGGCGGCACGGCCGCCGCCCTGGCCGCCGCCGGCCTGCCCGTCACCCGGGTCGCGGAGGTGACCGGCGCGCCGGAAATCGTGGGGGGGCGGGTCAAGACGCTGCACCCCGCGATCCAGGGGGGCATCCTGGCCCGGCGGGAGGATCCCGACCACCAGCGGGACCTCCAGACCCAGGGGATCCATCCCATCGATGTGGTGGTCGTCACCCGCTATCCCTTCAGCCGCACCGTGGCCAGGGAAGACGTGAGCTGGGAGGAGGCGATCGAGCAGATCGACATCGGCGGGCCCGCCATGGTGCGGGCGGCGGCGAAGAACCATGCCCACGTGGCGGTTCTCACTGATCCCGGCCAATATCCCGCCTTCCTGGTGGCCCTTCAGGCCGGCGCGGTGGATGGGGCACTGCGACGTCGCCTCGCCATGGAGGCCTTCCAGCACACGGCGGCCTACGACACCGCCATCAGCACCTGGTGGGCCGGGCGCCTCGACCCGGAGGCACCGGAGGCGCTCACCCTCTCCCTGCCGTCTCTGCAGCGGTTGCGCTACGGCGAAAATCCCCATCAACCCGCCACCTGGTACAGCTCCCCAACGGTGGGGTGGGGGGCCTCCCGCCAGCGCCAGGGCAAGGAGCTCAGCTTCAACAACCTCATGGATCTGGAGGCGGCCCTGGCCTGCGTGCGGGAGTTCGGCTACGGCGACCACCCCGTCCCTCCACCGATGGCGGCGGCCGTGGTCATCAAACACACCACCCCTTGCGGGGTGGCCACGGGCGCGACGGCGGTCCAGGCCCTGCGACGCGCTCTGGAGGCCGACAGCGTCTCGGCCTTCGGGGGGATCGTGGCCCTCAATCATCCGGTCGATGCCGCCTGCGCGGAGGCCCTCACGAGCCTCTTCCTGGAATGCGTGGTGGCTCCGGCCTTCAGCGAGGACGCGCAAGCTCGGCTGGCGGCCAAGCCCAATCTGCGGGTGCTGGAGATCGATGCCGCCGCAGTGCAGGGAGCACCGCGGCGGCAACTGCGCTCTCTGCTGGGCGGCGTGCTGCTGCAGGAGTCAGATGATCTGGTGGTGGAGCCGGAAACCTGGCGCGTGGCCAGCCAGCGCCAACCCAGCGAAGAGGAGTGGCGGGATCTCCGCTTTGCCTGGCAGGTCGTGCGCCATGTCCGCTCCAACGCGATCGTGGTGGCCGCCGACGGCCAAACCCTGGGCATCGGCGCCGGGCAGACCAACCGGGTGGGCTCCGCCCGCCTCGCCCTGGAGGCCGCTGGCGGGGGCGCCAGGGGGGCCGTGCTCGCCAGCGATGGCTTCTTCCCTTTCGCGGACACGATTCGGCTGGCCGCCGCCCACGGCATCCGGGCCGTGATTCAACCGGGCGGCAGCGTGCGGGATGAAGACAGCATCGCCGAATGTGACGCTCACGGCCTGGCCATGCTGATCACGGGCCGCCGCCACTTCCTCCACTGACGCGCTCGCGATGTAGCTTCCCATCAACCTGAGCCCCCTGCCCATGACGGATCTGATTTCCCCGGAGCTGGCCCGCAACCTCAACTTTCTTCACCCCGTGCTGATGTGGGTGCTGCTCGGGCTGGCCAGCTACGCAATGGTGCTGGGCGTGAAAGCGAAGAAAACCCGCACGGCCAGCGCAGAGGAACGCAAGGAGCTCGTCAAGGGCCAGTTCGCCCGACGTCACCATCTGCTGGGGAGCCTCCTCCTTGCGCTGATGGTGCTCGGCACCGTGGGCGGCATGGCCGTCACCTACTTGAACAACGGCAAGCTCTTTGTCGGTCCGCACCTGCTGGTGGGCCTGGCGATGACCGCCCTGATCGCCATGGCCGCCGCCCTCTCTCCCCTCATGCAGCAGGGCAATCTCGTGGCCCGCAAGGTGCACGTGGGGCTCAACATGACGCTGATGACCCTTTTTCTCTGGCAGGCCGTCACGGGCATGCAGATCGTCAACAAGATCCTCACCAGTTCCTGATCACCCTGTTGCCACCGCCGGAGCAGGATCCACGACATTTCAGCGTGGCGCTCCCCTCAGCGTGGCGCTCCCCGGGCCTGGTTCAGAACTGGGCCCGGCGGCGGGGAGGACACAGGATGCCGTGGTGGGCGTGGAAATCCTCTTGCACCTTCCAGGTGAGCCGTCGGGAGATCTGCCTCACGATCTGGCGCAACAGGTGGTCGCCACTGCTCTGCAGCAGGCCATCCGGAAGCAGGGTCAGCATGGAGGGGAGGCGGATCCAGACCGCCAGATCAAGCTGCCAGCGCACCAGGGTGTGGGGTGCCAGCCGGTTCACATCCCCGTGGGACAGCGCATGAGTCCACTCGGGTCCGGCTTCATCCAGCCGCAAGGACGCATTGAAATCCACGTCGTACACCCCGGCCAGGGAAGGATCATTGCTGTCCACCGGCACTGTGATGATCGAATACACCCCCTGGTCGCCGGGCAGCAACTCCAGACCGATCTTCGGCTCCACCTCGAAGCCGAAGTTGCCGAAGCGGCCCAGGCTCAACGCATAGCCCCGGTCTCCCAGGGGCTCGACATCCATCGGTCTGGCGCATCGCTCGAACCACAGCTGATGCACATCCAGATAGCCCGCCACCACTCCCGCCGGCGCGCGCATCTCCATCAGATCGCTGAAGGCGCTCGCGTAGCGAAACACCTGCTGGTCGGTGCCGTAGGCATGCCGCAATCCGGAAGGTTCCAGAGAGCCGCCCTCCTCGGCTTCAGGGAACGGCGTCTGGATCTCCTCGGAAGCGAGACGCCCTTCCGATGAAGGCGTGTCCGCCTTGCGGTCAGGCTCGAAAGGGCTGTTGATCGTTGGGCTGGACACCAGGGATGGCGTGGGCAACGGGGCTCCTTGGACGGGAATGCGCAGGACTGGAGGCCGCGCGGGGAAGAGGTGGGGGGCGGATGGAAGGGGGAATGGACCTTACGACATCCCTCCCGTACCCACCATGGTCAGCTCGCGCTGAGCTGGATCAGCCGTTGAATCAGCTCCTCCACCACCCGATCCGGCGTGGAGGCGCCGGACGTGATGCCGACGCGAATGGGGCCCTCCGGCAGGAAGGGTGATTCGGTGGCGAGATCCTGGCCGAGCGGCTTGTGCATGATCTGATTGCCCGGGCCAATCCGCTCCGGGGTGTCGATGTGGAAGGAGCGGATGCCGCGGCTGATGGCGATCTCCTGAAGGTGCGTGGTGTTGGAGGAGTTGTAGCCGCCGATCACCACAATCAAATCCAGGGGTTCGTCCACCAGGGAGAACATGGCGTCCTGCCGTTCCTGGGTGGCATCACAGATGGTGTTGAAGGCGACGAAATGCTCCTGCAGGTGTTGGGGGCCATGGCGTCGCAGCATGGTGCGCTCGAACAGGCGCCCGATCTCCTCCGTCTCGCGCTTGAGCATGGTGGTCTGGTTGGCGACCCCCACCCGCTGCAGATCACGATCAGGATCGAAATCGGGAGAGCAGGCTTTGGCGAAGCGCTCCATGAAGGCCTGCCGCTGTTCCGAAGAGGGGGATTGGCCAGCGGAACTGGCCAGGATGTAGTCGCACACCACCTGAGCCTCCGCCAGATCAAGAACCACCAGATAGGTCCCCGCAAACGAACTCGTCGCAAGCGTTTCCTCGTGCTTGACCTTGCCGTGAATGATGGAGGTGATGGCTTGTTTCTTGTGCTTTTCCACCGTGGTCCACACCTTTGACACCCATGGACAGGTGGTATCAACGATGTGACAGCCACGCTCATTGAGCAGGAGCATTTCTTGCACCGTGGCACCAAATGCCGGCAAGATAACGACATCTCCAGAGGAGACTTCTGAAAAATCCTTCACCCCCTCTTCCACGGGAATGAAGCTGACATCCATTTCTCTCAGATGATAATTGACAGAAGGATTGTGAATAATCTCATTGGTAATCCAGATGCGTTCATTGGGATAAAAACGTCGTGTTTCATAGGCCATGGCCACAGCTCTTTCCACGCCCCAACAGAAACCAAATGCCTCCGCGAGGCGCACTGTCAGCCGGCCTTCTTGCAACACGTAGCCGTTGTCTCTGATGCGGGCCACAAGATCGCTTTGATAAGCGGTCTTCAGATGGCCCGCCACCACCTCGCCCAGGCCGAATCCACGGCGGTTGTAGCGCTCCGAATGATGGAGGGCACGCTTGAAGGCGTGGGTGTCCATGGGCGCTCCCGGCAAGGCTGATCGACTCTATGGGATGCCTCCAGGGCCTGACTGGGCGGGGGCCGTCTCCACGATCGGCTGATGGGCCAACACCGGAGCCATTCCCTCCCACAGCACCGTGTCCGCCTCAAAGCGGTAGCGGCAGGGAAGCACCTCCACTCCCGCCGCCAACGCGTCACGGAACAGGGCGCCGTAGCGCGGGTCAGCGCTGTCGCCTGGCGCGAAGCGGCGCACGTCCGCCCGGCTCAAGCAGGGCACCAGCACGGCCCTGGCCCCGGGCAGCAGCCCCATCAGCTCCCGCAGATGCTTCTGGCCCCGCTCGCTCACCGTGTCGGGGAACAACCCCACCTCCCCCTGGCACCAGGTGGTGTTCTTGACCTCCACGTAGATCGGCCGTGGGTCCGCGGCCTCCGGCCCCGGCTGCAGCAGCAGATCAATGCGACTCCGGCGCCCCTCCCCGTAGGGCACCTCCGCTCGCACAGCCCCGATCGGGCCGAGCCAGGGCTCCAGGCAGCCGCTCTCCACCGTCTGCCGCACCAGACGGTTGGGCAGGGCCGTGTTCACCCCCACCCAGACGGGCTCGCCTTCCACACCGGGCACCTCCGCCTGCTCCCAGGTCCAGTCCAGCTTGCGACCGGGGGCCGGAGCATGCCGCAGGCGCACCCGTCCGCCCGGCAGCAACACCCCCGTCATCGGACCGGTGTTCGCGCAATGCACGGTCACCAGCTCCCCTCCCGGCAGCTCCACATCCGCCAGGAAGCGCTTCCAGCGTCGGCGGAGCACCCCCTCCACCAAAGGGTCGAAGCGAAGCACGGGACGGCCCTCGGGCCCGGCGCCGGGGGGTGGAAGCGGAGAGGGCGGCGACATGGGCATGAAAGGCGGGCCGCCATACTGCCGTCCGACCTGTGGGGCCCCGTGCCCGGCCGGATGGCTCCCTCTCTCAAACGGATCGCCCTGATCGTGGCCGTGGCCACGGCCCTGAGCAAAGTGGCGGGTCTGCTGCGTCAACAGGTGATCGCGGCGGCGTTCGGTGTCGGCGCCGCCTACGACGCCTACAACTACGCCTACGTGCTTCCCGGCTTTCTGCTGATCCTGCTGGGGGGCATCAACGGTCCGTTTCACAGCGCCATGGTGAGCGTGCTGGCGCGGCGGCCGCGGGAGGAGGGCGCCTACGTGCTGGCGGCCATCAACACCCTGGTGGGAGCGGCGCTGATCGTCGTCACCCTGCTGCTGGTGGTGGCGGCTGATCCGCTCACCACCCTGGTGGGGCCGGGATTGGATGCCGAGCGCCATCAGATCGCCGTGCTTCAGCTGCGCTGGATGGCCCCCATGGCCCTCTTTGCCGGCCTGATCGGCCTGGGGTTCGGCGCCCTCAACGCCGCCGACGAATTCTGGCTGCCCGCAGTGAGCCCCCTGCTCTCCAGCCTGGCGGTGATCGCGGGCATCGGCCTGCTCTGGTGGCAACTCGGCCCCGCCATCACCCTGCCCTCCGAAGCGGTGCGTGGCGGCATCGTGCTGGCGGTCACCACCACGTTCGGAGCGGTGCTGCAGTGGCTGATCCAACTGCCCGCCCTGGCCCGGCAGGGCCTGCATCAGGTGAGGCTGGTGTGGGACTGGCGGCACCCCGGCGTGCGGGAGGTGCTGAAGGTGATGGGTCCGGCGACCCTCTCCTCCGGCATGTTGCAGATCAATGTGTTCGTCGATCTGTTTTTCGCCTCGGGCATCAGTGGAGCCGCCGCCGGTCTGGGCTACGCGGGCCTGCTGGTGCAGACCCCCCTGGGCCTTCTCTCCAATGCCCTGTTGGTGCCCCTCCTGCCGGTTTACTCACGCCTCACGGCCCCGGAGGACCGTCCCCGGCTGATCGCCCGCATCCGCCAGGGCCTGATGCTGTCGAACGCCAGCATGCTTCCCCTGGGCGCCCTGATGATCGGACTGGCCGGCCCGATCGTGGCCCTGGTGTATCAGCGGGGCGCTTTTGATCAGCAGGCCTCCAGGCTGGTGGCCTCCCTGCTGGTGGCCTATGGGGTGGGCATGCCGGCCTACTTGGCGCGCGATGTGCTGGTGCGCGTCTTCTACGCCCTTGGAGACGCGAACACACCCTTTCGCTGGTCCGTGGGGGGCATCGGTCTGAACGCCCTTTTTGACTGGCTGCTCGTGGGTGGCCCCACCCCCGGCTGGGGGCTTGTTGTGCCCCGGCTCTACTTCGGCGCGCCAGGACTGGTGTTCGCCACGGCCCTGGTGAACATCCTCACCGGCCTCGGCTTGCTGCTGGTGCTCCACCGGCGCCTGGGGGGGCTGCCCCTGCGGGATTGGGGAAGCGACAGCGCAAAGCTGCTCTTGGCGGCTGTGGCGGCCGGTGGGGCGGCCTGGGTGTTGGCCACCCGTGTTGAGTGGCCTTCCGGCCTCGTCGGCCTGCTGATCCAGAACGGGTTCTGCGCCGCCCTGGCGGTGGGGATCTATGGGGCCCTCGGCTCCTGGTCCGGCGTGGAGGAAGTGCGGGAGGTGCTGCGAGGGCTTCGGCCCCGGCGGGCCTAAGGGATCCGCACGTCGCGGGCTTCCCGGACCTGCAGGGGGATCTCCAGCCGCGAGCGGCCGATCATCTGGGGGCCATCGATCGAGAGGATGCGGGCTTCGATGCCGAAATCCTTGAAGGCTGACTCCAACTCATTGATCAGGGCCTTTTCCACCTGCGCTTCGGCGTCCACCATCGTTCCGATCAGGCGACTGCCCAAGCGGCCGATGCGCTTGCGCACCACCTCCTTGGCGTTGGTGACCTCGATGATCAACACAATGGATCCCCAGGTGGGGTCACCCTATCGGTCGATGGGTGGCGCGTCTCAGCAGTAAAGCGCGAGGAGCTCCTCCAGATCACGGAGCTGGCTGGCGGGGATCAGCCGGGCGAGGGGCAGGCGCGTCGCCCCGCCGCCGATCGGCACCTGCACGGCTTCCAGGGCCTGCCGTGCGCAGACCGCCGCCCCTTGATCCAGGCGTCCGGCGCATTCCTGTGCCAGAGGTGCCGCCAGGCCCGCGTCGCCCAGGTAGAGATGCCAGTGGGCCACCTCCACGTAGAGCCGGTCCGCCAGAGCCGCAGTGAGTTCCTCAAGATCCCTGGCGTCAAGTGTCATGGCGTTGGCGGGGGGTCGGGCTCGGGCCGAAGGCGCAGCACCACGCTGGCATGAACCAGCAGAACGGCGGTCCACCCCAGCGTGAGCCAGTTGAGATGGGTCCAAGGATGGCGCAAACCCTGCACGAACCACAGGCCGCTGTTGATCGAGGAGAACAGGGCGGCATGGAGCGTGAGGTTCACCACCCTGGAGAAGTGGCGATAGGTGGGGTCGTTGGGATCAGCGGGGCCGTACCAGCGGATGGGCATGGGGCGAGGTGAGGTGGCTGGGGGTGTTGACGGATGGGCACCCTCTCTGGTGAAAATGAGGGGGCAGGCGCTTGTAGCTCAGCGGATTAGAGCATCTGACTACGGATCAGAGGGTCGGGAGTTCGAATCTCTCCAGGCGCGTCAGAGGAGCTGCTCCCCGGAGCGGCTCTTTTTTTTCTCCAGCCGTTCAGGATACGGACGGAAGGTCAGCCCCTTGCTTACGATTCCACCACGTGCTGTGCCTTCATGTCTTCATCGACCGATGCGTCCCTGGGGTCCCCGCTGGCCAGCGGGGACCCCGCGATCGCCGCGCTCATCGGCCGTGAGCTGCGACGCCAGCAGACCCATCTGGAACTGATCGCCAGCGAGAATTTCGCTTCCCGCGCCGTGATGGAAGCCCAGGGATCGGTGCTCACCAACAAGTACGCGGAGGGGCTTCCCCACAAGCGCTACTACGGCGGCTGTGAATTCGTCGACAGCATCGAGGAGCTGGCCATCGAGAGGGCAAAGCAGCTCTACAAGGCCGCCTGGGCCAACGTGCAACCCCACAGCGGCGCCCAGGCCAACTTCGCGGTGTTCCTCGCCCTGCTGACGCCAGGGGACACGATCCTCGGCATGGATCTCTCCCACGGCGGCCATCTCACCCACGGTTCACCGGTCAATGTCTCCGGCAAGTGGTTCAAGGCTGTGCACTACGGGGTGGACCCCGACAGCCAGCGGTTGGATCTCGAACAGGTGCGCCAGCTCGCCCTGGCCCATCGGCCCAAGTTGATCATCTGCGGCTACTCCGCCTATCCCCGTCAAATCGACTTCGCGGGGTTCCGCGCCATCGCCGATGAGGTCGGCGCCTGGCTGCTGGCGGACATGGCCCACATCGCCGGGCTGGTGGCCGCAGGAGAACATCCCAATCCCGTCCCCCACTGCCACGTGGTGACCACCACCACCCACAAGACCCTGCGGGGACCCCGAGGTGGCCTGATCCTCTGCAACGATGCCGAGTTCGGCAAGCAATTCGACAAAGCTGTCTTCCCAGGAACACAGGGCGGCCCCCTGGAGCATGTGGTGGCCGCGAAGGCGGTGGCTTTCGGCGAGGCGCTTCAGCCCAGCTTCAAGACCTACAGCCGCCAGGTGGTGACCAACGCCAAGGCCCTGGCGGTGCGCCTTCAGGAACGGGGCATCGCCGTGGTGAGCGGCGGAACCGACAACCACATCGTGCTGCTGGATCTGCGGTCCATCGGGCTCACCGGGAAAGTGGGCGACGCCCTTCTCAGTGAGGTGAACATCACCGCCAACAAGAACACGGTTCCCTTTGATCCGGAATCGCCCTTCGTGACCAGTGGCCTGCGGCTGGGCACGGCCGCCCTCACCACCCGTGGCTTCGATGAGGCTGCCTTCCTGGATGTGGCCGACGTGATCGCCGATCGCCTGCTCAGTCCCGAGGACAGCACGGTGGAGTTGCAGTGCCGAGAACGGGTGCGGACCCTTTGCGAGCGTTTTCCCCTCTATGGCAGCCAGCGTGAGCTTCAGCCGGCTTAGGCTGATTTCTCCCCGCTGGCGGGGGAGTCAGCGGCTTCCCCCATGCCCCCCTCCGGAGCGGTCGTGACCCTCGCTTCCAACCCGATCGCGGCGGCGGTTCTCACCTTTGCGGTCGCCACCCTGGGGACAGCGCTGGTCGTCCCGTTCATTCGACGGCTGGGCCTGCGCTGGGGGCTGGTGGATCAACCCGATCCCCGCAAGCAGCACACCCGTCCCATGGTGCGCCTCGGCGGTGTGGGAATCGTCGTCGGCTTCAGTCTGGGCCTGATGGTGACCTGGGTGAGCGGCGGCTTTGCCCAGCTGACACCGGACAAGGATCAACTGATCTGGACATCGTTGGCCGGAGCCCTTTGCTATTTCGTCATCGGCCTCGCCGATGACCTCTTCGCCCAGCCGCCCCTCCCCCGTCTGGTGGGGCAGGTGGTGGTGGCGATGGCGGTCTGGAGCCAGGGGGTGCGCATCAGCGACATCGATTTCCCCTTCCCTCTCCCCGGATCGGGGGGCAGCCTGGACCATTTGCTGCGGCTGCCGCCGGCGGTGAGCCTTGTGGCCACGGTGATCTGGCTGGCTGGCATCACCAACGCCATCAACTGGCTGGATGGTCTGGATGGCCTGGCGGCGGGCGTGAGCGGCATCGCCGCCGTGGCCCTGCTTTCGGTGAGCTTCAGCCTTCAGCAGCAGGCCGCCGGACTGCTGGCGGCCGCTCTGGCCGGCGCCTGCCTCGGCTTTCTCCGCCACAACTTCAATCCCGCGCGCATCTTCATGGGCGATGGCGGCTCCTACTTTCTCGGCTTTGCCTTGGCCTCGATCAGCATCGTCGGCCCGGCCAAGGGACTGACGAGCGTGAGCCTGCTGCTGCCCCTGCTCATCCTCTCCCTCCCCCTGGCCGACATGTCGGCGGTGATCATGGGGCGCCTGAGAGAGGGACGCTCGCCCTTCTATCCCGATCGCCGCCATCTCCACCACCGGCTCCTGCGCTCGGGCCTGAGCCATCGCCGCACGGTGCTGATGATCTATGCCTTCACCCAGTGGCTGGCGGTGCTTGCCCTGGTGGTGGTGAACGCGGAGAATCGGTTCCTCTGGCTGGGCCTGGCGACGGCCGTGCTCGTGGCGGCGGTGGTGTTCACGCGCCGCAGCCTCCAGCAGGACCGGGACCCGGAACCCGACGTCGCCGGAGCCCCCCATGACCGCTGAGATTCTCTGCGTCGGCACCGAACTTCTGCTGGGCGACATCCTCAATGGCAACGCCCGCTGGCTGGCTGGCGAGCTGGCCTCCCTCGGGGTGCCGCACCATCGCCAGGTGGTCGTCGGCGACAACCGGGAGCGGCTCATGGCGGCCGTGTTGGAAGCGGCGGAACGCTGCCGGCTGCTGATCACCACGGGAGGCCTGGGGCCCACCGCCGATGATCTGACCACGGAAGCGATCGCCGCCGCTTTCGGCGCTCCCCTGGTGGAGCACGCCGAGGTGTGGGCCGACATCCAGGCCAAGCTGGGCGCCCGGGGGCGACCGGTGGCCGCGAGCAACCGTCGCCAGGCCCTGCTTCCCGAGGGAGCCGCCGTTCTCCCCAATCCCACCGGCACGGCGCCGGGAATGATCTGGAGCCCGAAACCGGGTTTCACGATTCTCACCTTTCCCGGGGTGCCGATGGAGATGCGCGCGATGTGGCGCGCCACCGCCGTTGCCTGGCTGCGGGAGGCGCGTCTCGCGGAGGGCGTGTTTCTCAGCCGCCGCCTGCATGTCTGGGGCATCGGCGAATCCTTGCTGGCCGAGCGGGTGGCCGACCTGCTGGCCCTGGCCAACCCCACCGTGGCGCCCTACGCGGGCGGTGGGGAGGTGACTCTGCGGGTGACCGCGCGGGCGGCTGACGCTGCGGCCGCCGAGGCTCTTCTGGAGCCCGTGGAGCGCGACATCCGGAACCGGGTCGGCGCGGCCTGCCTCGGGGCCGATGACGACAGTCTCGCCTCGGTGGTGGTGCGCGAGCTGGCGCGACGGGGCCAGACCCTCGCTGTGGCGGAATCCTGCACGGGCGGGGGCCTGGGAGCGGCCCTGGCTGCGGTGCCGGGAGCTTCCCAGTGCTGGCTGGGGGGGGTGCTGGCCTACGCCAACGCGGCAAAGCGGGAACTGCTGGGGGTACCGGGACCGCTTCTGGAGCGGTGGGGGGCGGTGAGCGATCCGGTGGCCCTGGCCATGGCCGAGGGGGCCCGGGCCCGGCTGGCGAGCGACTGGGCTGTGGCCACCACCGGGATTGCCGGCCCCGGCGGGGCCACGGCGGACAAGCCGGTGGGGTTGGTGCATGTGGCGGTGGTGGGACCAGCCCCGTTCCCCGGCTGGAGCGAGGGGGTGCGGTTCGGCGCGAGCCGGGGCCGACAGGCGATCCAGGCCCTGAGCGTGGGCGAGGCCCTCAACAGGCTGCGGCTGAGCCTGCTTCAGACCTGAGGTTGAAGTCCCCTCCACCCTGCGCGCCGGAAGGCCATTGACAGGCGAGAGCGTTCCGGGGAGAAGCGGCTGATCGGAGGGGCCACGGGGGTTCGCGGCCAACGATCACAAATGCTGAGGCATGGAGTTTTCCACGGATGACGCAAGTTATCCACAGAAAACAAGGGGGTTTTCCACAATTTGCGACGGAAAGGAGGCCGATCCCATGGGGCGGCTGCCCCCGCAGAGGGGGCGAACCTGTGGGATGCGGCTTTCCCCTTGACGACAGGAACACGGAGAGGCCGACCAACTCCAGGCAAGCGGTCAGCCGCCCGAAACCCGTTGCCAATCCAAGAATCTTGGAATGAGACAAAACAGACCAAGAGCTCGACCAGTCCTTTGACGCGCGGCCGCCCGCTGTGGCGTGATGGTGGAGCCGTCGTGAGGAGCCACATGCCGTCGATCCCCAGCCATGCCCCCCGCAGCGTGAGCATCGAAAACCAGATGCCCGAAGATCTCTTTGACGCCATGCGGGAGTTCATCCGCCTCCACCCCCAGTGGGACCAATACCGGTTGATGCAGGCGGCACTGGCGGGGTTTCTGTTTCAACACGGCGCCAAGGACCGCGCCGTGGCGCGCCACTACCTCGACGGTTTGTTTCAGCGCGACACGCCACGTCCTCCCTCTCCGGCGAAAGATCCGGCAAGCGAAGCCCCGCGCGGCCGGCCTCTAGGGTGAACCAGCGTCCCTTCGGCCATCCCCGTGAGCGCCGGCACTCTCTACGACAAGGTCTGGGATTTGCACCGGGTGGCCGATCTGCCCGGAGGCACCACCCAGCTGTTCATCGGCCTCCATCTCATCCATGAGGTCACAAGCCCCCAGGCCTTCTCGGCCCTGAAGGACCTCGGCCTGAAGGTGCGGCATCCCGAGCGCACCGTGGCAACGGTGGATCACATCGTCCCCACCACCTCCCAGGCCCGTCCCCTCGCGGATCCGTTGGCCGAGGAGATGCTGGCCACCTTGGAAGCCAACTGTTCCGCCCATGGCATCACCCTTCATGGGTTGGGGAGTGGCCGCCAGGGGATCGTCCACGTCATCGCCCCCGAACTGGGGCTGACCCAGCCCGGCATGACCGTGGCCTGCGGAGACTCCCACACCTCCACCCCCGGAGCCTTCGGTGCCATTGCCTTCGGCATCGGCACCAGCCAGGTGCGCGATGTGCTGGCGAGCCAAAGCCTGGCCATGAGCAAGCTGAAAGTGCGCCGCATCTGGGTGGAGGGTGCCCTGGCAGACGGGGTCTATGCCAAGGACCTGATCCTGCATGTGATCCGCGCCCTGGGGGTGAAAGGCGGCGTGGGCCATGCCTATGAATTCGCCGGCCCCGCCGTCGACGCCCTCTCCATGGAGGAGCGGATGACCCTGTGCAACATGGCGATTGAGGGTGGCGCCCGGGTGGGCTACTGCAACCCCGACGAGGTCACCTTCGCCTACCTGCGGGGCCGCCCCCACGCCCCGGCGGGAGAGTCCTGGGACAGGGCGGTGGCCTGGTGGCGCTCCCTGGCGAGCGGGCCAGACGCCCAATTTGATGACGAGGCGCGTTTTGACGCCTCCTCCCTGGCTCCCACCATCACCTGGGGGATCACCCCCGGGCAGGGCATCGCGATCCATGAACCGATCCCCGGCCCCGAGCAGCTGGCCCTGGAGGAGCGGCCGCTCGCTGAGGAGGCCTACCGTTACATGAATCTCCAGCCCGGTCAGTCCATCGCTGGCCTTCCCAGTGATGTGTGCTTCATCGGCAGCTGCACCAACGGTCGGCTGAGCGATCTGCGCGCGGCGGCGGCGGTGGCCCGCGGCCGCCGCGTGGCTCCCGGCCTCAAGGCCTTCGTGGTGCCGGGGTCCGAGCAGGTGGCGGCGGCGGCGGAGGCGGAGGGACTGGACACGGTGTTTCGCGACGCAGGATTTGAGTGGCGCGAGCCGGGCTGCTCCATGTGCCTGGCGATGAATCCCGACCGGCTGGAAGGGCGGCAGATCAGCGCCAGCTCCTCCAACAGCAACTTCAAGGGGCGGCAGGGATCGGCCACCGGCCGCACCCTGCTGATGAGCCCGGCCATGGTGGCCGCGGCC
The DNA here is from genome assembly GCA_046340375.1 of Cyanobacteriota bacterium. Classification (GTDB taxonomy): domain Bacteria; phylum Cyanobacteriota; class Cyanobacteriia; order PCC-6307; family Cyanobiaceae; genus Cyanobium. The sequence continues at coordinate 18,965 of JBKDSZ010000035.1, read as the reverse complement.
GCCGTCAGCGGCCATGTGACCGATGTGCGCCGCCTGCTGAAGGCCCCGATCCCCTCCGCTTGACGGTTTCGCGCGGCCCGCTGCCCCCTCGACGCCCCCTTTGTCTTCCCATGCCCACGTCGCCATCGACTGATCCCCTGCCCTTCCCCAGTGGCCCCGTGCGCCGCCATCGAGGGCGCGCGGTCCCGGTGGTCGGCTCGGACATCGACACGGATCGCATCATCCCGGCGCGCTTCCTGAAGTGCGTCACCTTCGAGGGGCTGGCCGCCGGGGCCTTCGCCGATGACCGCGCGGAGCGATCCAGACAGGCCGATGGTCCCCATCCATTCGATCGGGCGGCGCACCAGGGGGCATCCGTGTTGGTGGTGAACCGTAATTTCGGCTGCGGTTCCAGCCGGGAACACGCGCCCCAGGCCTTGATGCGCTGGGGCATCCGGGCGGTGATCGGGGAGAGTTTCGCGGAGATCTTCTTCGGCAACTGCCTGGCCCTTGGCATTCCTTGCCTGAGGGCCAGCGGCGACGCGGTGGCGGCCATCCAGGACGCCGTGGCCGCCGACCCCGGCACGATCCTGGATCTGGATCTGCAGAGCCTGGAGGTCACGCTGGAGAGCGAGGCCGCGGGGGGGGACAACCGCTGGCCACTGCATCTTGACCCGGGGCCCCACAGCATGCTGGTGAGTGGCCAGTGGGATGGCACTGCCCAACTGCTCAGCCATGGGGAGGCCCTCCTGACCACGGCGGCAGGCTTGCCCTACCTGCGAGGTTTCGCTGCGGAGGCCGCGTCAGAAGCCAAGGGCTGAGCCCTCAAGGGGGTACAAGCTGGGCGGCCACCCGGAAATGTCTCCATTTCGCGACCGCCTGGCCCAATGCAGGGCCAAAGCAGTTAAAGTGCTGGAAACTTGTTGAAAAAATGGCTCGCCTGCGATTTATCACCCGCGTTTTTCAACTCGCTGGTCTTCTCGCCATTGTTTGCTCTGCTGGGCAAGCACATGCCTTCCGGATTCACACGCTCAGTTCACTGACGACGGGCGGTAGTTCAAACACACGCTTTGGCTACGTCGAAACTGACACCGGCATTTACACATCAATCACAGCGCCGATTGCTGGTGGTACCTATAGAAATCTCGTCGCCAAAAACAGCAACTTCTATACAACCCGCGGCAATTCCCCGAATGCAGAATTGGGAGTTTTAGATCTTCAAGGTAATTTTTCGCTGATTGGCTCTGCGGCACCAAATAATATTGATCAGCAAATTTATGGCATGACTTTTGGTGCTGATAAAAAACTTTATTCCTATGATTTTACTAATAATGATCTTGGAATAATTAATACATCAAATGGAACGTATAGCAACCCTGTATCATCCGGCTTTACTGTTGCCAGTCCACAGGGCGGTCGTCTCGCTACTGTTAATAATGTTATGTATGGCATCTTTAGAACATCTCCCACGGCAGCGAATGACGCTCAACTGCGAACAATTACGGTTAATTCTCCTACTTCTGTCACATACACAACCCTTTCCAGTGGAACCAACACTCTTTACAGAAACATGATATTGACTGCTTACAAGCAAGAGCTCTATGGTTTGTTTGGAGATGGTACTGCCGGAAAACAAGCTTTATATAAAATTAATTTGGCCACTGGCGCTCCGACCTTCTTTAAAAATATTACAAATGCCCCAGGTACACCTATTGGTCAGCAAATTGGTACTTTCTTCCATGGCGCTGCGGTTGTTCCAGGTCCTCTCCCGATCCTTGCTACCACGGTGATTTTAGGTTCAGTTCGTCGAATGAAGAAGCTTTCCTCTCGTCTCTCTTCCCTTAAACAGATCGCTTGAATCTTTGAATCCAAACTGAAAATAAATTAAAGAATAACTGGACTTTAAATCTTGTTGAAATGTTTAGAACATGACAATTATAAGTTAGGTTTGTATTTGTAGTAAAAGTTAATTTTCAATGTTTCGTGTAGGATATTATTTATTTGTATTGGAAAGTTTAAATTATGGCTTGTTAAGTTTTGTATTTATACCTAGTCGTGTCTTAATCTTTGGCGTCTAATTTTCTCTTACCATTGGGCTTGCTTTTTTGCAAGCCCATTTTTTTGTGAAAATTTTCTCTGGGTTTAGGCTCACAATTGCATTTCCATTGACTCGGAATTTTGACTCAGAATGGGGCTTGGATCCTCTGCTGGATCGGGGTGATTGGCACAAAAGGCACGCCTGGACCAGTGAAGTTGAAATCGTTCAATTTGACTCTTACGCCGCCCAATCCGTCATAGGGGCTGTAGAAGATGCCAACCTCGTAAGATCTCCGCTGCCAACGCACTTCCAGATAGGACCCTGTGACTTCACCATAATTGGATGAGCCTGGATCCACATTCAGGCCCACACCGCCGTTGAACACCACAGGGCCCACAATCTGCTGGGTGAGGCCAATGCCGAGGGTTCCGAGGTCGACAGCGCGATCAAAACCAAAGGGGCTTACACCCTGCCGCAAGGTGCCGCCACCGGTCACGGTGAGTTGGGTGTAATCGAGAAAGGGTTTCACGAAGTGGCCCAAGGTGAGGGTCGGACCGCCAGAAAGGCTCGCCGTGTTTTGATTGGTTCCATCCCCGTAGTACGCCAATGTGCCCTGCAGATTGGCGTTGAGAGTGAGACCCGGCACCACGGCTTGCGCTGTGTTGGCCATGCCCTGCAGCGGAGTGCCTGGCGCCGGCTTGCCCCTCCACAAGGACAGGGACAGGTTGACGGAGCCGATGGCATTGCCGCGCCAGAGCGTGGCCAGATTGCTGGTGTCAAATTGATCGCTTTGATAGTTTCCCACTCCCACGCGCCAGAGGTAGTTGCTGCTCAGACGCCCCCAACTTTGCAGAATGGTCTTCTTCTCCAGAAAACCACCAAAGGCTGAGTACACATCCTGTTCACCAAGGGTGCCGTTCCAGGTGCGGAAGCGGTATGCGCTGAACAGGCGCAATTCGCTGTCACCCACCCAAGGGAGGCGCAGATCGCGGGTCAGCTCGCCCCAGCTGCGGGTGCCGTTGGGGATGTTGTCGGGGTTGAAGGTGGAGAAGTCCACACGGGCGTTGGTCTCAAACCCCAGAAAAGTCGTCTGCAAGCGGGCCAGGAAACCGAAGTCATCCCCGGTGGTGGCCGGCTGCTTCTTGGCCCCAGCCCCCGCCGACTGCCAGGGATAGGGATAGCTGTCGCTTTCTCCGTCGATCGCCCGCTCCACCAACACCTGGGGCTGCAGTGTCAGTTGGCCGCGCTCGCCAAGGCGAACCCTGGCGGTGTAGCCAAGGAACACACCGTCCCGATCCTCGCGATCGATGCCGATCACCCACGGGTTGTCCACCTCTTCCTGCTTGCGGATCAGCGTTTGCCGGCGCGCGGGGATGCGCAGCCGGTCTTCCAGCACCACCGCGTTGCGTCCCGCTTTGATCTCCGTGTCGCCATTGGGCTTCAGGGTGCCCACGACACTTTCGGAATCCAGCCACGATTGGGCGGGGGTGAAGGGGTCGTTGCTGAAGGCCACCCGATCTCCGGAGAAGGTGGTCGGCGTGATCACCAACCGGCTGGCCTGCACGCGCCAGCGGCTGATGGTGCCCTTGATCAGGGGGCGGTTGTCCTTGCTGGTGAGCGGGTTGAGCTGGCCCGGGCGCACATCGCCGTATTCGTTTTCCGATGCCGTGACACCGAACTGGCTCGGGAAGCCGTAGCGCCGCTCCGCCGTCAAGCTCTGCTGAAAGCGCACATTCTTGACCCGCTGATCCACCTGGGCAATGGCGTCATCTCGCAGGCGCTCGGCCTGGCTGGCGCGGCTCCAGACCGTGCCCTGAGCCGGTGGCGAAGCGCCGGTGACGGCAGCCGAGGGTGGCGGGGGGACACCCGGCTGAGGTTCGCCCCCCATGGTCACCGCTTCCAACTGGCTGGCCAGGTCTTCCCGCGGCTTGCTGTCAGGGGGCGGGGCACCGGGACAGCCCTGGGGGGCGGGCATCGGGGAGGAGCGACGGGGGCGCTCCGCCGTGCCAAAACGGTGGCGCACGCCGAGCAGATAGCCGTTGCTGCCTTCTCGCACACCGCTGTAAACACCAAAGGCTCCGGAGCGGTGGTGAATGCGTCCTACAACCGACCACTCCGGTGTCACGAGAGCCTCAACTTCAAAGGCGAGATAGTTAAGGAAGTTGGCGTAGTTCTCCCGCTCTGTTCTCTCCCAGTTGCTGGAATCGGTGAGGAAGCTTACCCCCTCTTCGAAAAAGATGTTCAACCAGGGCCGCAGCCACAGGCGCGCGCCAATGCCCAAGGTGGCCTCGCCGAAGGTCTGCGAGGGGGTGTCGGCGTAGGGCTTGGCCTGGTTGTAGGGACCTCCAGACTGGCGGGCGGCATGGTGTCCCAACAGATTGGCATCCAGCTCGAGGGCAAGGGGGCCCCCGTTGATCAGCCGGCGCTGCACGCCCACCCCCATGAGGTATTCCGGCCGTGGACGGCCATTGAACAGAAAAGCGTCGCCGAAATTCGCGGTGGTCATCTGACCTGCCCAGCCGGTGACGGCCCAGGGATAGGGATGCCACTCCGGGATCGGAGGCAGGGAGGGAGGACAGCTGAAGGGCTCCGGCTGCGGCAGCGGGGTGGAGGGCGGCTGGGTCAGATCCAGATCCTGGGCGCTGCCATCCAGGTCGAGCACCCCGTAAACGTCGTCCAGCTCGCCATTCCCCTCCAACAGGCTGTAGCGCAAACGGCTGGCCTGAAAAAACTGCTGCCCTCGCTGAAACCGAACAGCGCCGATGGCAAACAATGTGCGACTGGCGGGATCGAATTCAATCCGTTCCGCCTGCAGGCGCCCCCCCGCGATCCTGGCGGTGACATTCCCTGTGGTCACGAATCGCTCCAGCTGGGCGTCGTATTCCTGGCGATTGCTGAGGAGTTCCAGCTCCAAGGGGATGCCCTCGGCCGGGGCCGGAGACGCCATGGGCGCTCGCGCTGGTGTCGCGGCGGCGTCTCGGGCTGGCGCGGGATCAGGGGGAGCGCTGGCCGGGGATGGAGGGGCGCCTCCGGCGGCGGCACCCACCAGGGGAGGGGCGGAAGGGGAATCAGGAGACGCGTTCGGCTTGGGCGGCAGCTGCACGATGGAGGTGCCCCCCGGCGCGTCCGGTTCCGTGGCGACAGGGGGCTGGGCCACGGCCCATTCCCCATGCGACGCGACTTCCGCCAGGGTGATCGGTGGGCCGAGGGAGGTGTTGAGGGAGGAGCCTTGCCCCTCGGCGTCTCGTGCCAGGGCAGGGGGGTGATCGGCACAAAAAGCTCCACCCAAGAGGAGGAGAGCCACTCCCGTCCCGACCCTCACACGCTCCCGCAGGGCAGACTCCAGTGGTGTTGGATCCGTGGACTGGCGATGGGGCACCACCGACGGCACACCCTTTCAAAGTGGCTGTGATCTTGCCATGTGGCGCCGGCCTCCCTGGGCCAGATCAGCCGGTTCGCGGCTCGGTAGTGCCGTTGCCAACCATGGGCAGGCCAGACCGGACCGCCGAAGGCCGCCTCACTCCTCAAGGTCCTTGCGGCTGGGCGTGCGGCTCGGATCACTGGCCAGGAAGCCAAACACGAAAATGCCGATGAAAAAGAAAACAACCGAGTAGACCGAGATCTTGAGGGCGAGCATGGGCGCTCCAGCGTGTAAACAGGGGAGGCAGGCGCGTCGGAACGGGCATTCCCCGAGCGGCCGCATCATCTTATGGGTCGTCCATGACGATCCAGGGCGCGGAAGACCGTTGAGCGGCCGTTCCTGTTGGGAGTGAAATGTTTTCCGCCCCCCGGACCCCCGCCGTGGTTCACCCCCTGGAGCTTCAACCGCTGTGGCGGCGCGCCACGTCCGCCAGCGCGGAGGAGTCGGCCCTTCTCCATCCCTGGACCGCCCGCCATCGGCCGGACTGGGCGGCACGGGGCCTGATCGTCTGGCCAAGGGGTGGCCAGTGGTGCCACCTGCGCCTGTCCTTGGTCTGTCCCGAGGCCTGGCGGGACCTGGGCCCGGCGGTGGCGCAGGCCCGCCTGGCGCTGCGCTGGTGGGCTGAGGCCGCAGAACTCCGGGTGCGAAACCAGCTGGTTCACGAGGGCGATCTGTTTGACAGCGGCTGCCGTTGGGCCGTGCCGGAAGCGTGGTGGCGGGAGGGCGCCTGGCCCGTGGAGCTTCGCCTGCGCAGTCCCCTGCACGACGATGGGGCGCTGGTGCTCAGTCGCCTGGAGCTGGAACCCCTCGATCCCGCCGATCCCCACGGGATCCTGGCGTCAACCGTGGCCGAACTGCTGGCCCTGCGGGAGGCGGCCGGGGCCCCGACCGCCGGACCCCGAAGCGGCCATTGGCGGGTGTTGGGCCATGCCCACCTGGACCTGGCCTGGCTCTGGCCCGTGGCCGACACCTGGCAGGCGGCGGAGCGCACCTTCCACTCCGTGCTCCACCTGATGGACCTGCGGGAGGAACTGCGCTTCGGCCACTCCACCCCCGCCCTTTACGCCTGGCTGGAACAGCACCGCCCCGCCCTGCACGCCCGCATCCGGACCGCGATGCGTCAGGGCCGCTGGGAACCCCTGAACGGCCCGTGGGTGGAATGCGATTGCGTGCTCCTCGGCACGGCGTCGCTGCTGCGGCAGTTTCAGGAGGGGCAGTGGTACTCCCGGCGGGCTTTCCCCGAGTGGACCCACGCCCTGGCCTGGCTGCCCGACAGCTTCGGCTTCAGCGCCGGCCTCCCCACCGTGGCGGCAGCCACCGGGGTGCGCTGGTTCTGCACGCACAAGCTGGCCTGGAACGCCGACAACCCTTTCCCCCATCGCCTGTTTCGCTGGCGGGGCCGCTGCGGGCGGGAGGTCCTCGACCTGATGACCGCGCCGATCGGCACCGATGGCGATCCCGTTGCGATGGAGCGCTGGCGCCTGGAGTGGGAGCGCGGAACGGGCGTGGCGGAGGCGCTCTGGCTGCCGGGAGTGGGAGACCACGGCGGCGGACCCACCCTGGAGATGCTGGAGCAATTGGCGCTCTGGCAAGGGCGCGAGGGCACGGTGCCCCAGACCCACGGAACCCTGCGCGACCACCTGGCCCGCCTGGAGCCCCTGGCGCCCAACCTGCCGGTGTGGCGGGATGAGTTGTATCTGGAGCTGCATCGCGGCTGCGCCACCAGCCGGCCGGATCAGAAGCGCCACAACCGTTCCCTGGAACGGCTGCTGCGGGAAGCGGAGACCGCCCGGGCCTTGCTGGCCGCCCGCAGGGACGACGGGGCGGCAGGGTTGGCGGCGCCGAACTGGCAGCCCCTCCTTTTTCAGCAGTTTCATGACATCCTTCCGGGCACCTCGATTCCCGAGGTGTTCGAACAGGCGGAGCCGCTCTGGCGCCAGGCCCGACGCCACAGCCGGCGGCTGCGGGATGCGGCGCTGGGGAGGCTGTTGGAGGGGCCGGAGCGCGCGGGATCGGCCCTTGGCGCTCAGGAACCCGCTGGTGACGGCACGCCCTGGGCAGCCTTCCAACTGTCGTGCCTGCCGGCCGCCCCCCGCACCGTGCGCCTGCCGAAAGGCCCCTGGCACCACCAGGGCCTGCCCTTGGTCGGCCAGGAGGCCCCGGGGGGCGGGGAGTGGGTGCAGCTGCCCGGCCTGGATGGGGTGGCGGCGCTCTCCCTGACGCGCCAGCGGGGTGGCCCGGTGGCGTCCGCCCCCCCGGAGCCTCCGCGACACACGGTGACCCTCCAGCGCCTCCCCGAAGCCGGCGACGGCGAGCGCTGGCGGCTGGCCCACGGACGGCTGGCCGTGACCTTGGGCCCGCAGGGGGTGGAGGCACTGGAGGATGCTGCGGGCCGCGCCCTGCTGGCGGCGCCCCTGCGCTGGTGCCGGTACGGCGATCGGGGCGAATTCTGGGATGCCTGGGATCTGGCCCCCACCTACCGCGACCATCCCCTGCCCTGGATCTGGGACGGGCCCCCCCAATGGGTCGAGCGGGGGCCGCTCTGTTGCCAGGTGGTGTGGCGTGGCCGCTGCGGGCAGAGTTCCGTGCGGCTGGATGGACGGCTCCTGGCGGGCTCCCCCTGGCTGGAACTGGTGCTGAGGGTCGACTGGCGGCAGCGCCATGAGCTGTTGCGGCTGGAAGTTCCCCTGGCCTCCCGGGCCTGTCGGTGGGCGGCGGACGCTCCTGGAGGGGTCAGTGAGCGACCGACCCTCCCGCTCACCCCCCGGGAGCGGAGCCGCTGGGAGGTGAGCGCCGTGAGCTGGATCGCCTCCGTGGAGGAGGGGCGGGGCGATGGCCTGGCCGTGCTGCTGGATGGTCCCCAGGGGGCCTCGGCCGGACCAGAGGAGCTGGGAGTCTCCCTGCTGCGCGCACCCACCTGGCCCGATCCCGGCGCGGACAACGGCCCGCAGCGCCTGCGGCTGGCGCTTCTGCCCGCCACGGCGGGCTGGAGGGCGTCCGCCGTGCCCCAGCAGGCTTGCCGTTTTCGCGAACCGCTCTGGCTGCGCCCGCAGGCCCGGCCCGGTTTCCCCTCGGCCCTGGCCTCCTTGCCGAGCCAGGAGCCCGACGTTCTGGTGGTGGGGCTGCAACGGGCTCCCGGGGAGGGGGACGAGAGCGTGCTCAGCGTGCAAAATCTGGGGCCCTGCCGCCGCTGGTTGCGGCTCGGGGACCGGGGTCAGGTGGTGCGCCAACTCGAAGGCCTGCATGATCCGCTCGCGCCAACGAACAGTGGCGGGGATGGCGCGATCCTCGGGGGAGAACAGCGGGGGGTCCTGCTGCCGCCCTGGAGCTTGACGTTCTGGCAGGTGCGCCTGGGAGTCGCCGTCCAGGCGGATTGAGGGGATCTGTGGCGCCATGCTGTCGGCACGCGGAGTCCCAGCCAGCAACTTGGCGTCAAGCCTCAAAATGCCTGCAGATCGAGGACCTCGTGGAGAAGAAAGGCGGAGCGGCCGCCTGATTCAATCGTCGTGGTCGTCGAATGGATCGGTGAGCCCTTTGGAGGGTGGCCCGAAGGCTTGATAGATGCCGAACCCCGTCAGGGCCAGGAGCACCGCCAGAACGGTCAAGGCCACCGACAGGGCAGGGGAGGCGGTGGTCAGGGAAGGGTCCATGGGCGGAGGTGGCGGAGTGTGGCCGGCGGTGGGTCTTACATCACAACTCTCGACAGCCCCGCGTGGAAGGACGGTCGAGACCCTTACAGTACCCAGAAGCTGACCCATCCGAGAGGATCAAGCCGCCATGGCCCAACGCACCCGCCTGGGAGACATCCTGCGCCCCTTGAATTCTGAATACGGCAAGGTGGTTCCCGGCTGGGGGACCACGCCGGTCATGGGGCTGTTCATGGCTCTTTTTCTTGTGTTCCTGCTGGTGATCCTCCAGCTCTACAACAAATCCCTCCTTCTGGAAGGGATCAACGTGAACTGGAACAGCGCCGCCTGAGGTCCTTCCTTCCCTTTCATCCCCGATGAATATCTTTGGTATCGGTCTGCCGGAGATGGCCGTGATTGCGGCCATCGCCTTGATTGTGTTCGGGCCGAAGCGTTTGCCGGAGATGGGCAAAACCCTTGGGAGAACCTTGAAAGGATTTCAGTCGGCCTCCCTGGAATTCGAGCAGGAGTTTCGCTCGGCCCTGCGCACGGAGGAGGCGGCCTCTCCTTCCTCCTCGGCCGCCGCTCTTTCACCTTCCGCACCCTCCCCGGCGCCCGACCTGGTGGAGCCCGAGGTGGTGGAGCCGGAGAAGGCCTCCGCGGCCGCTCCGCCGCCCTCGATCTGATCGGGATCGGGCCTGGTGGATCTTCAGTTGGTGGTGGGCCTCGGCAATCCGGGGCCGCGCTACAGCCTCACACGTCACAACGTGGGCTTTCTCGCCCTGGAGCAGCTGGCTTCCGCCTCAGGGGCCTCGTTTCGTCAGCAGGGCAAGCTGCATGGCCTCCTCGCTGAGGTGGGTGTCGGTTCCCAGCGCCTGCGCCTGCTCATGCCCCAGACCTTCATGAACGACAGTGGTCGCTCCGTCCGCGCCACCCTGGACTGGTTCGGGCTGCGGGCGGATCAACTCCTCGTCATCGTCGATGACATGGATCTGTCCCTCGGGCGCCTGCGCCTGCGCGCCTCGGGCAGCGCGGGGGGACACAACGGCCTGCGCAGCCTCATCGCCCACCTCGGCAGCGGCGACTTCGCCCGCCTGCGGGTGGGCATCGGCGCACCCGTGGGGGATCCAAGCGAGCGGAAAAGCCGCACCGTGGGCCACGTGCTCGGCGTCTTCGCCAGCGAGGAGCAACCCCTTCTAGAGCGGGTGCTGGCCGAAGTGTGCCGAGGCGTGGCGCTGCTCCGGGAGAGCGGGATCGAGCGGGCCGGCCTTGCGCTGAACAGCTTCCGGGCTGTCGCTGAGGCATCCTGAGGGGCAACGACGCCTCCGCGCCCGGCCTTCCTTGAGTCGCCTGCCCTCGACCACCGCCCAACTGCGGGTGGTCCGTCAGAGCTTCAACCCCTGCCGGGTGGAGGGGGAAGTGACAGCGGGAGGCTTCCACTGGACGTTCTGCTGGGCTTTCGATCGCGGGGAACTCAGCATCGAACCCTCCCTGGGACGGGCCCTGATCCAGGATGCGCTGATGCGCTTCCTCCTGCGGACCGACTACCAACTGGAAGCGGGAGGCGACTACGCCTTCATCGTGCGGGCGGCCTTTTGAGGGGGGTGCCGAGCCAGCGCTCCAGCAGCACCTGGGCAACGACATCATCCCAGTCGCGCGGAGGCTGCCGCACTCCTTCCGGCAGCAATCGTCGCCACCCCCGCGCTGGCTCCAGCCGCCAGTAGCGCCGCCGGGCTTCCAGGGTGCTGTGGCGCTCATCGATCAGGTGCGCGGGAAGCAGATCGGCCAGGCGGGCCCGCCAAAGCGAGCTGCCGGTGCCATCACCCATCACCACCGCCTGGATGAGCCCCCGCTCCCGCCATTGCCGCAGGCGCTCGAAACAGGCGTCCGGGGGGAGCACATAGGCCTCCACCACCTGGAGGGCAGCGGGCTCGGTGCGCACCAGCCCGCACTTGCTTCGGCCTGGATCCAGGCCGGCCAAGGGGCCGCGATCAGGGGGGGAGGGAACAGGGGCGGCGGTCATGGCACCAGGCGCAGATCCACGGCGATGGGATCGGGCGTGTCGGCATTGCCCCGGGCCACCGCCTCCAGGGTGACCTGCTGGCTCGCAGGCCGTTGGCTGAGGTCCTGGCCGAGTCGGTTCAGCGCGGGACCATCCACCTGCAGGCCATCCACCAGGGTGCCCCGGCGCTGGCACTGGGTGAGGGCGGCGGCCAGGAGAAGGTTGATCCGGCTGCGCACCTCCTCGGGGGAGCGCACATCGCCTTCGAGGACGGTGCGGGCGAGCACTTCGCCGCGGCGCACCACGGGGCGGTTGGGGCGGAGATCCGGGAAGGCCAGCACCCGTTGCTCGCCCCGCAGGATGTTGGCCGCGGAGCGGATGACAACCACCCAGGTGCCCGGTTGGCGCAGGGCCTGCCCCAGGCGCTCGATGTCGCTTCGGGGCACGAGCAGGATCTGGCGGTTGGGGGTCTGGCCGGGAAGGAGGAGGCGGAAGGCGGCGGTGTTGGCCTCCTGGAGGAGGGCATCGATGGAGCGGCGGGCCTCGTCCTGGCGGCCGAGCCGGATCCGGGCCACCGCAAGGGGCTGGCCACTGGCGATCAGCACATCCCCCTGGCGCAGAGCGATCACCTTGCTCTCGAGGTCCTTGAGTTCCCGGGCGCCGGCCTCAATGCGGGACCGCACGCTGGCCAGTTCCTTCTCCGTGCGCTGGATTTCGGCGTCGCGCCCCTTGACGTCCCCCGTCAGCCGCTCCCGCTCCACCTCCAGGCGGCGGCGCTGATCCTGCAGGGGCCGCAATTCCTGGCGGAGATCGCTCACCCGCCGCTGGGCGATGGCGAGGGCCCGGGTCACTTTTTTCTCACTGGCGATGGCGATGGCACGCCCCTGCACAGCCCGGTTGCGCTCCTGCCGGTTACGCTCCAGATCAGCCATCGAGCGGCGCAGATCGGCCTGGCTGGCGGACAGGGCCTGGCGGCTCTCCCGCAGGCGATCCTGCAGTTGATCCAGCTCAAACAAGCCCACCCGCAGACGCTCACTCACCAGGAGAAGCAGTCCGAGGGAAAGGGCACTGATCAAACTGCCGGTGAGGGCTGTGATCACAACGGCCGTGTTGCGCGGACGCAGGTTGAACAGGCTGAGGCGAGCCTTGCCCACCTTGCTGCCGAGCCGATCCCCCAAGGTGGAGAGGACCCCTCCCAGCACCAGCAGGGCAAGGATCAGCAACCACCCCGACACAGAAACTCCCGAATGAACTCAGTATCTCCGGACTCCGTGCCCGCAGGGCCGGGGACCGGTGGTTCAGCTGAACCGCTTGGCCAGGGCGATCGGATCGAACACCGTGATTTTCTTGCGATCGATCTGCACAAGCCCATCGTTGCGCAGATCCCCCAGCAGACGGGTGATCGTGACGCGGGTGGAGCCGATGGCCTCGGCGATGGCCTGATGGGAGAGACGCAGATCAATGGTGATGCCCTCGCTGCCCGGCACGCCGAAATCCCGGCAGAGCACCAGCAGAAAGCTCACGAGGCGGGATGACATGTCGCGATGCGTGAGGGTTTCGATCATGGTTTCGGTTTGCAGGATGCGGGAGGAGAGACCTTGCAGCAGCAGCAAACCGACGCTGGCGTCCTGTTCGATGGCGCGGCGGACGGAGGCGGCGGGAGCCGTGACGAGCTCCACGCGGGTGAAGGCGATGGCGTGGTAAAAGCGGTCGGAGCGTTGGCCGGTGAGCAGGGACAGAACACCGAAGAGACTGTTTTCCCGAAGCAGCGCGACGGTGATTTCCTCGCCGGATTCATAGACACGCGACAGACGCACCGCGCCCCTGCGCAGGAGGTAGACCCGTTCAGCGGGATCTCCCGGGAAAAAAATCGTTTTGCCGCGCTCCACGCTCTCCGTGCTGCTGCCCGTCAGGGAGGGCATCACCTCCAACAAAGTGGGGTGGTTGACCGCGAGGCCGGCGCCGGACGCCAAGGGTCCGGGTGCCCCCCCCCGTTGACTCGCCGGGCTGTAACGACTGAATCCCTGGCTGCCGACCATGTTGAGGGCCCAATGGGCGCAAGTTACGGATCGCCCAAGCGCACACCTGTAGCGAAATTTACTTCATTGCACGCGACGGGCTCGGAAGCTCATCCCGTCAGGCCAGGCGGGGCGCCGGCCAGCGCGAACAAGGCCCGAGGCGGTGACGAGTCTCACGTGGGCCTTGCGCTACATATGGTGTGCCGGCCGCCACGCTGCCGCTACATTCAGAGCAAGGCCCCACGAGCCTGGCAACGCCCGATCGGATCCCCCCGCGAATCGCCGTCCATGACAGCCCGCCTCGCCCCCGCTCACCCGTCCCCGCGCAACGAGGCCAGCTCCCGTTCCCTTCGGCTCCTGCAGACGCCCGCTCCCCATCTGCCTCCTCAGCCGGAGGGTCTGCTCCAGATCCACACCGCCCCCCACCGGGGCAGCTTTTCCGCCGTGCTCAGCCAGGCGTTGCGCTCGGCGGGCCTGGGCAGCCGGGTGCTGGTGTGTCAGCTTCTGAAGGGAGGGGTGGATCAGGGGATCAAGGGAAGCCAGTTGCTCTGCGGCCGCCTGCGCTGGTTGCGCCCTGCCACGCCGCTCTGTCTGGAGGACTCCATCGAGGCCCTGGCGTTGGAAGCGGAGGAAGTCGCCCGAGTCGCCGAGGCCGTGCGTGAGGTCTGGACCTACAGCCGCGACGCCTTGCTGGAGGGTCGATTGGATCAGCTGGTGCTGGATGAGCTGGGGCTGGCCATCGAGCTGGGCTACCTGCCCCTGGAGGAGGTGGTGGACACCCTGGAGCAGCGCCCCCCCCAGTTGGATGTGATCATCACCGGCCCGGCGGTGCCCGCCGCCCTGATGGCCATGGCGGATCAGGTCACCGAGCTGCGGCGGCTCACCTGACTGGAGCCACGTACGCTCAACGGCCGAGGGCCTGCCATCCACCCCCCCGCCGATGCTCAAGAACGACCGTTGGATCAAAGAGCAGGCCGCCCTGGGAATGCTGGAGCCCTTCCAACCCACCCTGGTGCGCCATCTTGATCCCGAGACCCGCTCCGGGGCGGTGCTCAGTTTCGGCTGCAGTTCCTATGGCTACGACCTGCGGCTCTCGGCAAGGGAATTTCTGATCTTTCGCCACGTGCCGGGCACGGTGATGAATCCCAAGCGCTTCAATCCAGCAAATCTGGAGCCCGTGGCGCTGGAGCGGGATGGAGACGGGTCCTACTTCATTCTTCCGGCTCACTCCTACGGGCTGGGTGTGGCGATGGAGAAACTGCGCGTGCCGCCAAACATCACCGTGATCTGCCTCGGCAAGAGCACCTATGCCCGCCTGGGCATCATCGTGAACACCACACCCGCTGAGGCGAGCTGGGAGGGCCACCTCACGTTGGAATTCAGCAACTCCTCCGGCGCGGATTGCAGGGTTTACGCCGAGGAAGGCATCTGTCAGTTGTTGTTTTTCGAGGGGGATCCCTGCGACATCACATATCAGGATCGTCAAGGAAAATATCAACATCAGCCAGAGCGGGTCACCATGGCAAGGATCTGAGGCGCTGGACGCGCGCCGCGAACGGGGGCTTCAGGGCGCGAGCCGCGCCTTGTGCAAACGGGCTTGCTCATACCAAGCGGCGAATTGGGGGGTCCAGGCCCGCAGATGGGGCCAGAGCAGATCGCACAGCACGCGGATCTCCTGCTGAGCATCCAGCTTGGCGCGCAGATCCAGGAAATGAAGGAGCGCGCGCAGGCTGAAGCTGACGACGAAATGTTGGCGGTAGTCGAAGGGGAGGATGCCACGGGCGTGTTCTTCAGCAAAGCCGGCGGCCAGGAGGTCGCGATAGCGTTCGGCCGCGGCCTTGCAGATGGATAGGTCGATGGCGCGCTGCGCTTCGCTGTAGAGATATTTCTTGCCCTGGCGATCGCCATAACTGCCGACCGGACGCAGATAGAACACTTCTTCCAGATCAAGCACGCCGTTGGCGGCCTTGCAAATGCGATCTCCGGTATAGCGCATCGACTGCACATCAAAACTCACTCCTACCCGATGGGTGCGGGCCTGTTGCATCACAGAATGGGGAAACCAGCCCACGTTGAACACGATCTGGGCATGCTCCAGGGGGCCGTAGTGGCCCCGCTCTCCGGCCAGCAGCCGCTTGACGCAGATCTCTCCCGCCTGGGTTTCATCCGGCCACCGCTCGCGATCGGCGGCCACATACCCCTCGCTGTAGTCCTGATGCATCGCGGCGTAGACGCACTGCTGGGGGTTGGGCGTGGCGGCGATCGCCTCGACGCGGAAGCGGGGATCGAAGGCGGGTTCAGCCATGGCTGCGGGGCGCGATGGGGCTCTCGCGGACGGTGAGGGACTCCTGCGTCAGGGCGCTCGTCGGGGCCAGGCCCGCCAGGGCCGGAAGGGGGTCGTCCGCCACCAGGGCCGCAGCCAGGCGCTCCAGCTCGTCGGCGCTGCGGGCGCCGACGGCCTGGCCCACCCGTTCGCCGCGGGCGTCAAAAAATTCCAGATGGGGGATGCCGTTCACCCCGTAGCGATCGATCTGGGGCTGCCAGCGGGGGTTGTCCACATTGAGGAGCACCACATCCAGCTCCCCGTGGTGGCGGCTCTCCATGGCCTCCATCGCCGGCGCCATGGCCCGACAGGCCTCACACCAATCGGCGTAGAACTCCACCAGGGTGGGCTTGCCATCGGCGAGGGCCACGGCCGGGTCGAGGGATTGCCGGGCCAGGCGCTCCAGGGCCGCCTCGGGATGCAGGCCCCCGCGGAACCAGAAGAGGGCCAACGCCAGGAGTGCGGCCACGGCAGCCAGGAGCATCCGCTCCAGACGGCCAGACGGGGTCGATTTGGCGGTGTCGTCCATGGGGAGAAGGCGAGAGGGACGGCTTGCTGACCCTACTGGCGCCGGGGGGACCGCCAAGGCCGAGCGCCATGGGTTGACGGTCAGGCTTGCTAGCTTGAGAACACTGCTTTCGGGTCGTGAAGCGGCGCCTCACCCTCCACTTCCCGCGCGATGCCGTGCATCAGCCGATCACCTATCGGCTGGCCGTCGATTTTGACGTGGCGGCGAAAATCCTCCGCGCCCAAATCGCTCCGAACCAGAGCGGCACCATGGTGGTGGAGCTCTCAGGCGACATCGATGAGCTCGACGCGGCGGAAGCCTGGCTCGAACGCCAAGGCCTGCGCCTGATTCGAACCCGCAGCGAAATCCGCGTGGATCCGGAGCAGTGTGTCGATTGCGGGCTCTGTTCGGGCGTCTGCCCCAGCGGCGCCCTCAGCTTCGCCCTGCCCCAACAGCGCCTCAGCTTTGACTCCAGCCGCTGCCTGGTGTGCGAACAGTGCCTGCCCCACTGCCCGTTTGAAGCGATCAGCCTGGTGCTGGATCCGGGATGAACGCCTTTTTTCGCTACTTGCTGCTCCCCTTCCGGGCTCCGATGTTGCCCATCCTCGTGATGGTGAGCGCCTATCTGGGTTTCGACTGGACGGTGAACCGCCCTCCCGGGCAGGACCAGGCCTCCCTTGAGCTGCTGGTGTGGACGATGGAGTGCCTCCAGGCGGTGGTGGTGATCGTGGTATGCACCCTGCCCGACCTGCTGTTGCGTCAGATCTCCACCCAGATGGCCACAAGCCGCGTGGTGAGTCTGGTGGCCACCCTGCTGTTCGTGACGTTGCTCGGCATCTACATGCTCCATTTGCAGATGCTGGCCAACGTGCTGATCCTCGGTTCCAGCGTGCTCCTGGCCCGACTGGACATGGTTCGTGTGCGCCTGATCCCACCCCCGATGATGACGGTGGCGCTGCTGTCGGTGCTCGTGCTGGGCGGGGCCACCCTGGGGCGGTTGGCCTCCCTTGGCTCCCTCAGAACCCTCCTGACGCCCATCGGTTTCCATCCTTAGCCGGGCTTCTTCCGCCAAGGTGCTCTCGCCCCGAGGAAAAGGGATCAGCAGGCGGGTCGCCGTTCCCGCTGATAGCTCCAGGCATTGCCCAACACCTTCTTCACATAGAGCCGGGTTTCCGGGAAGGGGATGGCTTCCACCCAGAGTTCGGGGAAGCGCTTCCGATCCGGTGCCGTCCAGCCCTGCACGGCACCGGGTCCGGCGTTGTAGCTGGCCACAGCCGCCAGGGGATCCCCCCGCCACTGATCGAGCAGGCCCCGCAGATAGCGGGCGCCGAGGCTGGCGTTGCGGGCGGGATCCTGGAGATCGCGGACGGAGAGCGGAGCACCGGCCAGCTCGGCGGCCGTGTCGGGCATGAGCTGCAGGAGACCCACAGCCCCGGCGGCCGATTGCACGGCAGGGGTGAAGCGGGATTCCTGCTTGGCCACCCCCAGCAACAGAGCCAAGGCCACCCCCTGGCGTTGCGCCGCCGGAGCCAGGGCCTCGTGATGGCGCACCGGATGGAGGTCGCGCTCCAGCTGGGGGAGGAGGGCACATTGCTCCGGCGGCAGGCGCAGGGCGGCCCGCTCCAGCAGGGCGAGGCCCATCCAGTCATCCCCCACGGCCTGGCGCAGGCGCCCCTCCACGAGCAGGTCGGGGCTGGTGGCGGGGGGCACGCCGCCCCGACGCACGCGCCAGGTTTCCCAGGCCTCGGTGGACTGGCCCAGCCGCCAGAGCTCATCCAGGGCAGAATTGCCGCTGGCGAGGGGCTGCCAGGGCGGCGTCGGGGGCGGCGTGGCTGGACTCTTCGGGCTCTGCCGCACGGCCAAATCCTCCTTGCCGAGCCGCAGGGCGGCCCGCCAGCCGTAGTAGCCGCCGGGGTGATGGAGCAGGAGCTCCTGCCAGGTGAGGGTGGCGGCGTCCTCCTGGCCGAGTTGTTGCTGGGTGTAGCCCAGCCAGAAGCGATGGCGGGCGGCGAGGGGGGGCGGCAGCTGCTCGGGGGGGAGGGCGTTGAGCGTGATGAGCACGGCCTCCCATCGACCGGCGAGCAGCTGGCGGCGCGCCACCTCCCACTGCAGATCCCAGCTGGCAGGATCCCGCGGCCAGCGTCGGAGCACCTCCAGGGCAGCCCGCCCGCCGGGATCGGCGCTGGCCAGGCGGGCCTGAACGGGGGCGCTGGCGCGCCAGCGGGGCGGCAGGGTGTTCAGCCGAGCGGGCAGGTCAGCGTCGTCCCGCTCGCGCAGGAGCCGCACGGCCTCCTCGGCCTCGGGGGCGTCGGGCCGCCGCCGCGCCAGGTCGAGCAGCCAGGAGACCGCCTGCTGTTGCAGCGCGGGTGTGCCCTTGAGGCCGGCGCGGGCGATGGCCAGGCGGGCGGGGTCGTCGAGGGCCGCCACGCGGGCGGGTTGGGGCGCGGGCTCCCCCAGGCAGCGCCAGGCGCTGGGGCCATCTCCCGCCTCCGCCAGGCTGCGGGCCAGCAGGCCGCCGCTGGCGGGACTGAGGGAGGGATCGGCGCAGAGGGCCGAGATCGCCTCGCCCGCTCCGGGCCAGCGGGGCCCCCAACGGGCCAGATGCAGGGTGCCCTTGTGGTGTTGCGCGGGGCCCGCCTCGAGCGCGGCGGCGAGGGCGGCGGGGTGGGCGGGGAAACGCTCCAGCAGCCGCTCGCGCCATGCGGGTTGCTCCCGTCCCAGGGCGTAGAGAGCGTCGGCGCTGGCGGGTTGGTCCGGGAAGCGGCGCAGGAGTTCGCGCCAGAGGGGTCGAGCGCCGGCCCGTCCGGAGTGGGACTCACGGCGCAGGGCCGCCTGCTTGAGCACCACGGCGGCGACCGGCTCGGGGCCCCACCCCTGGGCCGCAAGCCAGTTGCCATCGGCGCGTCCCGCCAGCAGCAGAGCCGCCTCCCGGCGCCGCCCCGGATCCGGCGACCAACGCCACACCCGCTCCAGCCGGGCCGGGGACCAGTCGGGCGTCAACGGGGGCCGCAGGCTCAACAGCGCCCGCCCCGCCAGCAAGGCGCCGCCCG
>JBKDSZ010000034.1:0-4063 GCA_046340375.1 Cyanobacteriota bacterium | reverse complement strand
CCCCCCGAAACCGACCTGGAGCGTGCCCGGCGGCTCTTCATCTGGGACACCCCGTCCTGGCGCCTGCGGGCGATCGAGGCGTATGAGCTGCCCATGTCGGAACGGCGCCGCTTGATTGGCCTGCTGGAGGCCCTGGGCGATGGCTATCCCGGTGGCGCCGCGTTTCAGTTCCCCGATCCCGTGGAACCCCCTCCCGCTGATACCGCCACAGGCCCCCGAGAGCCCCCCAGACCGGCCTGGTCCGCTCCACATGAGCACCTGCCGCCATTTGCCCTTTGAGGCCCCCTCCAGGGTCTTCTGGAGGGCACTGGCGAAAGCAGTGCTTTCAGGTTCGTGCCATCACAACCCAGCCATCCCTTCCCTGCAAACGCCAGCTCGTCAAGGGCCGCCTGCCAACGCCCGCTCGTCAACGCCTGCTTGCCAACGCTTGCAGGCCAACGCTTGCAGGCCAACCCCCCGACCGCTCAGCTCCGCTCCCATCCCTGCTCCCCTGCCTGATCCCCCGCCCCCGCCGTCCAGCCTCCCCCAGCGCCCATGAATCCCCCATCCCAGGCGGCCCATACCCCCAAACCACCGACCCGATCTCACGGCGCTTCCTCCCCGCCGCGCCACAGCCCGGCGGCACCTGCTCACGGGCGCCCTTGGCCGGGGTCTGACGCGCCACCAGAGGCCTCCATCGAGGGCGCCCTTGCGCCTGCCCCTTCCGGGGAGATCGCCCAACCAGAGCCCCCCCACACCGCCCCGGACTGGCTGGACGCCGCCATCCGCAGAGGCGACCACATCGAAACGCCTCGCGGCCCGTTGCCCGTGCCGCCGCCCCAGCTCCCCCCAGCGCATCCGCTGGTGCCTGGAGAGCTGCTGACGCACGAGAAAGACCTCCTTGCGGCCGTGCTCCCCGGCAATGAAGACCACACCTCCCGCTGGGGACTGTTCCGGCGGCGGATCGGCCTGCGCTTCAACGAGCCGGTGCCGGAAACCCTCTGGAGCAACCATGAGCTGCGGCTGGTGGCTGGTGAGATCGACGCCATCTTTCGCGGTCAGCGGGATGTGCACACCATCAACGCCAACGCCATCCGCCATGACCTGCGCGAGCGCTCCACCAGTGGCCGGTGGGAGGGCTCCCTCCAGGAGATGGAGATGGCGCTGGCGGATCTGCTCGTTTGGGGGAAGGGGGCGTCCGCTTTGGATTTTCCGATCGCCTGCGACATCTTTCAGGCCGCGAAAGCCCGCGAAATCTTCTACCCCGCCCTCGAAAGCCTCCTCGCCCGCAAGGGCCGGGATCGTCCCATCGCCTCAGAACTGCGCGATTGCCGCAACGCGCTGAACGCCGCCCAAGCGATCGCCTCAGGCCGCTTCCGACAGGCCCACACCGTGCTCTCGGCGCGCCACACCGCCATCGAGTGCATCCGCCTGGCCGCCCTGCCCCAGGACCAACGCCCCAAGCCCATCTCCACCGGCATCCCCTCGCTGGATCTCAACATGCGCGGCGGCGTCGTGCCAGGCCAGGGCGAGGGCACCTGGGTGCTCGCCGCCCGCTCCGGTGTGGGCAAGACCACCCTGGCGATTGCCGCCGCCATGGGCTTGGCCTGCAATGGCGCCTCTGTGCTCATCTTTTCCTGCGAGCTCACCCGCCAGGCGATTCTTTCCCGCATCCTCTCCCACTACTGCCGCCGTGCCATGGGCCGCTTCTGCCCCCTGTATTCGGCCAACGACTTGGAAGGGAGGGGCAAGGTGCTCAACAGCGAGGAGCTGGAGCAGGTGATGAGCTGGCACGAGCGCTTTGAGGCTGGCCTGCTGCCCGATGGCCAGCCCATGGGGGAGGTGCTCTACGAGTCGCGCTTTGGCGCCACCGTGGAGGAGTTTTGCGAGCTGGTGGAGGACACCAAATCGGCCCATCCGGCAGTGTCGCTCGTGGTGCTCGATCACTTCCACGCCATGGGTGCCACCCCCGGTTATGGGAGCAACATCACCGCCGAGCTGGCCAACCGAGCCATGGTGATCAAGGCCCTCGCCGGCCGCTGCGACCTCGACATCCTGATCGTCGCCCAGCTCAACCGCGGCTCCTACGACTCCGCCAAGGGCCCGGATGTGTCGCACCTGGCGGGCACCTCTGAACTGGAGCGCTACGCCTCGGCGGTCTGGCTGATCGATCGCCCCAAGGCACCCGATGGCTCCCCACCACCCAAGGGTGTGTTGGAGGTGCACCACGGCAAGTTCCGCCACGGTCAATCCAACAACGCCGACTTCAGCCGCACCCTGATCCGCCTGGATCGCGACCATTGCTACCTCGAATCCGACGAGGCCAAGCAGGCCTTTGGCAGCCATTGCTATCCAGATCTGTGTTGAGCTCTGCAGCTGATCAAGCCCTCTTCCCTTGCGGCCCCGTCAGACGGTCCAGCCACCAATTCAGCGCACGCCATGAACGATTCACTCCAGGTTTCTTTCCCCTCCAATGCTCCCGGCCGCACCAACGGCACCACAGCCCCTGTGGCTCCATCCCACCGCTCCCCCTCCGGCCCAGCAACGCCTCATCACCGCCGCCCGCGCCCCTGCCCAGACCATGTGATCGCCGCCGTGCGCGAAAAAGCCCGCATCGCCGAACTCTTTCCTGTCTCCGCTCTGCAGCGCTCCGGTCGAGCCTTTTTGACGACCTGCCCCTGGCACAACGATCGCCGGCCCTCGCTCACGGTCAACCCGCAGACCAACCGCGTGCATTGCTTTGTCTGCGACAAGGGCACCGATGCCATCGGCTGGCTGCAAGATCGTCATGGGCTCTCCTTTGCCGAGGCGGTGCAGGAGTTGGCCGAGCGCTACGGCATCCCCATCCCGGAAGAGGACCCGGAAGCCGCCGCCAAGGCGGAAGCCGAGCACAAGGAGCGTCAGCGGCTCCTGGCCTGGCGCGACAGGCAGCAGAAGGAATTTCATCGCGCCCTGCTCGACGACCTCAACCAGATGGGTCCAGCGGCCATCGCCCTTCGCCAGCGTGGCCTCACGGAGGACACCGCCATCACCTGGGGCCTGGGCCTCAACGGCACTCGCCTCATGCTCCCGATCGCCGACAGCCAGGGCCGCTGCCGAGGCTTTTCCGGCCGCACGCTTACAGGCGAGGAGCCCAAATACCGCAACAGCGCCAACGACGCCCTCTTCCGCAAGCAGGAGCTGCTCTTTGGCCTCCACCACGCCGCTGAGGCCATCCGCCGCGGCGGGGAGGCCCTGCTGGTGGAGGGACCGCTGGATGCCATTCAGCTTCATCAGGCGGGATTCACCACGGCGGTGGCCTCCATGGGGACCAGCCTCTCTGTGGAGCAGCGTCAGGCGCTCCTGCGGGCCGGTGCCAAACGACTCCACATCGCCTACGACGGTGACACCGCCGGCCACCGCGCCACCGGGCGGCTGATTGAGAGCCACCGAGGCTCTGCCATTGCCGGGGAGCTGGAGTTGGCGGTTGTGGCCCTGCCTTCTGGCAGTGACCCGGATGCCTACATCCACGAGAAGGGGCCAGAGGCCTTCCGGCGCCTTCTGGCCAACGCCACCCACTGGCTCCACTGGGAGCTGGAACCGCTCCTGGAGCCCCTGCAGGCTGACCCCGACAACCTCTCCGTTGTGCAGCGCTCCGAGCAGGAGGCCAAGCGGCTCCTCGCGCTCCTGCCGGCCGGCGCCCTGCGGCAGCGGGCGGAGCAGCGACTCAGGGAGGCCTTGGGGGTGGTGCCCAGGGTGGCTCCCGTGCTCAAGGGGCAGCCGGGGGAAGCGGCTGGGCGGCTCATGGGAGGGAAGGCTTGGGCACCCTGCGGGGGCAGTGCCGGTGGGGGGAGATCAGGGGGCAGGGAACCAGGCACGCCTGGCCGTCCTGCAGCGGGTTTCCCTGCAGGGCGGTCCCCTCAGGAGCCAGCGACCACGGCGGCCCCGGAGTCCTCCGCAGCCCTCTCACCCGAGCAGGCCGCCGCCATTGAGCGGGCAGAATTCCGCGCTTTGCGGCTCTTCCTCTGCAGCCCTGTCTGCCGGGATTCGTTGGCGGTGCTTGTCGTCAGCGACGCGCTCTAGCAGTAAGGTCTGGGGTGGTTGG
>JBKDSZ010000033.1:0-15479 GCA_046340375.1 Cyanobacteriota bacterium | reverse complement strand
GCCGGCGGCACGCCACCAGGCTCTCCCCCACCTCCAGAAGACGACGGCGCAGGGGCTCCGCCTCGTCACCCTCAGCGGCCGTGCCGAAACTCAGCTGGGAGGACCGCTGCTGGAGGCTGCCCCCCGTCATGGCGCCACTCTTCTCCAGCAGTTCCCCCTCCAGGGTCACCGCCCGGCAGCGACCCAGCTCTCGGCGGGCGCTGGCCAGGCTGTCGAACACCAGGGTGTCGCCGAAGACATGGCGAAACACCTCGCCATAGACGGGCTCATGGCGCACCAGGTCGACCGCGCGGCCCACCAGTCCCGGTGCCGCCCCGCCCCGTTGCAGGGCGGCGCTGGCGCCGCTCGACCCGCCCGCCCGCAACCGGTTCAGGGGGAGGAAGGTGAGACGACCGGCCCGGCGGGCCTTCAACAGCTCGATCGCCCGGGCGGCGATGCCGTCGTCTTCCACGACCACATGGCTGAGACGGGCTCCAGCGGCCACCTCCAGGGCCAGGCGGTGGCGATCCTCCACCTCTCCCAGCTGGGCCACCGGCCCATGGATGCCATCCAAACCCGCCTCCAAAAGCATGCGCAGGGCACCGGTTCCCCGGCTTTCTTGAAGGGTTTCGCGGCGGCTCTCGATCCGGGCGATCTCCCGCTCCAGCTGGGTTTGCTCCTGCTCCAGCCGGGCGCGGGTGCGCTGTTGCAGCGCCAGCCCCTCGGCCAGCTCCCCGACCCGGGTCTGTCGCCGGCCGAGCTGCTGGTCCAGCGCCACCAGGTCGGCGGTGAGGCGGGCCCGCTGCTGTTCCGTTTCCGTGGAGAGTCCACCGGCCTGTTGCCGCTCCGCCTGCAGCTCCACCAACCGTTCCTCGGCCTGCCGCTGCCGCTCCCGCAGCTGCTCCAGCTCCGCCTGCAAGGGGGTGAGCCGCTCCAACAGGGCCCGGCGCTCCTCCCCGAGGCGCCGCTGGGCCTCGATCCAATCCCCGGAACGGCCCGCCACCTCCCGCAAGCGGCGCCGAGAGTGCTCCACGGCGGCCTCCCCATCCCGGCAGGCGGCCTCCGCCCGGTCCAATCCATCGTCGTCTCGCGGCGTCCGGAGCCCCTCCAGCTGCTGGCTCAACTCCCCCCGCTGCCGCGTCAGGGCCAGGCGGCGCTCCTGGAGCCGCTGGGCCTCCTGGCTCTGCTTTTCCGCCTGACGCGCCAGCTCCCGCCCTTCCGCCTCCTGCCCGGCCAATTCCGCCTGCACCGCCAGCAACTGGTCTTCCCCCAGGGCCTTCACCTCCGCCTGCAACGCCTCCAGAGCGCGGGACGCCCCCTGCAGCTCCGCGCTGGCGGCGGCGATCGCCTCCGTCTCCCCCCGCTGACGCTCAAGCAGCGCGTCGCGGCGCTGGGCGAGCTGGCGCCGCAGGGCGCGCGCCTCCTCCACCGCCAGCACCTGTTCCCGCAGGCGGCCGACATGCAAGGCCTCCCGCAGCTCCTGGTAGGCCCGGGCCCGGGCGCAATCCTTCTCCAGCTTCTGGCGGTTGGCGCGCAGCTCCTGCTCCACGATGCGGCAGCGATCCACCCGCTCTCGCACGTCCTCCAATTTGACGCGGGTTTGTTCAATGCGGGAATCGAAGAGGGCCACACCGGCCAGTTCATCGATGATCCCCCGACGCTCCTTGGCGCTCATGGACACGATGCGGGTCACATCGCCCTGCATGACCACGTTGCTTCCTTCGGGATCCACCCGGAGGCGGCGCAGCTGGGTCTGGAGCTGCTGGAGGTTGCAGGGCACGCCATCGGCGCTGAAGCTGCTGCTGTAGGTGCCCCCGGGCGCCACCCGCAGACGCCGGCTGACGCTCCATTCCTCCTGGCCGAAGCGGATCCAGGGGCCTTCCGCGGGCGCCTCCAGACCCTCCTCCGCCCCGTCCGGTCGCCAGTCGGAGAGATCGAAGTGGACCGTCACGGTGGTTTCCGCCGCCTTGCCGGCCCGCAGCATGGCGCTGTTGATCAGGTCCGGCAGGCGCTCCGCCCGCATGCCCCGACTGCTGGCCAATCCCAGACAGAAAAGAACCCCGTCGAGAATGTTGCTTTTGCCCGAACCATTCGGACCGGTGACCACCGTGAACCCGGGCTCGAGCGGAATGCAGATCGTGCCGCCAAAGGATTTGAAGTGGCTGAGCTCGATCTGCTTGATGTAAACCAACCGGCCCGATCCTCAGGCAATGGCAATGTAGCGGAGGTTCGTCCGCTGCCAACCCCTCCAGCCTTCTCTACGTTGGAGGCAGCCGCCCCCCCGCCATGACCCAGGACCAGCCCTCCACCCCTCCCCTGGAGGGACCGGACGTCTCCAGTAACGGCCAGCCCGGCACCCCCCTGATCCTCCAGACAGCCTTTCGGGAACGGTTCGACACCCTCCTGCCGACGATTCAGAAGCAATGGCCGGATGTGGCCCGCCACACGCTGGAGGCCACCCGGGGAAGCTTTGATCAGCTGGTGGAGGTGATCACCCGTCAGACCGGAGGCGCCACCCCCCGGGTGAAACAACAATTGCTTGATCTGATCGAAGCCACCTCACATCAGGCCCAGCAGGTGGGCGATTCGCTCAAGCCTCTGGAGGAGCAGCTGGAGCAGTTGCTGGATGACCTCAACCGCACGCTGCGGCCGAAGCTAGAGAAGCCTGTGCGGGAGCGTCCCCTGCTTGCCCTTGGCCTGGCGGCAGGGGTGGGTCTGGTGCTGGGCTTGCTTCTTTCTCCAGGGCGCCGCTCCGCATGAACCTCAAAGGTGCCTCGCGGCTGTCGGGCCTGCTCACCTCCGTGGTCGACCTGCATGTGCGCATGGCCCTGCAGGAGGCCGACAAAGACAAGCGGCGCTTGATCACCGGCGCCTTCCTGCTGAGCGGGGGCCTGGGTTTTCTGTTTCTGGCCCTGGTGATGAGCCAGATCGCCCTGGTGCTCTGGCTGCGCCAGACCTGGCAGGTGAGCTGGCTGGGGGTGGTGCTGGCGCTGGGGGCGGTGTATCTGGCCCTGTCGGGGGTGTTTCTGCGGGTGGGCGGGGGCCTGCTCAACAAGCCCCTCCTGCCGCAAACGCTCGCCGGTCTGACGCGCACCACCCAGGCCCTCACGGGTCGCCGCTAGGGCCTCCTGCGCCCCCGGGACCCCTTGGGCGATCATGGCCTCAGCGACTCTCCCGCTGCTCGCCATGGCCGCCACCTCCTCCCGTCCACCCGCTTCGGACCGGGTTGCTCCCGGCTCAAACCGGTGGACGGGCGCCGCCATCCGGGAGGCCTTCCTGGCGTTTTACGCGGAGCGGGGCCACCAGCGGCTGCCGAGCGCCTCGCTGGTGCCGAACGATCCAACGGTGTTGCTCACCATCGCCGGCATGCTGCCCTTCAAGCCGGTGTTTCTGGGGCAGGCGCCACGGCCGGCGGCCCGGGCGACCACCAGTCAGAAATGCATCCGTACAAATGACATTGAAAACGTGGGACGCACGGCGCGCCACCACACCTTCTTCGAGATGCTGGGCAACTTCTCCTTTGGTGATTATTTCAAATCCGAGGCCATTCACTGGGCCTGGGAGCTGAGCACCCGGGTGTTTGGCCTGGAGCCGCGCCAGCTGGTTGTCAGCGTCTTTCGTGATGACAAGGAAGCGGCCACGATCTGGCGCGAGGAGGTGGGCGTGGATCCAGCGCGGATCATTCCCATGGATGAAGCCGACAACTTCTGGGTGTCCGGCCCCACAGGGCCGTGCGGCCCCTGTTCTGAAATCTATTTCGACTTCAAACCAGAGCTGGGCAACGAGGGATTGGATCTGGAGGACGATTCGAGATTTATTGAATTCTATAATCTTGTCTTCATGCAATTCAACCGCGATGCGCAGGGCCAGCTCACGCCCCTGGCCCATCGCAACATCGACACCGGCATGGGCTTGGAGCGCATGGCCCAGATCCTGCAGGGGGTGCCGAGCAACTATGAAACGGATCTGATCTTTCCTCTCATGGAAACGGCCGCCACCCTGGCGGGCGTGCGTTACGCCGACTGTGATCACCAGCGGCGCACCAGCCTGAAGGTGATCGGCGATCACGGCCGGGCGGTCACCCAGCTCATCGCTGATGGCGTCAGCGCCTCCAACCTCGGTCGCGGCTACATCCTGCGGCGCCTCGTGCGGCGGGTCGTGCGCCACGGCCGTCTGATCGGCATCGAAGGGGCTTTCCTGCCCGCCCTCGGGGAGGCCGCCATCCGCTTGATGGGCTCCGCCCATCCTCAACTCCTGGAGCGGCGCTCCCAGATCCTCGCGGAGTTGGAACGGGAGGAAACCCGTTTCCTGGCCACCCTGGAGCGGGGGGAGAAGATGCTCGCGGAGGTGCTCGCCGCCCGGCCCAGCCAGATCAGCGGCGCCCAGGCCTTCGAGCTCTACGACACCTACGGCTTTCCCCTGGAGCTCACCCAGGAAATTGCCGAGGAACACGGCCTCTCGGTGGATGTGGCCGGCTTTGAGGCAGCCATGGACGTGCAGCGGCAGCGGGCCAAGGCGGCGGCGGTGAGCGTCGATCTGACCCTGCGGGGAGCCCTTGAAGAGGTGGCCGCCGAACTGGAAAACACCGCCTTCACGGGGTATGAGGCCCTGGAGCAGGCCTCCTGCGTGGTGGCGCTCGTCACCAACGGGGTGTCCGCCGAGCGGGCCGAGGCGGGAGACCGGGTGCAGATCGTGCTGGACACCACGCCGTTCTACGGGGAGGGGGGCGGCCAGGTGGGAGATCGGGGGGTGCTCAGCGGCGGGACCGCAGACACCGGCGAGGACGTGAGCATGGTCATCGATGGCGTGAGCCGAAACCGCAGCGTGTTCGTGCACAGCGGCCAGGTGGAGCGGGGGGTGGTTCGGGTGGGGGATGTGGTGACCGCTCGGGTGGATCGGGCCTGTCGGCGCCGGGCCCAGGCCCACCACACGGCGACCCACCTCCTGCAGGCGGCCCTCAAGCTGGTGGTGGATCCGGACATCCGACAGGCGGGTTCCCTTGTGGACTTTGATCGCCTGCGCTTCGACTTCCATTGCCCCAGGGCCGTGACGGCCCGGGAGCTGGGACGGGTGGAGGAGCTGATCAACGGCTGGATCAGCGATGCCCATGCCCTGGAGGTGCGAGAGATGGCTCTGGAACGGGCCAGGGCCGCCGGGGCAGTGGCGATGTTCGGCGAGAAGTATGCCGATGTGGTGCGCGTGGTGGATGTGCCGGGGGTGTCGATGGAGCTCTGCGGCGGCACCCACGTGGCCAACACTGCGGAGATCGGCCTGTTCAAGATCGTTGGCGAAAGCGGCGTGGCAGCGGGCATTCGACGGGTGGAGGCGGTGGCTGGCGCTGCGGTTTTGCCCTACCTCAACGAGCGGGACGGGGTGGTGCGAGCCCTGGCGGAGCGCCTCAAGGCCCAGCCCGCAGACATCGTGGAGCGAGTCAGCACCTTGCAGGAGGAGCTCAAGGCCACCCAGAAGGCCCTCACCACGGCGCGGGAGGAGCTGGCCCTGAGCCGGGCTCGGGAGCTGGCCAGCCGAGCCACCGCAGTGGCGTCCACCGCTGGGGAGGCGTTCCAGGTGCTGGTGGAGCGTCTGGATGGGGTCCGGGGAGACGCCCTGCAGAGTGCCGCCCGGGGCCTGGCGGAGCAGCTTGGGGACGGGGCCGCCGTGGTGCTGGGCGGCCTGAGCGATCCTGCGGATCCCGGGAAGGTGCATCTCGTGGCGGCCTTCGGCGGGGCGGTGATCCGTCAGGGGCTGCAGGCGGGCTCCTTCATCGGCGCGGTGGCCCGAATCTGCGGCGGAGGGGGGGGCGGGCGTCCCAACCTGGCCCAGGCCGGGGGAAAGAATGGCGCGGCCCTCAACGAGGCCCTGGAACAGGCCCGGGAAGATCTCTTGCGGGGGCTGAGGGCTTGATCCCGCCCTCCGTCTGCCCGCAAAACCAGGAGGGGGTTCAAGGGGGCGTAATAAATCATTATGGACAAAACTCCGGATCCTGACCCACTGGAGGCCAGAGGGGTGCTATGACTTGCCTTCAATCTTTTGTGTCAAACACTTTTATCTTTGCTTAAACTGATAAGTTAGAGTGTCTGACCTTCCCTGCGAATCCACTCTCCGGCCCCCCCCCGGAGAACACGGATTATTCTTGTCCCACCACTGATCATGAAGATCTGGATCCTGGATGATGACGAGGCGATGTGCTCCCTCCTCAAGCGCCAAGCGCAGAAACTGAATTGGACGTTGGCTGCCATTCACCACCCCAGGGATCTGTCCCGGGCATTGGAGCGGGATCAACCTGATCTTCTGCTCCTGGATCAGCTTCTGCCGGACAAGCATGGATTGGATGTGCTGGCATCGCTTCGGCGAGATGGTCAAGCGTTTCCCATTCTGATTCTCTCTGCCCTTGGAGCCCCCAGCGATCGCGTCTCTGGTCTCGAAGCCGGCGCTGACGACTATCTCTCTAAGCCATTTGATTTCCGCGAATTGCAACTGAGGGTCGAGCGATTGCTGCGCCATCCCTATGCCGAGCCCCCCAGTCCGCGCACCCCTTCCCTGCCCAGCGGCAGCTTCCAGCTGGCCAGCCTCCGTTTTGAGGCGGACAACCAGCCGGCCCTGATCACGCCGGCAGGAGACACCCATCGCCTGAGCCGCGGGGAATCGGCCTTGCTGCACGCCTTCTGCCGGGCTCAAGGCTCGGTCCTGAGCCGTGCCCAGCTCCTCCAGGCCACAGGAAGCCTGGTGAACCCGGGTCAGACC
The DNA here is from genome assembly GCA_046340375.1 of Cyanobacteriota bacterium. Lineage (GTDB taxonomy): Bacteria > Cyanobacteriota > Cyanobacteriia > PCC-6307 > Cyanobiaceae > Cyanobium. The sequence continues at coordinate 8,756 of JBKDSZ010000033.1, read as the reverse complement.
CGCACGATCGATGTGCGAATTTCCAGACTGCGGCGCACCTTGCGGGATCTCGCTGGGAGGGAGTTGATCCAGCCGGAACGGGGATTGGGCTACAGGTTGGTGGCGGAGGTCAGGGAGCTGAACGATGCACAATCCGCAATCCCCACGGCTTGACCGCTTTGACTGGCTTCATCTGATCCTGTGCCTGTCGGCGGGCTGTGGCCTCACCTTCGCCCTTCTTTACGTCGCGCTGAACACGCTGCTGGAGCCGAAACTCCTGTCGGAAACGGCTCTGCGCACCACCCGCAGCGTGCGCCTTGTCGAGCTCGCCCTCCGTGTGCTGCCGCCAGAAAAGCTGCCTCCAGGGGTGGTGGTGATCACAGCTCAGGATGGACCGGAAGTGGCGTCCCACGGCCTCGGGCCCTTTGACAGAAAGGTGCGGGACCTCATGGCCAAGCGCTACGGGTTGCTGCGGGACCTGATGCGGGATCACCCCCCCTACGTGGAGGCCTGGGGCGGCTTCTGGGTTCGGCTGGAGGCTCCCTCCGCCCCCCACCTCTGGCTTTACCAACCCGAACGCCTCAGCAGCAGCAGCGCCTGGTTCCTCCCCCTGCTGCGCAGCGCGGCGCTGCTGTTGGGACTGGTGTTGGGGATGATCCTGTTCATCAACAAGCGGGTGGAAATCCCCTTCCGGCAGGTGTTCATCCAGTTGCCGGACGGACTCCCCGCGCCCCTGCCGCTCCTGCCGGAGTGGGGCATCGCGCCCCTGCGGGTGCTGAGCGTGCGGATCAATCGCCTGCTTCAGCGCCTCAACAACGCCGCCAGCGAGCGGCGGCTGATGCTCTCGGGACTGGCCCACGACCTGGCGGGTCCCCAGACCCGCATCACCCTGCAACTCGACCTGTTGGCTGACAGCCTCGGCGATGCCCACAAGGGGGCCATCCAGGCCATCGCCAGTGACCTGCACCAGCTGCGGGGGATCACGGAGCAGCTCGGTGTTCTGGCAGAGCGGGATCAGCCCATCACCACCGTGCGGCAACTGGCCCTGGACGATCTCTGCGCACGGGTGGCGGCCAGCTACGCCCGTCGATCGATTCGCCTGCGCGTTCCCCGGCTGTTGGTGCGCCTCGATGGTGCCGGGTTGGAGCGGGCCCTGCGCAATCTGATCGACAACGCCTTCGACCATGGCGAGCCACCGGTGGAGATCGCGGCCTGGTGTGCCCGAAGCCTCCTGGTGGTGGAGGTGAGGGATCACGGCCCGGGGGTGCTCGCGACCGACACCCTGTTGACGAGACCTCCCCAGAGTCCGGCCCACGATCGCCAACGGACCCGCCACCGGGGCCTTGGACTCGCCATCGTGGAGCGCATCTGTCGGGATCACAAGGGAACCCTGCAGCTGCGCCATGCCCACGGCCAGTTTTGCGCGCGGATGCAACTCGCCGCCACGCGGGAGGGACCGGTGGTGCTGAGGCTGGAGGCCAAGAGGGCGGGGGGTCAGCTCTCCAGATAGGTGGTCTGCCCGAGGCTGGTTTCCAGGTGCTGGGTCAAACGTCGCGCGGCCTCGATCGTCAGCCGACCGTCGGCGATGGCCTCCTCGCTGGCCTGGCGCAAGCGTTCCTTGAGGGCCTGGGGGTCATGTTCCATCGCCTGCAACACCGCCGCGTTGGTGTCGGCGCGCACCACATGCTCCACCCGATAGCCGCCCCCCGGCGTGAGGCCAATGTGCACCGCGTTGGTGCGTCCAAAAAGATTGTGCAGGTTTCCCATCACCTCCTGGTAAGCCCCGGCGAGAAACAACCCCACCCAATAGGGATCACTGGGCGTCCAGCGATGCAGTTCGAGCAGGGGTTTGTCCGCGCCGGAGCCGATGAAGCGCGCCAGCTTGCCATCGGAATCGCAGGTCAGGTCGGCAAAGCGCCCCAGGCGATCCGGCCGTTCCTTGAGGCGGTGGATCGGCAGAACGGGGAAGAGCTGTTGAATGGCCCAGGTGTCCGGCGCGGAACGAAACACGGACAGGTTGGCGTAATAGGTGCACGCCAGAGCCGCCTGCAGACCCCGCAGGTCCTCCGGAATGGGAGTGTCGAGAGGCAGCGCGGCGAGGATCTCAGCGATGCGCGCGCCGCAGGCCCAGTAGAGCGCTTCCGCCAGCGCCCGCTCCCGGAGGCCGAGGTAGCCCAGGCGAAACGCCATCAGGGCATCCTCCTTGAACTTGATCGCGTCGTTCCAGGCTTCCTGGAGAGGTTCGCAGCTAGCGGGGCGTCCGGCATCGCCCAACTCCACCGTGGCCAGCAGGTCGAGCGTGTCGCGCAGGTTGCGCACGATCAGCGGCTCCTCCTCTGAGGAGAGGCCCCGAGCCGGGGGAGGAACGGCGGGCGGCTGGCTGCAGCCCAGAACGTCAAACACCAGCACGCTGAAATGGCTGGCGATGGCCCGGCCGCTCTCGCTCACCAGGGTCGGCACCCTCACCCCACCCGCCTCGCAGCACTCCCGCACGGTGGCCACCACATCGTTGGCGTAGTTCTGCAGGGAGTAATTGGTGGAGGCCGTGGTGGCGGTGCGACTGCCGTCGTAGTCGATGCCCAGACCACCGCCCACGTCCAGGAAACCCATCGGTGCGCCGAGGCGGATCAGCTCCACATAAATCTGGCCCGCTTCCTGGAGGGCATCCTTCAGCACGGCGATGTCGTTGATCTGGCTGCCGATGTGGAAATGGAGCAGACGCAGATCCGGGAGCAGTTCCGCGCGCCGCAGGGTCTCCACCGTGGCCAGCAGATCGGGAAGGGAGAGGCCGAACTTCGCCCCCTCCCCCACCGAGCTGCCCCAACGACCGCTGCCACGCGAGGCCAGCTTCGCCCGCACACCGATCAACGGAGCCGCCCCAAGCTCCTGACTGGCGTTGATGATCCGCTCCACCTCATCGGCCTGCTCGATCACCACCAGGGGTTGGCGCCCCAGACGGCGGGCCAGGATGGCCGTTTCGATGTAGCGCCGATCCTTGTAGCCATTGCAGATCAGCAGGGCCTCCGGGTCCTCCACCAGGGCCAGGGCGATGAGAAGTTCGGCCTTGCTGCCGGCCTCCAGGCCGAAATGCCAGCGGCGCCCCGTCTCCATCAGACGCTCCACCACATGGCGCTGTTGGTTGCACTTGATCGGGAACACCCCTTGATAGCGACCGTCGTAGTCGTACTGGGCGATGGCGCGTGCAAAGGCGGCGTGAAGGCGCTCCAGCCGGTCTTCCAAAATGTCGTCAAAGCGAATCAGCAGCGGCAGGGCGAGGTCGCGACCCTGAAGGCCCCGCACCAGCTCCACCAGATCAAGGGCCCCGCCGCGCTCTCCCCGGGGCTGAACGAGCACATGACCGCGGGCGTTGACGGAGAAGTAAGGCTCCCCCCAGCGATCCAGGCCATACAAGGAGGCACTTTGGGCGGCACCCCAGGTGTCATCGCTGCTGGAACCCATGAAGTCGTCAGGAGCAGGAGCGAATCTAGACACTGCCGGCCCTCTACATGCGGCTAAGGGTCTGGATGCCCAGCAGCTGGAGGCCAAGGCGGAGGGTGTCGGCCGTGAGGCGACAGAGGGCCAGGCGCGAAGCCCGGGTCTCCGGCGGCGCCTTGAGCACGGGCACCTGGTCGTAGAAGCGGTTGAACACCTGGCTGAGCTCAAACAAGTAGGCGCAGAGCCGGTTTGGCAACAGCTCCTCCTCCACGGCGAGGATCACGGCATCGAAGGCCAGCAGATGGCGGGCCAGGGCCCATTCCTGTGGTTCGCGAATCTCAAGGCCCCCTCCCGGGGCCGAGGGCTCTGCGCTGAACTCCCCCCCCCGGCGGGCGATGCCGGCCAGCCGCACCAGGGCATAGAGCAGATAGGGCGCCGTGTTGCCCTGAAGGGCGAGCATGCGCTCCAGGTTGAACTGATAGTTCGTGATCCGGTTGGTGGCCAGATCGGCGTACTTCACGGCGCCCAACCCCACGGCGGTGGCCACCTGATGGATGAAGGCCGACTCCTCCGGGCGGCCCTCCTCCGCCAACCGCGCCCGCAGGTCCTCCTCCGCCCGCAGCACCGCCTCATCCAGCAGATCCTTCAGCCGCACGGTGTCACCGGAACGGGTCTTGAGCTTCTTGCCGTCGTCTCCCTGCACCAGTCCGAAGGGGACATGCTCCAGCCGGGCCCCATCCGGCACCCAGCCCGCCCGTCGCGCCACGGCGAACACGGCGGCGAAATGGCTGGCCTGGCCCGCGTCCGTGACGTAGATCAGGCGACGGGCGCCGTCGCCTTGGGGGGGAGGGGCCAAGCGATAGCGGATCGCCGCCAGATCCGTGGTGGCGTAGTTGAACCCCCCATCGCTTTTCTGCACGATCAGCGGCGGCTTGTCCGGTTCCAAAAAGACGCATTGCGCTCCCGCGTCCTCCACCAGCAGACCCGCCGCCCGCAGATCGGCCACCACGTCCGCGAGGAACGGGTTGTAGAACGATTCGCCCCGCTCCTCCAACACGATGCCCAGCCGGTCATAGATCTGCTGGAACTCCCGACGGGATTGGTCGCAGAGCAATGTCCAGGCCTTGAGGGTGAGGGGATCTCCGCTCTGCAGCCGGACGACCTCCTCCCTGGAGGCGACCTGAAACGCCGGATCCTCATCAAAACGGCGCTTGGCCTGGCGGTAGAAGCTCACCAGATCGCCCAGATTGACGGCGTCCGCCCTCTGGAGGGCCTCCGGCGCCACCTCCTTGAGGTGGGTGATGAGCATGCCGAACTGGGTGCCCCAATCCCCGACGTGGTTGAGTCGCACCACAGGATGGCCCCGGAACGCCAGCACCCGCGCCAGGCAGTCGCCAATGATGGTGGAGCGCAGGTGTCCCACATGCATCTCCTTGGCGATGTTGGGGCTGGAGAAATCCACGATCACCGGTGCCAAGGACGCCTGCCCGGCCTCCGCCGGGGCCCCGGCGACGCTGGGCACGCCGAGGCGGGGATCCCCCAGGCGGCGCTGGAGTTCGGCCGCCAGCACCTCCGGCCGCAGGGTGAGGTTGATGAAGCCTGGCCCCGCGATCTGGGGAGGCCAACAGAGGGCGGCAAAGGCGGGTTCCGCGCTCAGCTGCTCCACCACCGCCGTGGCGATCGCCCGGGGCGACTGGCGGAGGGGCTTGGCCAGGGGCAGGGCGCCATTGGCCTGAAAGTCTCCGAACTCCGCACGACTCGCGGGTTCCAGCTGGGGATCCAGGGGCTGGCCCGCGGCCCGGGCCGCTGTCGCCGCCTCGGGCCAGGCCCGTTCCATGGCTCCCTGGAGCTGGTGGCGAAGCGTCTGAAGCACGCTGAGCATCGGAACCGCGGCACGGATGGGGGAGAGTTCGATCATCCCCCCTGATGACGCCGCAGCCGTCCCGCCGCCCCGGAGAATGAAGACTCGCCCGGGCTCTGACCATGGAAGGCAACGACGCCCCCGCCAACGACCGGCGGCAGGTGGTGATGACGGGCGGCAGTTCCGGGATCGGGCTGCGGGCCGCCACCCGGCTCCTCGCCGCAGGCCACCACCTCACCGTGCTCTGCCGGGATGCCGGCACGGCTGACCGCCAGCGCCATCGCCACGACGGCGCGCTCACCACCGTCCTCTGCGATCTGGCGGATCTGACGAGCGTGGCGGAGGCTGCGGAAACCCTGCGGCAGGCGGGAAACCCGATCGACACCCTGGTGCTCAACGCTGGACTGCAATACACCGGCTCGCCGGCTCCCCGCTGGTCGGCCCAGAGCATCGAGCTCACCCTGGCGGTGAATCACCTGGCGCACCAGGCCCTGGTCCAGCGCCTGCTTCCCTTGCTCCTCAAGGCTCCGGCGCCGCGGCTGGTGGTGACCGCCTCCGAGGTGCATGATCCCGCCAGCGCCGGCGGGAGAGTGGGGCCAGCGGCGGGCCTGGGCGAGCTGGCCGGCCTGCGGCAGGGCGCGGGAGCGGCCATGGTCGCTGGCGGCCCGTTCCAGGCTGAGAAGGCCTACAAGGACAGCAAGCTCTGCAATGTGCTGATGGCCCGCGAGGTGGAGCGGCGCCTGCGGCGGCTGGGCCGGCCGATGCCCGTGATCGCCTGGAGCCCGGGGCTGGTGATCCCTCGCGAACCGGGGGGGTTCTTCCGCGACAGTCGGCGCTTCAACCCCCTCGGCCAGGCGTTGTTCGCCGTCGTGGCGCGGGACCTGTTGCGTGTCACGGAAACGCCGGAACACGCGGGCGCCCTACTGGCGACCCTGGCCACCGATTCCCCCGCAGAGGCGGGCTTTCATTACTGGAGCAATCGGGTGCTGGGCCCCGGCCGGCTGAGATTCGCGCCCACCGAGCCCAGCGCCGAGGCGCGCTCGGATCTGCTGGCGGCAGAGCTCTGGCGCCTCACCGCCCAAGCGGCGGGGCTGGGGGACGAGGAGGGGCTGGGGGACTGAGGCCCGGGCCCCGGCAGCGGCCCCCAGCCCCCGCCAGAGTGGGGGGCCTCCAACTGCCAGCCATGACGCCCTCCCGTGACGCGATCCTGTCCGCCTCCGGCGGTTGGGGGGCGGTGGTTCTGAATGTGGTGCCGGGGCTGGGGGCGGGCTACCTCTACCAGCGGCGCTGGAAGGCCTACTGGCTCACCTCCGCCCTGGCGACGGGCTGGTTTGTGGCGGGTGCCCTGCTGGGGCGGAACGCCGAGCCCAGCGCGGAAGCCCAAAACCAGCTCATCGGCCTCATCGGCCTGTTGGTGCTCGCCGGTGTCACCGCGGCCGAGGCGGGGCTGGCGGTGAAGCGGGTGCGGCAAAGCGACTGAGTGGCCCTCGGGGCTTGCCCTGGCGTCTCGCCGCTCCAGGGGTCAGGGGCAGCTCACCTGGCGCCCCTCCAGGCGGCAGAGGGCAAACGGCTCTCCGTTCTGATCCTGCATCGTGAACCGCCAGCCGCGGCTGGTGGGCTCGGCGATCATCCCCCCGAAACGCAGCCAGGTGGTCAGAACGGTGGCTTGGGGCAGGGGCTTCCATCCAGGTTGCACCGGCTGGCCCGTGCTCGTGGCCAGGGGGCCGTAGGGGGGCAGGGGATAGGCGGGCGGATCCAGTTCCGTGCCGCCATTGCCGAGCACGATCTGACCCGGCTGGCCAGGCACCTGCACCGCCTGGACGAGGTGCAGATGGCTGGAGAGCCTGAGCTGGAACGGAGCCAGCAGCCCGTCGGAGGCAGCGGTCTGGGTGAGGGAGCTCCAGGGGGTGGCGTTGCCGGGCGGGGTGGGGAGAAACGCGCTCGACATCACGGCGTTGACGGGTCGATGCGTCAGCAGCCAGGCCTCCGGCGCCCCGGCGGCAAGGCGGTGCGCCTGCTCAAACAACGGACGCTGGCGGACGAGGATGCCCGCGTCGATGGCTTCATCATTGCCGTTGGCGGAATCCACGTTCACCAGCCGCAGCCGCCGTCTCCCGTTGATGGGAAGCTCCACCGCCGTGGTGGGGGAATAGACCACCGGAGCCGTTCCGGAGGCGGTTGGCGCGCATCGCTCCGCCGTGCCGAAGGCGGGATCAAACAGAAGAAAGTAGCCATTGCCTCCGCGACCGCACAATTCATGGTTGCCCCGCAACACCACCAACGGCAGCGATTCCAGCAGGGGACCCATGGGCACCAGGGCATCGGCCACCCAGCCCCAGCCCGAATCCGTGAAGGGGGCACCGCCCAGGGGGGCCGGGCTGCCGCCGCATTGGCTGTTGTTCGCGCTGGGGCAGGCGGACTCCCGATAAAAGAAATCCCCCAGGAAGATCGCCACATCCGCGCGTTGCCGCGCCAGGGCGCGCACCACCGGCGCCAGGGGCCACGCCGCGGGATCGTTGCAGGCCTGGATCGCGTTGCCCAGCAGACGGCAACCCGTGTCGCCGAAAATGGCCAACTTGTCGATGCGCGGCGGCAGGGCGGCGGGAAGACGACGGCCGGCGATGCGCGCCGCCAAGGCCCGTTCCGGCAGGGGTGCTTCGCACACCAGGAGGGAGCCGAACGCCTGCCGGGTGGTGGCGCCAGCCCGCCGTTCCCGCATCGGCCGCGCGCTCCAGCGCGGACCCTGCTCCGTTGGCTGCTGGGTTTCCAGGGGCGGGCACCCCACGCCAGCGGGCAACACCACCCGCGCGATCAGGCCCGATGGCGCTTGCTCCCGCGGTGTCACCAGCGCATAGACCGCCAGCGGGGTGCGCTCCATGGGCGACTCCGCGCCCGCTGGGGCGGGCAGGAGCGACACCAGAAGGACACCCAGCCAAGCCGAGGCCTGTGCCCGATCGCGGTTTTGGGGGATGCGGGGAGGGAAAGCCATCCTCACTTCAACGGGCGTGGGTGACGTCAGCTTGGCAAAACGCGCCACAGCGGGCGCGAGCCGTTCCCGCAGTTCACGACGGGGCAGCCGGCGCCGGGAATCGGCTTGTCTGGAGAAGTCTGTCCTTCGCTTCCGAATGCCATGCCCCGTCCCGACCCCCTGCCGCCCTGGCGCCCGCTGTTGCGCGGCGCCCGCGAACGGGAGGGACGCGCCCCCCGGGCCCGCTGGCTGCAACTGGCCAGCGTGGCCGCCGACGGCACCCCGCGGGTGCGCACGTTGGTGTTTCGCGGCTGGGCGGAGCCCGCAAGCCTTGACCTGCTCAGCGATGCCCGCAGCGCCAAGGCCGAGGAGTTGCAGCTGCAGCCTGCGGTGGAACTCTGCTGGCTGTTGCCGAAGGCCCGCTCCCAGTTCCGCTTGCGGGGAAGGCGGCAAGGATTGCCGACCGAGGTGGAGCGGGAGGAGCGCCAGCGGCACTGGCAGGCGCTGACCCCG
>JBKDSZ010000032.1:0-3222 GCA_046340375.1 Cyanobacteriota bacterium | reverse complement strand
CGGTGGAGTCGGCGGAGTCGGGCGGTTCGGGAACCAGGGAGTCGCTGCTCATGGCCTCGGGGGAACAGGGAGGGTCACCCGTCGCTCCAGCTCGGCGCGCAGGGCGGTGGCGTCAAACAGCACGGGCAGAAGGTGGGGGCTCGACCGTTCACGGAAATAGAACAACACCGGCAGGGCGGGAACAAAGAGGCGCCAGGCCAGCCAGTCGTCATAGGGGAAGCGGCGGATCTCCTCCCCGGAGCGCAGCACCAGCAGGGCATCGGCGCGGAAGCTCAGCCGCAGGATGGTGGCCTGCAGCAGCAGAAAGGAGGCGAAGGCGAGCAGCGAGAGGCCGATCCAGAGGAGGGCGGGCCAGCGGGAGGTGACGGTGAGCAGCAAGCCGGTGATCACCATCAGGCCCAGGGGCACCCCGAAGCGAGGGGCGAGGGTGATGTCGTCCGCACCATCGGCAGCGGCCGGGGGGGAAATCGCCATGGATGGCATGGGAGGGATGGCGCTGAATTCTCGCCCTGCCGGTGGGCCCTCAGGCGCCGAAGAGGATCTGGGTGAGGACCACATCTGCCAGCGCCACACACAACAGGATCATCACCACCGCGCCGGTGGTGCTCGCCCCCACCTCCTTGGGGCCGCCCTTGGTGGTGAGACCCCAGCCGCAGGCCAGCACCGCGATGATCAGGCCGAACACCACCGACTTCAGCAGCATCGAGGGCACGTCATCCGGCTCCATCCAGGTGCGCACGGAGGTCCAGAACACGCTGGGCGGAATGCTGTAAAGAAGCGTGCTGCTGAGCTGGCCCGACCAGAGGGCCATGCCGAAGAACAGCAGACACTGCACCGGCGACATGATCAGCAGCGCCAGCAGCCTCGGCACCACCAAATATTCGACCGGATCGCTGCGCAGCATGGTGATCGCGTCGATCTGTTCGGTCACCTTCATCGTGCCGAGCTGGGCGGCGTAGGCGGTGGCCACCTTTCCGGTGAGCAGGGTGGCCGTGAGGAGGGGCGCGATCTCCCGCGACAGCCCCAGGGCCAGCAGCCCTCCCACGGCGGCATTGGCCCCCTGACGGGAGAGCTCCGCCGCCACCTGGATGTTGAACACCGTGCCCGCCGCCAGCCCCGTGATGAAGACGATCAGCAGGCTGCCGGGGCCCGCTTCCATCAGTTCGGCCATCAGATCTCCGGGATGGATGTGTCCCTTGGCCACGGCGCTCACCGCCTGACTGCCGAGCATGAGGCTGGCCCCGAGCCGCGCCAGCCAGCGCGGCGCGGAGGGGCTCCAACGGCTGGCGCGCCGGGTGGGGCTCATGGGGCCTCCACGGCCTTCCGTGTCCGGGGCGCCTGAGGCCAGCGGCGCATCACCACCAGCCCGAGCACCACCAGCACCGCCGGAATCAGGCCCATGCACAGCCGGATCGCCACCAGGGCCGCCTGCGGTTGGCTGGTGCCGAGGCTGGGGAGGTAGCCGCTGAAGCTCATCAGGCCGCCGAAGCTGAAGAGCACCAGGCTGATGCAAAGCTTCTGCACGAACACCATGAAGGCGCTGAAGAGGCCGGCGGGCTTTTCCGGATCCACGTCGATCGCGTCCGGCAGGAGCGACCAGGGGATGAGATAGGCGGTGGAGGCGCCGAGGCCCACAACCAGGATCGCCCCCACCAGGGCTCCCAGCCGCAGCTGGTTGGAGAGGGTCTCCAGAGGAGCCATCTGGAGATCGAGGGGAGCCAGCAGCATGGCCGCCAGGCAGCCCACCACCCAGAACCCCGCCCCCCAGGCCAGAGCCCGCAGCCGCCCTTGCCGGTGGCTCACCAGGGTCCAGAGCTGCAGGCCCACCAGGGTGCTGATCTGGAAGGGCAGCAGGATCCAGTTGCTCCAGCTTTCCGGCAGGCGCATCACCACTGGCAGAAAGATCAGGGCAGCCGTCTGCATGAGCTGGAGGGCGCACCAGAGCAGCAGGTAGAGGCCCAGCACCCGCATGAAGCGACCGTTGTGGCCGATGCGGCGCAGCAGGCGGCGGGTGGAGCCCTTGACGGGGGTGGGTTTCTGGGCGTGGCGGGCGGCGGGTGCGATGCCCCAGCAGCAGACCAGGGTGGTGGCGGTGATGATCAGCCCGGAGAGAAGGCCCAGCTTTGCGTAGCTGGCTGGGTTGGCGTGGTCGCGCAGCAGCAGGCCCCCGAGGATGAGGCCCACCAAGCCGGCGGTGATCGAGCCGGTGAAGCGGGCGCGGTTGAGCTGGGTGCGCAGGGTGGTGTCGCTGGTCACCTCCGCCATCAGGGCGGTGTAGGGAAGGTTGACGCCGGTGTAAAGGCTGTTGGCCACCACGGAGATGGCCACGAAGTAGCTGAATCTCAACCACAGGCTGCCCGGCGGCAGCCACCACATCGCCGCCATCGACACCCCCAGGGGGATGGCGCTCCACACCATCCAGGGCAGGCGCGGGCCGGTGGGATGGTCTGTGCGATCACTGAGCCAGCCGACGATGGGGTCGTTGATGGCATCCCAGACGCGGGCCAGCATCAGCACCGCCCCCGCCATCACCGGCGGAAGTCCGCCGGCGGAGGTGTAAAACACGAACAGGTAGAAACCGATCAGGGAGGCCGCCATGCCGGTGCCCGCATCCCCGAAGCCATAGGAGATCATCAGACGGCGTCGGGCGCCAGGGGAGGCCAGGGCGGGTTCCAGGGCCTCGCTGGCAGGAGTGGAGGGGGGAGGCGTCAAACCGGCCGAGCGATCAACAGGCCATCATGCTTGAGCCAGGGTGCGGCGCCTGTCGTGAGATACTTTTTACGCTGCAGTGGGTGATCGGCTCCTGTGGCGGGCGAACCCTTCTGCGGGCGTCCCGACACGTTGATCAAAATTGCGGGCGTAGTTTAGTGGTAAAACCTCAGCCTTCCAAGCTGATGATGCGGGTTCGATTCCCGCCGCCCGCTTCCTTTTTCAATAAGGGTTTTCGGCATAAATCCCTTGCTGCGGCGGGCGTTAGGGCTTCAAGCCTTTGTCAGCGTCTGTTTGGCCGCACCAGGCTGTGAGACGAAACATCTCACCAAACGTCTCACATGCCGGCGGTCCGTGACTGGGAGGTCACGATCAGGGCGGTGGTGTCTCACGCCCTGTCTCAGAAGGGCTGCCGTCGTGGTTGGACGGTGCGCAACCACCGCGGTCATGCGCGGTCTTGATTACGCAGCATGCTCCGCAACCGGCCCAGCGAGGTCGTAGAGTGGTACACAG
>JBKDSZ010000031.1:0-5515 GCA_046340375.1 Cyanobacteriota bacterium | reverse complement strand
CCTTCGACGTGGCCCGCCTCCCTACCGACTTCCCCGAGCAATTCCCTTCCCCCGAGCCGCCGCCGCTGCTGCTGATCGCCCACCGCAAGGAGATCCTGCTGCAGGCCCTGGCCACCTTCCGCCAGGTGCTGCGCGATCCCTGCTTCGGCGAGCTCTTCGATGATGGCGCGATGCCCAGCCAGTGGCGCCATGTGTTCGCCTCCCTGCAGTCGCTCGCCAATCGCTCCCTCGCCGAGATCCCCGCCGAGCGCTTCGCGGTGGTGATCGTGGATGAGTTCCACCACGCCGCCGCCGCCAGCTACCGCCGCTGGCTCGATCACCTCCGCCCCCAGCGGCTGCTCGGCCTCACCGCCACCCCCGAACGGGCCGACGGACTGGACATCCTCCACTGGTTCAGCGGCCGCATCGCCACCGAACTGCGCCTCTGGAGCGCCCTGGATCAGGGCCTGCTCGCCCCCTTTCACTACTTCGCCGTGGCCGACGCCACCGATCTCTCCGCCCTGGAGTGGCGCCGCGGTGGTTACGTACCCACCCAGCTCAGCACCCTCTACACCGGCGACCACCGCCGGGTGGACCTGGTCCTCAGCGCGCTCCATAACACCGTGGCCGATCCCGCCCACATGCGCGCAAGCAGGATGGCCGCCTCGGCGGCCCCACCGAACCGTTTGTGTGCCTGGGATTTGCCTCCTGCGAAAGCCACCAGAGCGACCGGCCGATGGCGATCCGCAGGCGGATGGAGCGCCAGATCCCGGCGGCGTGGCTGCCAGGTTGTTGCTTCGCATAGCAGCGGCGTTGGCGGTTTGAGGGGGGTGGGCAGCGTCAATTCCCACGCGCCGTCAGACTGGGAGCACCGCACCAGGACCGATGGAACTCACCGCTGTGCTCTCCCCCGCTGAGGAAGGCGGATATGTGGCCTTCAATCCCGAGACAGGCACCACAACAGAAGGCGAATCCATCGAGGAGGCCATCGCCAACCTGCGCGAAGCCACCTCGCTCTACCTGGAGGAGTTCCCCGCTGCTGTGAAGGGGCATCCGCTTGTGACGATGTTCAGCGTTCCCGTCCATGCCTAAGCTCCCGCACCTTTCCGGACGGGAGGTCATTCGCGCGCTGGAACGGCTGGGTTTTGCGGCGGTTCGCCAGACCGGCAGCCATGTGGTGATGAGGTCCGGCAGTCGCGGTTACATTGTTCCGCTGCACAAGACCGTCAAGGTGGGAACCTTGGCGGGATTGCTGCGGCAGGCTCAGGTTGATGTGCGGGAGTTCCTGGATCGGCTTTGAGCAGCTTCTCCACGCATTGTTGGGCGTGAAACACCACGGAATCTCGCCAGCGTGGGCTGTCCCTGGATAGGAGGATTTCCAGGGCTTCCCAATCGCCTTCCGCCTTGACCATCCATTCGGGAACGGCCGACCAGGGTTCAGCCAGACAACACCTCGCCATGGTCAAGCGCTTCGCGCACGACCGGACATCACCACCAGGATGTCGGCATCAGAATCCCAACGCCCCTCCCCACGGGCCAAAGACCCGTAGCCAAAGGCTTCTCCGCAGGAGTACAGAATCACCTTCTCGGGGGCATAACACTCCACAAGCCGCCGCGTGAAAGCACACAGCGCCTCGCGGGTCACCAGAGGGGTCGGCGTGGTGGTCATGGAGGTCATCATCGCGAAGCCCTGGAGAACATGCCAGGACGCCGCTGCGCGAGGCGTTGGCGCTGCTCTGGGCCACACAAGCGCCTGGTGCGAAGAGCTGCGCCAGCTGCTGGAGCTGCTGGCCGCCCATGTCGATCACCGCCTCCACCCCCTGCCCTGGACCCTGCCGGCGCCCCCCGCAGCCACCGCGAAGGCGTGCTCTGGCACCAGAGCAGCGCCACCGACCTGCTCTTCATCACCCTGCGCAAAAGCGAAGCCCTCTTCTCCCCCTCCACCCGCTACCGCGACCTGGCCCTCGCCCCCACCCTCTTCCACTGGGAAAGCCAGAGCACCACCACCGCCGCCTCCCCCACCGGCCAGCGCTACATCCACCACGCGGCGCGCGGCTCGCGGGTGCTCTTGTTTGTGCGGGAGCAACGCAAGCAGGATGGCCGCCCCGACGGCCCCACCGGACCGTTTCTGTGCCTGGGATTTGCCACCTACGACAGCCACGAGGGCGAGCGGCCGATGGCGATCCGCTGGCGGCTGGAGCGCCAGATCCCGGCGGCGTGGCTGCCAGGCTGTTGCTTCGCATAGCAGCGGCGTTGGCGGTTTAGGGTTCGATCAATAGTCTCAGCGCACGTCTGCCTGGAGCACCAATGCGCCTTGCCGAGCTGCAGCAACTGGCCCCTCAGCTCCATGAGCTGCTGGCACGCCATGGTGCAAGCAATCCGGCGGTGTTCGGCTCCGTGGCGCGGGATCAGGCTTCGCCCAGCAGCGATGTGGATCTGCTCGTGGACCTTCCGGACGGAACAAGTCTGTTCGACCGTGTCGCGCTGAAATCTGCACTGGAGGATCTGCTGCTGACCCGCGTCGATCTGATCCGTCGCCGCAATCTCAAGCCCGGTCTTCGAGCCACCGTGGAAGCTGAAGCCATCCCCCTGTGATGGACCCGAGAGATCGTCAGGCGCTGATCGACATCCATGGCGTCCTGGATCGTGCGCTTGGCTATCCGATTGACACCGAAGAGACATTCTTCAGCAAGGACTACCTCCAGGATGCAGTGATCCGTTGCCTGGAGATTCTCGGCGAGGCCAGCAAGCGTCTCAGCTCTGAATTCCGTCATCTTCACCCCGATCTGCCCTGGCGGGCCATGGCTGGGATGCGTGATGTGCTGATTCATGCCTACGACCAGGTGGATAGCGAAGAGGTCTGGTTGGCCTATCAGCGCCTCCCAGAAATCCGTCGCCTGATCAACGCGATTCTCAATCAAGGCTGATCAGGCGACGCCCGGCCGATGAACTGTGCTCCACACGAGCCCCTGCCGGTGCCGAGCCGACATCTTGTTCATCACCCTGCGCAAAAGCGAGGCCATCTTTTCCCCCTCCACCCGCTACCGCGACCTGGCCCTCGGGTGCTGCTGTTTGTGCGTGAGCAGCGCAAGCAGGATGGCCGCCCAGTCGGCCCCACCGAACCGTTTCTGTGCCTCGGCTTTGCCACCTCGGCGTAGGCGGCGGCAGTGTCAGGGGCAAGCGGGGGGGGCATCGATCCGCCGGGTCACCCGGGAGGCTGTTGGCGGACGTAGCGCAACGGCTTGGCGAGCTTGCGGGCTCTGCCTTGCTCCACCAATCGCAGACACCAGCGCTTCACCTCCGTTTTGGAGACAGCAAGGAGCACGGCCAGTTCATCAATGCTGCGCGGGTCGTCGAGACAGCTCAGCAGCAGCTCGTCGACAAAAGCGGCCAGTGCCGCCGCCGGCGACTGGCCCTGCGGCTCCGTTGGCGGTGCTGATTCGGGGGGAGGGGTGGCTGCGATGGATTCGGCTGTCAGCTCCGGATCTGAGACCAGCACTGCGTCGTTGTCTCTCGGGTTGTTCGTCTCGCTGCAGGGTTCCAGGCTGGGTTGCGCCGGTTCCGTGGGGACGCTGTGGAGCAGGGAGCCCTGCTGAGCCTGCTCTGGCGCACTGACGGCTGCTGCCGAACGTTGTTCGGTGCCGCGCAACAGGGCTCGCAGGGCATCGGCCGAGGCGGGTTCGAGCCAACGGCGGGCGCCAAGCTCGACAAGGGCCTCCAGGCCCGGGCCGCCACGGGGATCGCTGAGCACGTGGACAGGGCATGCGCGCAGGCTCTGCAGTTGCTCGGTGGCGCCGGCCCAGGTGCCGCCCTCCCCCTTGGCGGAGCTCACCACCAGAGCGGCATCTGCGAGGGCATAGATCAGCTTGTTGCGGCCCATGGCGCGCCACACCTGAAAGCGAGCGCTGGGGGCATCGCTGGAGAGCAACAGAAGGCGGCCGTCCAGCAGCGCCTGACGCCAGACAGGCCTGGCACTCATCTTCTCCAGGCTGTCGGCCACCACGCCGATGGCGCAGCCGCCAGCGTCGAGGCTTCCCAACATCGCGGTTTCGTCAACGCCCTTGGCGGCGCCGGAGGCGATCACCACCCCGGCTGCTGCGGCCAGGGCACCCACAGCCTCGGCTTGCTGGAGCAAGGCCTCCGGTGTGTTGCGCGAGCCCACCACTGCCAGGGCAGGAGCGTTCAGCAGCTCGAGGTTGCCGCAGGCATAGAGCAGGGGCGGGGCGGCGCGCTTGAGGCGCTGCTTGAACCGCCGGGGATAGGCGGCATCAGCACGACCGATCACGCTGATCGAGCGGTTGGCCCAGTGCTCCACCGCCTGGCTGAGCTGAAAGCCGCGGGAAAGCAGGCGGTTGAGGCGCTCGGCCGCAAACGAGGCTGACAGGGTGGTGAGGAGGGTGTCTCTGGACCCGTTGATCAGATCCGCCGGTTGCACCCGCTCCTGCTGCAGGCAGGCCGCCAACTGGGCGTACTCCGCCGGCGACAGCACAGGCTCCTTGCCTGCGGCCCTCCCCCCCTCCTGCAGCAGCGGAGAAGTGAGCAGCAGTACGGCCTGGGTGTTGGCGGAGGGAGCTGGCATTGAGGGGCCAATGGGGCAGGAGCTCAGTCGCTCTGACCGGTTTGGGCAAGGGCCAGCGGAAAGACCGGGCCCGCCCCATGTTCGCGCAAAAGCCAGGCCGCCACGGTGAATGTCCAACGGGAATCGACCATGTCGTCGATCAGCAGGCAGGGCCCGCTGGGGATCGGGCCCGTGATGGCGAGGCTGCCGTCCAGGTTGCGGGCCTGCTGGCTGCTGTTCTGCATGGTCTTCTGCTTGGCTGTGTCCTGCACCTTCTTCAGGGCGGGCACAAGGGGCAAGCCCAGGGCGGTAGCCAGCTGTGCCGCAATGGCCGGCACCAATTCGGGATGGCGCCGCGAGGGGATGCAGGTGACCCATTCGGGCGGGGGAGCCGGCCGCCATTGCTGGATGAGCTGCACACACCCCTCCACCAGTGCTGCATCGAAGCGGCCTGTGCTGGACTTGCCACGCTTCACCAGTTCCGCCCAGCCGGCATCGGACCAGAAGCAGAGCGCCTTGCCGGCTGCTGCCTGGCGGTCGGCCGGGATGCGGCCCTTGAGGCGATAGCTCGGCAGGCCGCCGGCGGGCCACTGTTTCCGGGGCTCAAGGGTGATGCGCAGATGGCGCAGGAAACTGCCGGCCTCTCGGGCCAGGTCGCCAGGAACCGCCGCAGGGAGTGGCGGCAGGGTGGGCGGGCCCACGGTGCTGGGATCACCGTCGAGCGCCTCAATCAGAAAGGCCATGTGCTCCCCGAAGGGCAGATCCACGTAGGCCTGCATTTGCACGGCTTCTGCCCGCCGCAGCCCAGTGAGACGCTCCACCCGCTGCCAGAACGCTGGCTGGAGCTCTGCCGGCAGCCGCTGCCAGCAGGAGCCCTGCTTGCCGATCGGCGCGGGGGTCTCCAGCGAAAGGATCTTGAGCGCCTGCTGCAGGCGACCCTTGGGCAGATTGAGCTGGGCGAGGAGCTCCGCTTCGGTG
>JBKDSZ010000030.1:0-9618 GCA_046340375.1 Cyanobacteriota bacterium | reverse complement strand
GGTCCCGTCTCCACACCTCCACCAGCAGGGCCTCGCGGGAGAGCACCTGGCCGTTCTGGCGCACCAGCGCCAGCAGCAGATGGCGGTTCAAAGGGGGGAGATGGATGGCGGTCGGGCCGATCCGGAGGTTGCCTTCCCCGTCCAGGCTGTAGGGCCCGAAGGTCCAGCAGGTGCGGGCGTCGGTTCGAATCGGACGGCGTGTCATGGAAAGCGGCGGATGGCCTGGTGTTGAAAAAGGGTCTTCAGACGTAGATTGTGAACCCATTGACCCTGACTAAAACTCAAAAAGGGCGAATCTTACGTGCGGTCCAATCCTTCTCCTCTTGCGCAACAGCGCACTTGGGCTTGCGTCGATGAGATGGACGCTGTGGTTCGGGCGATCGAGCTGGATCTGCTGCTGCTGCAGCTGGAGGGCGGTTCCTTTCAGGGTCGGTTGCTCACCCTCAAGCTGCCTCCCCTCTTTTTTCTGTGGTTCCAGATCCGGCGGCCCCTGCATGTCACGGGCACGAAGCCCAAAGGCGTGATCACCGTCACCCTCGATCTGGATCCCCATCCGGGCGGCGCGCCCTGGCGTTCCCATGGCTTGGAGTTGCCCGCGGACAGCCTCTTTGGCCTGGATGTCGAGGGGGAGGTGCACTTCACCATTCCCGCCAACGTCAGCTTTGCTGTGCTGTTCCTGCCGCTCCAAGCCCTGGAGCAATGGGCGCAGCAGTTGGGGTGGCACGGCTTTGACGGGGAGTTGGTGCCGCGCGGCAATGTGGTGAGGACCAATCCGCGCAGTTCCGCCGCCTTGCGGCGATCTTTGCGGCGGCTCTTCGCCCTGGCGGAACAGCGTCAGGATCACCTGCTCTCGCCCGAGCGGCAGAGGCTCATCCTCGCTGATCTGATCCCCCTTCTGCTCGAGGCCCTCAGCAGTGGTCCCGACGCGAACAGGCGCGTCCTTGGTTCCCCCGCCCGGATCCAGATCGTCAAGGATGTTCAGCGCTGGGTGCGCGCCAACCCCACCAGCCCCATCTCCCTGGCGGATCTCTGCCGCGAAGCGCATGCCAGTCGCCGCACCCTGCTCCAGGGCTTTCAGGATCACCTGGGCATGGGACCGATGGCCTACGTCAAGCTGCTTCGGCTGCATGGCATCCGCCGCCAGCTGGTGCTGGCCGATCCAGGGGAGATCCAGATCAGCGCGCTCGCCGATGCGTGGGGGTTCCACAACGCCGGCCACTTTGCCGCCGACTATCGCCGCCTCTTCGGCGAAACGCCCCGCGACACCCTGCGGCGCGCTCGGCCCCGCCTGTCTTGAACTGCCCATCACGCCCGCAAGCTGCTACGTTTCGGATCCCTCGCGGCAGCTCCTTGAGCAGCCCGCCGCCTTCCAGTTCCCAACCTCAGCCCCGGCCCCGATCCTCGCCGATCCACTCCGCCACCCTCTCCTCGGCGCCTCCGGCGGGTCAGCCCCTGTCGCCGAAGGCGTCCCTGAGGCAGTTGCTCGACAGTCTCAGCCGCGAGCAGCGCCGCAATCATGAGATTTTGGCCTCCCTGGCCTTTGCCCTGCGCAGCTTCACCAACCTGCAACGGTTCCTGGAACTGGTGCCCCTTCTGCAGGCGCGGTTGGTGGATGGTCAGGGCAGCCTCCTGGTGGTCTTCCACCCCGATGGCCGCCTCTGGCGCGACCACCTCCAGGCCACCGGCGGCGACCGCTGCGCCGAAGTGCTCCGCCAGCTGGCGGCCCTGCCCGATGAGCAGCTGCGATCCCTCTCCGGAGAGGAGGCGGTCGCCGCCCTGTTGGATGGCCTGATCACCCGTCTGCTCGCCCCGGCCTCCGTCTTCGCCACCTCCGTCTTGGCCCGCAACCGCCAGCGGGGACGGCTCTATGTGTTCAGCGATCGGCAGGGCTACAGCTGGAGCGAGGTCCACCGTCGCCATCTGCAGCTGGTGGCCGATCTCACCGGCGTCGCCCTCGAAACGGCCACCCTCCAGGAGGACAGCCGCCGCCATGAGCGCCTGGATCGTCAACTCAGCATCGGCGCGGAGATCCAGGCCCAGCTTCTGCCGGATCACTGCCCGGTCATCGAGGGGGTCGATCTGGCGGCCCGCTGCAGGCCCGCCTTTCAGGTGGGCGGCGACTACTACGACTTCATTCCCACCCGCGTGGACGGTCCCCCCCGCAAGCGGGATCGGGATCGCTGGGCCCTGGTGATGGGCGACGTGATGGGCAAGGGCGTGCCCGCTGGCCTGTTGATGACCCTGCTGCGCGGCATGTTGCGGGCGGAAGTGCTGAGCGGCCAACCGCCCCATCGCATCCTCCACGACCTGAACCATCTCGCCCAGGAGGATCTCGCCCAGTCGCACCGATTCGTGACACTGTTCTACTCCGATTACGACCCCCGCTCCCGCCTGCTCCGCTATGCCAATGCCGCCCACAACCCCCCCCTCCACTGGCGGCGTCAGCAGGGTTGCGTGGAGCGCCTGGACGCACCGGGGCTCCTGATCGGCCTGCAGAGCGACAGCGACTACGAATGCCGCCAGGTGAGGCTTGAGGCCGGGGATGTGGTGCTCTATTACACCGATGGCGTCACGGAGGCGACAGGGTTCAGCGGGGAGCGCTTTGACGAGCAGCGGCTCCTCAAGGCCTTCCATGGGGCTTGCGCCGCTGCCGCCGGGGCCCAGGGGATCCTGGATCAGCTCTTTGATCGGCTCGATCGCTTCCTGGGCACGGAGCGACGGTTGGAGGATGACGCCTCCCTGGTGGTGCTGAAAGTGCGGGATGAAGTCACCTTGCCCCCCCTGCCGCCCCCCGGGGCCGGGACGGTGGCAAGCTGAGCGGCAGCGTTGGGCACCAGATGACGACGGAGTCCTCTCCGCCCGGTTCCGCGCCGTCCGGTGGCCAGGCCACCTGGAGCGATCGCTTCGAGCAGGGTCTCCATCCGGCGATCGAACGGTTCAATGCCTCCATCACGTTTGACATCGCTCTCCTCCAGGAGGATCTGGATGGCTCCGTGGCCCATGCCCGCATGTTGGGCCGTTGCGGGGTGATCAGCGCCGAGGAGGCCCAGCGCCTGATCGAGGGTCTGGAGGCCATCCGGGCCGAGGCCGCAGCGGGGGCGTTCCGGCCCGGCCTGGAGGCGGAGGACGTCCATTTCGCCGTGGAGCGTCGCCTCACGGAGCGGCTCGGGTCGCTGGGCAAGAAGCTGCACTCCGGGCGCAGCCGCAATGACCAGGTGGGAACGGATGTGCGCCTCTGGTTGCGTCGCCGCATCGGAGAGCTCGACGCGGCCCTGGTGCGGTTCGCGCAAGCCCTCCTGAGCCAGGCGGAGCGCCATGTCGACACCCTCATCCCCGGGTACACACACCTGCAGCGGGCCCAGCCCCTCAGCCTCGCCCACCATCTCCTGGCCTATGTGGCCATGGTCCAGCGCGATCGGGAGCGGTTGGCGGATGTGCGGGGCCGCGTGAACATCTGCCCCCTGGGAGCGGCGGCCCTGGCGGGCACACCCGTGCCCATTGATCGCCGCCAGACGGCTGCGGAGCTGGGGTTTGAGGCCATCTACGGCAACAGCCTGGATGCGGTGAGCGATCGGGATTTCGCGGTGGAGTTCCTGGCGGCCGCCAGCCTGGTGATGGTGCATCTCAGCCGGCTGGCGGAGGAGGTGATCCTCTGGGCCAGCCAGGAATTCGGCTTCATCTCCCTCACGGACCGCTGCGCCACGGGCAGCAGCCTGATGCCCCAGAAGAAAAATCCGGATGTGCCGGAGCTGGTGCGCGGAAAGTCCGGCCGCGTGTTCGGCCATCTGATCGGGACCCTCACCCTGATCAAAGGCCTTCCCCTGGCCTACAACAAAGATTTCCAGGAAGACAAGGAAGCCCTCTTCGACGGGGTGCGCACCTGTCTGGACTGCCTGGAGGCGATGGCCATCCTGTTCGAGGAGGGGTTGGAATTCCGCCCCCAACGCCTGGAGGAGGCTGTTCACAGCGACTACGGGAACGCCACGGATGTGGCCGACTATCTGGTGGCTCGGGGCGTGCCGTTCCGGGAGGCCTATCAACTGGTGGGCGGCCTGGTGAAGCGCCTGGTCCTGGAGGGCCGCCTGTTGGCGGAGCTCTCTCTGGCGGAGTGGCAGGGCCTTCATCCCGCCTTTGAGGCTGACATCCATGGGGCCATTGCTCCGCGCCAGGTGGTGGCCGCCCGCCGGAGCGAGGGAGGCACCGCCTTTGACGAGGTGCGACGTCAGCTGGCGGAGGCCCGGCGGCGGCTGGAGGCTGAGCCTGCGCTCGGGACGGACCCGGTGGCGCCGCAGTGACCATGCGGCAACAATCTCCGCCTGCCGCTGCCGCCTGATTCCCGAGACGGTCTAATCTGCGGAGGTCAGAAACCCTTTGGTTCCTCGGCATCCGTCTCGGTTCCCCCGGCCCCTTTCGTGAGCATCTTTGTAGGCAATCTCCCCTTCCGCGCTGAGCAGGAGGACGTCATTGAACTTTTCACACGTTACGGCGACGTCGTGAATTGCTCCCTCCCCCTGGAGCGGGACACGGGGCGCAAGCGTGGCTTTGCCTTCGTCGAAATGGCGGATGACGCCATGGAAACGCGAGCCATCGAGGGTCTTCAGGGCACCGAACTCATGGGTCGCCCCCTGCGCATCAACAAAGCAGAGCCCCGCAGTGGCGGCGGTGGCGGTGGCGGTGGCTACGGCGGCGGCGGCGGCGGCGGTCCCCGCCGAGGCGGTGGCGGCGGTGGCTACGGCGGCGGTGGCGGCTACGGCGGTGGCGGTTACGGCGGCGGGCAAGGCCGTGGCGACGACCGTGGCTCCGGAGCCCGCAACTGGGAAGATCGCAGCTATGGCTCCTCCGACCGTTCGTCTGATGGCTTTGATGCCGGTCGGGCGCGCCGCCGTCGCAGCGGTGGCGATTACGGCGACGCGGGTTGAGCCGTCTTGCGGTTCGGAGGGGGGCCTTCCCCTCAGAGCCCCCGTTCTTCCAGGGCCTGGGCAGCGGCGGCCAAAACCTCCGGCCCGGCTTCTCGCCGCCCCGCTTGCCTTGACAGGCTGGCGCGCCATCCCCTGGCGCCCTTGACCCCCTCCACCACATGCACCATGTGGCGGGCCAGGGCCCAGAGGCGTCCCCCGCTGGCACACCAGCGCTCCGCGTGGGGAATCACCCCGCGCACCACCGTGGAGGGCTTCGGCATCGGTCGGCTGCTGTCCGCAAAGATCAGCCCGTCCACCTCGGCCCAGCGCAGGGGGTGGTCGTAGGCGGCCCGTCCCACCATCACCCCATCGACCCGGTCCAGTTGGGCTTGGCAGGCGCTGAGGCTGTCCAGGCCACCATTGAGTTCCACCACCAGGTCGGGCCGTTCCCGCTTCAATTGATGCACCGTGTCCCAGCGCAGGGCCGGGATGGTTCGATTCTCTTTGGGATCCAGGCCCTCCAGCCAGGCCTTGCGTGCATGAACGGCGAAGCGCGCCACACCCGCGGCGGCCACCGTGTCCACAAAAGCCAGCAGGTCGTCAAAGCTGTCCCGCGCGTCGATCCCGATCCGATGCTTCACCGTCACCGGCAGGCCACTGGCCGCGCCCATGGCGGCCACGCAGTCCGCCACCCGCGGCGGGCGCGCCATCAGGCAGGCGCCGAAGCTGCCCTGGCTGGCTTTCGGGCTCGGACATCCCACATTCAGAGTCACCTCGTCATAGCCCCAGTCCGCTGCCAGCCGGGCCGCCGCCGCCAGCTCCCCCGGATCCTCCCCTCCCAGCTGAAGGGCGAGGGGTTGTTCCAGCGGATTAAACCCGATCATCCGTTCCAGCCGTCGCTGCCGCTCCCCGGCGGAACCTGACGGACCCCCCGCCATGGCATGCGTCACCGCCCGCGCCACCACCATCTCCGTGTAGAGCAGGCAGTGGCGGCTCACCTGACGCATCAGCACCCGGAAGTGCCGATCCGTGCAATCGAGCATGGGCGCCACACTGAAGCGGAAAGCGTTCGGCATTCCTCCATGCTGCCCTCCCGGGTTTCAACGTTGGTGGCGGGGGGTGGACCCGCTGGCTTCATGGCCGCCATCGTGGCCGCCGAGGCCGGCTTGAAGGATGTGTGGCTGTTGGAGGCCACCCCGGAAGTGCTGCACAAGGTGCGGATCAGCGGCGGCGGTCGCTGCAATGTGACCCATGCCTGCTGGGACCCCCGCGCCCTCACCGGCCATTACCCCAGGGGCGGGCCGGGCCTGCTGGGTCCGTTCTCCCGTTTCGGTCCCCTGGACACGCGGCGTTGGTTCCTGGAGCACGGGCTGGAGCTGGTGCGGGAGGCCGATGGGCGCCTGTTCCCCCGGTCCCAGTCCTCCCTGTCCGTGGTGGCCGCTCTGCGTCAGGCGGCGGAAGCGGCGGGGGTGCACGTGCGGCAGCGGCTGGCCCTGCTGCGGGCTGAGGCCGAGCCAGGCGGGGGTTTCGCGCTCACGCTGCGGGATGGCCAGCGGTTGCGGGCGGACCGGCTCGTGCTCGCCACCGGCAGCCACCCGAGCGGCCACCGCCTGGCGTGCTCCCTGGGCCACAGCCTGGTGCCGCCGTTGCCGTCGCTCTTCACCCTGGCGCTGGCCGCGCCGGCGCTCAAGGCCCTGGCGGGGGTGACCCTCGACCCGGTTGTCCTGTCCCTTGACCCCCCGGCCGGCGCAGCCCCCGCCCCCGCCGCCGCGAAGCCCAGGCGCGGGCGGGGGGGATCGGAGGGGGCGTTGCGCCAGCGGGGCGCTGTGCTTCTCACCCACTGGGGGCTCAGCGGACCCGCCACCCTGCGCCTCACGGCCTTCGCCGCGCGGCAGCTCAAGGCCTGGGGCTATCGGGCCGAGGTGGGGGTGGATTGGACGGGGGGGCGGCCCCGCTCCGAGGTGGAGGCCCTTCTGGATCGGGCCCGCACCGAACTCGCCCGTCGGCTGATCGCTGCCGCCAGGCCCCTGCCGGCCCTCAGCCGTCGGCTCTGGGCCGCCCTGGTGGCTGACGCGGGGGTGAACGGAGAGCGCCGCTGGGCCGACCTCGATCGCCAGGCCCAGCGGGCTTTGGTGGAGGCGCTGGTGGACAGCCGTTATGCCGTGGTGGGTCGCGGACCCTTTGGCGAGGAGTTCGTCACAGCGGGCGGGGTGCCGCTCCAGGAAGTGAACGGCGGAACCATGGAGAGTCGTCTGCGGTCCGGCTTGTTCTTGGTGGGGGAGCTGCTGGATGTGGACGGGGTGACCGGAGGCTTCAATTTTCAGCACTGCTGGACCAGTGGCTGGCAGGCCGGGCTGGCCCTGGCCGCAGCTGCGGCGTCCGGTGTGGCGGAGGGCTGAGGCCCTTAGCGAATTTTATCGAACACGGAGAACATGGGCAGATACATGGCCACCAGAATCGAAGCCACAATCCCGCCCACGAAGACGATCATGAAGGGTTCAATCAAGGAGGTCAACATCTTCGCCGTCGAGCTGACCTCGTCTTCGTAGAAATCAGCCACCTTGGACAGCATGGCATCCATGTTCCCCGTCTCCTCCCCCACCATCAACATGTTGATGGAGAGCTCGGGGAAAACTTTCTTGGAGGCCAAGGCGATGCTCAGGGGGACTCCTTCGCTCACATCAACCCGCGACTTGCTGATCGCGTCCGAAAAAATGGTGTTGGTGGCCGTTTCCGTCAGGATTTCAAGGGCCATCATGATGGGCACACCCGCTTTGGAGAGGGAGGCGAGGGTTCGGCTGAACTGGGCTGTCGCTGTCTTTTCCAGCAGATCGCCAAAGAGCGGAATCTTGAGGATCAGACGGTCCACCTGGCGGCGGCCGAGTGGTGTTTTGTAATACTGAATGAAAAGAAAAATGCTGGCGATCAGAATTCCAACCAGCACGATGGAAAAAGGTGATCTCAGAGTACTGCTGAGGTTGACCAGCATCTGGGTGAAGGCCGGAAGCTCGGCGCCGAGCTGTTCAAAAATTCCAGCAAATGTAGGAATGATGAAGATGGTCATGCCAAGAAATACTAAAATAGCGATGAATAACACCGCGACGGGATAGCTGAGGGCTCCCTTGATCTGGTTTTGCAGCTTCGAATTGTCTTCCAGCAGTTTGGCCAGGCGCGTCAGGGTTTCATCCAGCACGCCCCCGGCCTCCCCGGCTTCCACCATGGCAATCATGAGCTTGTCGAAGACCTTGGGCCAGCGCCGCATGGCTGTGCCCAGGTTTTCCCCCTGGTTCACCTCAAACACCATCGCCGCAAGCGCTCGTTTGAACAGCGGTGATTTCTGTTGACTGTGCACCAGTTCGATGCTGCGAAGAATCGGCACCCCCGCATTGATGAGCACCGCCAGCTTGCTGGCGAAAACCGCTTTGTCCTTCACGGTGGGTGCGCTCTCCATCAGCGACTGGAGCACGCTGGAGCGCTGTTTGGCGGCGGCGGACGGGCGCTGGGTGCCACCGGCCGCTGACGCGGACGATTTGGATGCGGGGGTGGAAGCCTCTTTCTGGGCCAGGTCGGTGTAAGCGATGCGTCGGCGACGCAGGGTGCGACGCGCCTCGCTGAGGTTTTCCGCCTCCAGGGTGAGCTGCTTGCTCCTGCCGCCGCGGGTGGTGTAAGTGACCGTGAAGGCTTTCATGCTTGATTCAGTAGACGCTCAAGTTCGTCGGGTCGGGTGGTTTTGAGCATGGCTTCCGTTTTGCTGATCGCGTCTTCGTTCAGAAGGTTGGCCAGGGAGCGTTCCAGGGTGATCATTCCTTCTCTGGCGCCTGTCTGAATCTGAGAGTAGATCTGGGCGGTTTTGCCTTCGCGAATCAGGTTGGCGATGGCGGGGGTATTGACCATGATCTCCTGGGCGATCACGCGACCGAATTGGCCTGGAAGCGGCCGGATGCGTTTGCAGAGGGTTTGGGAAAACACAGCCAGCAAGCTGCCGCTGAGTTGGACGCGGATCTGGGTTTGTTGCCCGGGGGGGAAGACATCCACCATGCGGTCAACGGTCTGGGCGGCTGAACTGGTGTGGAGGGTGCCGAAAACGAGGTGACCGGTTTCGGCGGCGCTGATCGCCAGCTGGATCGTTTCAAGATCGCGCAGCTCACCCACCAGAATCACATCCGGATCCTCCCGCAGGGCGGCCCGGAGGGCCGCAGCAAAGCAGCGGGTGTCTTCATTAACATCACGCAGATGAAAGACAGACTTGTTGTTTTGATAGGTGAATTCAATCGGGTCCTCAATGGTCAGGATGTGTTCCGCTCGGGTCTGATTGATGTGATTCAACAGGGCCGCCAGCGTGGTCGTCTTCCCAGAGCCTGTTGGACCCGTCACCAGAATGAGGCCCTTCGGCTTGCGACTGGTCTCCTCGATCACCGCTGGCAATCCGAGGGCGGAAAGGTTGGGAATCTTGTCTCCCAGGGCCCGCAGACAGGCGGCATAGGTACCACGCTGTCGGTAGACGTTGACGCGGAAGCGGGCGACGCCACGCAGGCCGTAGGAGCAGTCCAGCTCCCAGTTTTGCTCCAATTGTTTGCGTTGAGAATTATTGAGCAGGGAGAAAATCAGCTTGTTGCACTGATCTTCTGTCAAAACAATGTCTTCGCTCATCGGCCGCAGTTGGCCGTTGAACCGTCCATAGGGAGGTTGGTGGGCCGCCAGATGAAGGTCGCTGCCGCCC
>JBKDSZ010000029.1:0-52129 GCA_046340375.1 Cyanobacteriota bacterium | reverse complement strand
TTCTCGCACTCAAAAAAGCTGGCAGACTACACGTCAATCAAGACTACATCGGTTGGTTTGAGGAGCAACTTCAGAAGCTGGGTTGCGCCAAATAAACCCTGAGCCGCGAATAGACCTGAGCTGAGTATGACGCTTTGGCGTGTTGCCTTTGGTTCAGCACTCCCGCCCGGAAAGACACTCCACTGCCGCCATCCTCTCCACCAGCCCCAACGCCACGAACCGCCGCGCCTGGATCCACAACTCCCGTTAGCGATGGCCGAGGGAGGGAGCAAAACCCAAGGTCGCCATGCCGAGCCCCACCTGGGCGGCGCCAAACACGTCGTCGCAGACGCTTCGGGCGTGGCCGGTGAGGAGAGGATGGGAGCAGGCAGCAGGATGGTGCACCCCTTGGAACAGCTCCAACCCAGCGGGCCACGATCTCAATGACGGTTGTGGTGAAGTGCGGCAAACAATTACCCAAGCGTTATGTTTTTGCTGACAGCCACGCCGAGGCCAAACACACTTTTCCCTTGGTTCGCTTGCATCAATTCATCATATTGATCAATAAACTCGTAAAACTCAAAGCCATCCCCGTAATTTTCCTTCACTTCCCTCCAGGCCTCAACAGCACCCGGAGTTTTATGGTTGACGATATCATGGAAAGCAATGATTTTCGCCCTGTTGCGCACCAGATGAAAATCATTCATGGCCCCTTGCCGGGAATGGTCTCCATCCACCAGGACCAGATCAAAGCTAGTATTAGGATCTACATGCTTGAACAATTCGCAACTTTTATCTGTGATGTATTGAAACGGGCGTATCCCAGAAAAGCATGTGACGAGCTGACTCGGATCACGCACGTCTATGCATGTAGCCTTCAAACCCCTGTTGAACCGATCAAGATAAGCAACAGTGAACACAAACGTTCCACCATAGGCCACGCCTATTTCAAGATAGGACGTGATCTTGTAACGCGACAAAAAACAAAGATACTTGGAGAACTGAGCTGGAGACTGCCAAACTTTCAGGCCCCTGTTCGCGAACCTTTCCAGCCCTTGCGGCCACTCCTGCTCAGCTCCAACACCATTGGATTGGTGCAGCCCCGCTCGCTGAATCAAGCGCTCAACAATCGCGGCGTTTTGAAGGTCTGCCTGGGAAGCCTGATTCACTCGCGCGAGGATTCCCAGAGCCCTCTTTACATCGAGATTCTCCCTGAAAAGAGACGCCGATTTCAAGACATTAAACAGGGCGGGGAATTGTTGCCTGGCAAATTCTTTCAAGCTTTGTGTTTCACCCGTCAACCCAGACTGTAGAGATTGAGACTTCGGCACCGCAGGCAAACAAACAACAATGATAAAGCGAAGATTAGCATCTCCTCCAAAGTTGGAGGCCAGAGTGCTGAGCGTGCTTCTGCCCTGTTCGGACCTGCGACCCACTCCCGGGGCAGCGTCCTGATGCGCTGCTTTCATCCAGGAGCACAGGGAGGCGGGAATGCTCTGGCCCAGCAAGAAGGCGTCATCCCTCCCGGGCCCGAGGAGCCCGCCTCTCCTCCCGAGACGGCAGGCAAGCGGCCAGGCTCCCCGGGGTCGAAGCGCGAACCCCAACACAGGCGGTCCTGAATGGGCTTGGCTCAGCTACTTTCGCGCTGGCCTCATTTTTGTCGCCATCCGCCCGAGACCCCGTGCCAGCTGAGCCCGTCCCCCCCACCCCTGACGCCCCGGAGACGGCCCCAGGCGAGTCCTTCTCCCCGCCTCCCCCGGCGCCGATGGACATCAACCTCAGCAGCGCCCTGCCGCTGACCGGCCTCTATGGCACGCCGCTCAGCACGCCGCTCCCGACCCCGCCACCAGCGCCGGCCCCCCCCGCAGCGGACGGCAGCCCCCTCCCCCTCCCCGATGCCCTGTGGGCCCTGCTGGCCCGGCACCAGCTCCTCCTCCCCCTCCTGCGCCAGACCGTCCTGGCCGAGGCCCTCGCGGGGGTGGCCCTGTCGGCGGAAGAGCAACAGCAGGCGAAGCAGGCATGGTTGCAACAGAAGGGCATCCAATCCCAAGACCAGCTGGAGGCCCATCTCGCCCAACACGGCATGGACGAGACGGACGCCCTCTGGCAGGCGGAACTGCCCCTCCGCATCCGCCAGCACTGCCACGACCACTTCCTCCACCGGGCCGAACAGCGCTTTCTCAGCCGCAAGCAACAGCTCGACACCGTGATCTACAGCCTCTTGCGCGTGCGGGAGGAAGCCCTCGCCCATGAGCTCTACCTCCGCATCGCCGAGGGGGAAGCCGACTTCGCCGAGCTCGCTGCCACCTACGCGGAGGGGCCGGAACAGGCCACCCGCGGGGTGGTGGGGCCCGTGCCGCTGATCCAGGCCCACCCGATCCTGGCCAACGTCCTGCGCACCAGTCAGCCCGGCGAGCTGCGCCCTCCCTTCCTGATCGAGCAATGGTGGCTGGTGGTGCGGCTGGAGTCGCTGCAACCGGCCAGTTTCGATGACGCCATGCAAGGCCGCATGACCCACGAGCTCTTCGAGGAGTGGGTGGAAGAAGACGTGCAGCGGCGGATCAAAGCACACCAGACGACGGTTTTCGCCTGAACACCATGGTTTCCATCTCGACCGATCAGCGCCGCGGCTGGCTCACCGCCGCCCCCTTCTCGCTTCTCTCCGAGGAGGCCCTGCGGCGCCTGGAGTCGGAGAGCCAGCCACTGCGCTTCCCCGAGGGGCAGCTGATGAGCAGCGATGGCGCCATCGGCGCCCGGGTTCTGGTGGTGAGCGCGGGAGAGGCGCGGCTGCTCGGGCAGCGGGAGGGACGGCCATTCACCCTGCGCAAGCTGGGTCCCGGGGAGATCGTGGGCCTGGCCTCCCTGCTGCGGGCCGCCGCCTGCGAACAGGTCAGCGCCGCCACACCCGTGGCGGCCATGGCCATCCCCGATGCCCTCGTGCTGGACCTGTTGCGCCAGGAGCCGCCCTTCCGCCAGTGGTGCGCCAGCCATCTCTGGCCGGCGGAACTGCACGCGCTGCTGGTGCAGCTGGAGGATCGGAACGCCACGGCCGAGCCCTTTGATCCCGGTCGCTGGCGGCAACGGTTGGAAGAGCTGGCCGATCGGGCCCACCTCGTGGCGCCGGAGCAGGCGGCGATGCTGCCGGCGGGGGAGGCCCTCCATCTGGCGAGCGGCAATGTGCCGGATCTGGCGCTCGGGAGCCGCCTTCGGCCCGGCGATCCCCTTCCCACCCCCCTGCCGCCCCTGCCGCTGCGCCTCATCGCCCTGCCCGCCGGCGGGACGGGCGCCCCACCGCCAACAGCGCTGGAACCCGTTGAGGGGTTGACCGAGGCGACAGCCACCCTGCCGCCCCCCACCAGCCTTGACCTGGGACAAGCCGGCGCCCACCGCGGCTTTGTCCTCGTGCGCGCCCGAGGCGATGTGGCGGAAACCACCGCCTGCCTGCAGATGCTCGCCAAGGCCCTCAACCTGCCCTTCCGGCGCGACGCGGTGGAAAAGATGCTGCGGGAGAAGGTGGCCCAGGGGCAGCGGCCCAACCTGCAGCTCTGCGCCCAGATCGCCTCGATGATGGGCCTGCTTGTCAGTGGCGCCCGGGTGCGGGGGGAGGCCCTCGGTCGACTGATCACACCCTCCCTGGTGCCCTGGAAGGACAGCTTCGCGATCCTCGTCAACAGCCATGGCGACGGCTGGACCCTGGCCTCGCCGCGGGATGGCTGGGTGCGCCTGAATCCGAAGGAGGTGCAGGCGACCTATCCGGAGGGCCTGGAGCTGCTGCTGCTGGAGCGGAGCACCAGCACCCCGGAGCAACGGTTCGGCCCGGGCTGGTTCTGGCCAGCCCTGAAGCGCTACCGGGGCATGTTGCTGCAGGTGCTGCTGGCCTCTTTTGTGGTGCAGCTCTTCAGCCTCGCCAATCCGCTGCTGATCCAGGTGATCATCGACAAGGTGATCGCCCAGCGCAGCCTCGACACCCTGCAAATCCTCGGCATGGCCCTGGTGGTCGTGACCTTGATGGAAGGGGTGATCGGCACCCTGCGCACCTATCTCTTCACCGACACCACCAATCGGATCGACCTGCGGCTCGGGGCCGAGGTGATCGACCACCTGTTGCGGCTGCCGCTGAATTATTTCGAACGGCGACCGGTCGGGGAGCTGGGCACGCGCATCGCCGAGCTGGAGAAGATTCGCAACTTCCTCACCGGCCAGGCGCTGGTCACAGTCCTCGACGCCTGCTTCTCGGTGATCTACATCATCGTGATGGTGATCTACAGCTGGCTGCTCACCCTCATCGCCCTCGCCGTGCTGCCGATCCAAATCGCGATCACCCTCGGCGGGGCTCCTCTTTTCCGCCGCCAATACCGCCAGGCCGCCGAGGAAAACGCCCGCACCCAAAGCCATCTCGTCGAGGTCATCAGCGGCATCCAAACGGTCAAAGCCCAGAACGTGGAGATGGTGAGCCGCTGGAAATGGCAAGACTTTTACGCCAAATACATCTCCCGCACCTTCGACAAAACTAAGACCGGCACCCTGCTGAACGAGAGCAGCCAGGTGTTGCAGAAGCTGTCCCAGTTGCTGGTGCTGTGGGTTGGGGCGGGCATGGTGCTCAACAGCGAGCTCACCCTCGGTCAGCTGATCGCCTTCCGCATCATCAGCGGCTATGTCACCCAGCCCCTGTTGCGGCTCTCCTCCATCTGGCAGAGCATCCAAGAGTTGCGGGTGTCGTTTGAACGCCTCTCCGATGTGGTCGACACGCCGGAGGAATCCAGTGAGGCCGATAAAGCCAACATTCCCCTCCCGGCCATCGCGGGGGAGGTGGTCTTTGAAACTGTGAGCTTCTCCTTCGCGCCCGGCGCGCCGGAGGTGCTGAGCAACATCAACCTGACGGTGGAACCGGGCGCCTTCATCGGCGTGGTCGGCCAGAGCGGCAGCGGCAAGAGCACCCTGATGAAGCTCCTGCCCCGGCTCTATGCCCCCAGCAAAGGTCGCATCCTGGTCGATCACTACGACATCGCCAAGGTGGAGCTCTACTCCCTGCGGCGCCAGATCGGTATCGTGCCCCAGGAGCCGCTCCTCTTCTCCGGCACAATCAGCGACAACATCGCCCTGACCAATCCGGATGCCAGCAGCGAGGCGATTGTGGCGGCCGCGAAGATCGCTGCTGCCCATGCCTTCATCATGGAGCTCCCCGCCGGCTACAGCACTCCTGTGGGGGAGAGGGGCTCCTCCCTCTCGGGCGGCCAGCGGCAGCGCATCGCCATCGCCCGCACCCTCCTGGCCCGCCCGCGCCTGATGGTCCTCGACGAGGCCACCAGCGCTCTCGATTACGACACGGAGCGCCAGGTCTGCGACAACCTTCGCGAGGCCATGTCGGGCTGCACGGTGTTCTTCATCACCCACCGCCTGAGCACCATTCGCCGCGCGGATCGCATCCTCATGCTCCACCAGGGCGCCCTGGTTGAGTCCGGCACCCATGACGAGCTGATGGCTCTGCGGGGTCGCTACTTCGCCCTTTATCGCCAACAGGAGGCAAGCTGATGATGTCCCCCTCCGACTGGCGCCCGCCGGAAGACGAGCGCGCATCCTCCCCGGAGCGCGAGCGCGAACGTCTCTTCGCCATCGGCGAGAGCGAGGAGGTGGCCCTCAAGCAATCGCGCTTCTGGGCCCGCAGCATCACCTGGACCCTGATCGGCGTCACCGGCTTCGCCCTGGGTTGGCTGGCCTTCGCAAAAACCGAGGAGATCGTCACGGCGCCGGGCAAATTGGAGCCCCTCGGTGTCGTGAAGGAGATCCGGATGCCCGTGGGCGGGGTGGTGGATGAGCTCCTGGTGAAGGAGGGGCAAGCGGTGCGAAGGGGTCAGGTGCTGATCCGGCTCGACACCGAAGCCACGAAGGATCGCCAGCAGAGCCTGCTCAGCAGCATCTCCTTCAAACAGCAGCAGCTCCTCCTGAAGGTGGAGGAGCTGAAACGCTATCTCGACGTGAACGACACGGAGCAACGCATGCTCCTGCGCAGCCTGGCCCTGGAGAAGGAGGTGCTGGATCGGCTGGAGGTGCTCAACAGGGAGGGCGCCTCGGCGGAATTGCAATACCTCACCCAGCGCAACAAGGTGCAAGAGGTGGCGAGCAAACTGGAGGAAGCGAGGGTGGAGCGGCTGCGCCAGCTGGCGATCCTCGGCCAGGGCATCCGCCAGCTGCAGACCGAATTGGCGGATCTGCGCAGCAAGCTGATCGAAAACAACGTCAACCTTCGCTATCAGGCCCTAACTTCTCCAGTCGATGGCGTGGTGTTTGAGCTGAAACCGAAGGCGAAGGGATTTGTGGCCCAGACCAGCGAGCCGGTGCTCAAAGTCGTGCCGCGTGACAAGCTGGAAGCAAGGGTGGAGGTGCCCAGCAAGGACATCGGGTTTGTCAGCGTGGGCAAGCGGGCGGACATCAGCATCGATTCTTTCCCGTCCTCCGACTTCGGGGTGATCCCTGGCAAGGTGCGGCGGATCGGCTCCGATTCCCTGCCGCCGGATCAACTGAAGCCCTTCTACCGCGTGCCCGTGGACATCGCCCTGGACTCCCAAACCCTGCGCCTGAAGGATGGCACCCGTCTGCCGCTGCAGGTGGGCATGTCGATCACCGCGAATGTGAAGCTGCGCAAGGTCACCTATCTGCAGCTTCTTCTCAGCGACTTCAAAAGCAAGGCTGACGCCCTCCGCCGCATCTGAAACCAGCGATGCCTTCCCCCGAATCCGAACCCTCCATCGCCCGCACCGGGACGGAGAGTGTCACGCTGGAGGAGAGTTCCTTGGCTGGAGCGATGCGCGCGTTGCCCGAAACGATTGCCCGTTGGGTGAAAACCCCGTGCGGACGGGCGAAGTATCTGGAGCTGGCCCAACGGCGCGGCGTTTTGGCGCGGCTGCGGCGCTGGGGGTTCGTGCTGATCGCCGCCCTGCGCGACTGGCGTTTGCCCGCGCCACCGTCCCCCTGAGCCCGCCGGCCGGATCTCAGAGATCGCCGGTTCCCCGCAACGCCTGTCGCGCCACGCGGTTGACCAGCCACACCACGGCCAGGGTGGCCGCCAGCCCGAGCAGCCGCACCGCCCAGGTGAAAGCATCGGCCTC
Source organism: Cyanobacteriota bacterium (assembly GCA_046340375.1). Taxonomy (GTDB): domain Bacteria; phylum Cyanobacteriota; class Cyanobacteriia; order PCC-6307; family Cyanobiaceae; genus Cyanobium. The sequence continues at coordinate 45,044 of JBKDSZ010000029.1, read as the reverse complement.
GCCGCTGAGCACCGTGGAGAAGCGGGCCACATCCCCCGCCAGGGCGCCGAGTCCACAGAAGAGGATCGTGCCGGGCAGGATCCCGATCAGGCCAAGGGTGTAATCGCGCCAGCTCACCGCGCTGAGGCCATAGGCGAGGTTGAGCAGACTGAACGGGAAGGCGGGCGAGAGGCGCGTGAGCAACACCAGCCGCAAGCCCTCCCGGCTCACGGCTTCTTCGACGGCGAGCAGCCGCGGGGCGCCATCCAGTCGCTGACGAGCCCAGTCGCGCAACCAGGTGCGCCCCAGCAGAAACACCAGCAGCGCCCCGAGAGAGGCCCCCACAAACACCACCGCGCTGCCCCACCAGGTGCCATACAACGCCCCGGCCAACATCGAAGCCCACACGCCCGGCAGGAGCAGGGTCACCCAGAGGGCATACAGGGGAATGAAGGCCAGGGCGCCGAGGGGGCTGCGCAACAGCGGCAGGGCGGCCTCCAGCCAGGCGTGAGGATTCAACCGTAACGGGGAAAGAAGGCCCCAACCCTAGACAGGGCACTCTCATGTCCGTTGACACGCTCCATCGCGTGCCCCAGAACAAAGACCAGTGCCAGGAGGGGTCCCTGTCCACATGCATCCAGGCCGATGGAACGAAGAAGAAGTGACTCACAATCTGCGATGACCCGCAACAGGTCAGCGTGCCATCCGTATCGCCAGCAAACAACGGCAACGGCAACGGCAGGGATAATCTTTGACTTTCCCAAGCTACCCCTGTCCAAATAGCTCCAAGCTGTTTATCTAGTTTCCCAGGCAAACAATGGGGTTTCGGCGTTGGAAGTCAAGTGATCGTCAATCCTTCATGCCTGGGATCATCCATAGTGATCATTCCTGCTCTGGCGGACAGCTCAAGCGAGTCAGTGGCTTGACAGGCGATGTCTGGAGGCCTGGTCACAGGAGTGACTTGCGCCCCTGCGGCCGTCGCGTTTTCTGGTGGCTCAAGTGCCGCACACCAGCCGCCGCCATGGGCACAAAGATCGCCGAGAGGGGAAGACCGTCCAACCGCTCGCTCGGATGGAGAGGTAAAATCGAGCCATATTTTCGTCGTCTGGCTATGGTCTCCACGCCCTCCAGCTCCCCCTCCTCCGTCACCGTCACGGACGTGGTGGTGCGTGATGCCAGTGGGCTGGAGCGACCGCTTGGCGACTGGGCCGGACAGGTGCTATTGATCGTCAACGTGGCCAGCCGCTGCGGCTTCACCCGCCAATACGCCGGACTGCAGGACCTGCAGGACACCTACGGCCCCCGAGGATTTGCCGTGCTCGGCTTTCCCTGCAACGACTTCGGCGCCCAGGAACCTGGCACCCTGCCGGAGATCCAGCAGTTCTGCTCCACCACGTATGGAGCCAACTTCGCTCTGTTCGACAAGGTTCATGCCAGCGGCGCCAAGACCGAGCCCTACACCACCCTCACCCGCGTGGAACCCGCTGGCGATGTGGCCTGGAATTTCGAAAAGTTTCTCGTCGGTCGCGACGGCACGGTGATCGCTCGCTTCAAGAGCAATGTCGAACCGGATGCCGCCGTTCTGACCGCCGCCATCGAAGCAGCTCTCGACCTGTAACAGGGACCCCACGCAGACGGGATCCCAGCGTGGGTCCAGTAAAGCAGTTAAAATTTTTGCTTTGTGGACCCGTCTGGAGCAGGCCAGACCTGCCGATTGCTAGAGGTGGTGTGGCGGGCATCGTCTCCGCACCTGTTCAAGCCACCCTTACGAATGAGAACTCTGTTTTCGCTGCGCGGCCCCGTCGCTGCCCTCAGTGCCCTGACTGTTCTGATTGGCTTCCAAGGCCTTGCCTCGAAGGCCATGCCCACACCAGCCCTCCCGCTTCCAACCAGCCCGGGCAGCATCTTTGGCTTCAACTGTGTCAAAGCCGCTGGCAATTATTTCATTGCCTTGGGCAACATGGCTGCGCCCATGGGTAACGTCGCCATGAATCCAAGCTCTGTGCAACCTCTGCTGGGTTCAGGGCTCGTTCCGGTGGCGAGGATCAACTCCTCCATCGGCAACTATGCCGTGGATCGTCGCTGTTCCACCATCGCCACGCGCCTGACCAACCTGGCCCTGGCCACGGGCAGTGCCACGCCAAAAGGCATCTTCAACCTGGTCAACTTCCTGGTTCCAGGACAGATCGGCAAACAGCAGGTGATCGCTGTTGAGAAACTGACCTACGGGGATGTATTGGCTACCGTGGGCAACGGCATGACAGCTCAACAGGCCATCGGAGTCTTCGGTCAACGGATTCAGAAGGTAGCCGCGCGCCAAGCCGTGGCCAATTCCCTGCAGGATGGCGACATCGTCATCTTTGAGTTTGTTGAGATCACGCCGTAACACGGCCAGGCTCGCGGCCCGCCGACCTCCTGGAGAGCAGGAATCGATGGGCCGTCCCCGGGTCACAAGAGGCCCCAAATCTAACCGGTTTAGACGCATGCCCAGGAGGCAGAGCTAAAGGACTGTCGCCAAGATGACACCTGCTGGGCTAGCCCGTTGCGCGAGAATCAGCTACACTCTACTATCTCGCACGAAGAATCATGATTCTGAGCTATGAGCATAGAGACCTCATCGGCATCACCCTCATGTCTGCAATCAATACACTTTCCGCCATGGGATTCAGCTGCAAGGACATCTCAAAAGACGTTTTGCGCCCATCCCTGAAGATCGCTGGCATGCTCCATTGCTCAAAACCAGGCGCTCCAGCGACCACCAAGCCCATTTCGATCCTTCTTCCCTTTTCCAGCGATGGGATCATTCTGGATGTCCTCCAGGGCAACCCCAGCGACCCGACCTGAACCCGCTGATCGCTCCCTCAGTCGTCTGTTTCGGGAATGGTTCGCCCCGCCGATGGCGGCGAGGGATCCAGCGATCGCTCCAACTGCACCTGATGCGGATAGGGAACCTCGACACCGGCCTCGCCAAAGCTCTGCCAAATCGCTTGCTGCACGGCGCTGCTGGTCGAGCCGCTGTCGAGGGCGCTGGCGATCCAGAAACTGACGGAGTATTGAAGGGCCGAATCGCCGTAGCCGACAAGGTAGGCCCGGGGAGGCGGCGTGGGCAGCACGCCGCGCACATCGACAACCGCGCGCTCCAGCAGGGCAATCACCTCGGCGGGGGGATGGCGGAAGGCCGCTCCCACCGCAACCTGACAACGCCGCAGGGAATCGGTGTGGGTGTAAGTGACCGTGGCGTTGGTGAAGAAGGTCTGGTTGGGGATGAGCAGCTCGGCGTTGTCGCGGTCGCGCCAGAGGGTGGCGGCACGGGGCCCAAGACGACGCACCTGGCAGGCCTCGCCATCCACGATCAACACATCGCCAGGGCGCACCGACCCCTCGATCAGCAGCCACAGCCCGCTGATGAAGTTGGACACCACCTCCTTGATGCCGAAGCCCACCCCCACGGACAAGCCACCGGCCACGGCCACCAGGGCCGTGCGGTTCACGCCGAGCCGATCGAGGATCCACACCAAGCCCAGTCCCACCACGGCGTAGTGAAGGATCACCGCCATGGCGCGGCGGCTGCCGTCGCTGATGCCCAGACAGCGCTGGGCAAGCCAGGCCACCGCCGCCGTCGGCGGCTCCATGCCCATGACGAGCACATAAAGCAGCAGCAAGGCCCCCAGAAGGGAGCCGAGGTTCACTTCACTGCCCACCCAGTCGCCCAGGGGAATCAAACCCAGAACGGCGGGGTTGTCCACGAGGCGCACGAGCAGGAGCAAGCCGGCCAACAGATAGAGCGGACGCAGCAGGCGGGTGAGGAGCACCTCCATGGCGTGGACCCCCATCAAGGGCGTCAGCAGCCGTGGCAGCAGATCCAGGCCCCACCAGCCGGCGAGCAGACCGGTGAGGATCGCCAGCAGGGCCGACGGTTGGCCGATGCCGACCAGCAGGGCGGCCAGAAGGCTCAGCAACAGGAGGGTCAGTCCCCGTCGCGAGGATCGCTGGCCAGGGCGCCGGCCCCCCACCCCTCGCGGCAGGAGCCACACCAGGACCACCACCAGGGGAACCAGCACCAGCTGAGCCACGACCGGCCCCCGGCTGAGGAAGCCCGTCCAACCCAGCACCTCCTGCAGCAATTCATTCACGGCGCGCTCCCCGCAGCGGATCAATCATGGGTGGGGAGGGCGGACTGGATCGTGCGCACCAGCGCCTCGATCGCCTCCTCGTCATCCAGCTCGCCGAACAGATAGCGGCTGACCACCTGCCCCATCGCCTCCCCGTGTTGATCGCCGTTCTGGAACATGGCCTGGCTGGCCTGTTGGGTCTTGCGGCCCTGGGCCTGGGCGAGGGCCAGCAGACGAAGGGTACCCTTGCGGCCTGGAGGCAACTTCATGGATTGTATCACCGGCATCACCTCCTCCCGCTGCAGGGCCAGGTTGCGCTGGGTGAGGGGGGTGATGACGAAGCGGGCGAAGGAATGGGCCACCTCGCGCTGGGCCGCGCTGGAATTGCGACCGAAGGCCAGGACCCGCTGCCGGCTCAGGGGCGTGGGCAGGCCCCCCGGCCCGGCCGGCAGGGGCGCCACACCGAGATGGGGGCCCAGATCCTCCCGCAACCGAGCCAGATGGGTGCTGCGGCAGCTGGTCCAATCCAGCTGCCCCTGTCCCAGCTCCTCCACCAGCTGGCTCTGGGACAGCTGAAAGCTCACCTCCGGAATGGCGTTGGCCTGCTTCAGCCAGAGAAGCCAACGGCCCAGGGCGCGCCGATGCGACGGGGTGGCGGGCTGGCCGGCGAACAGGTCCTCCACGCTCCGGGCCACCCCCAGGCTGCCGAAGGTCCAGGCCAGATTGAAGCCATCCAGCGGCAAGCCCACCCGCAGGCCCTGCTCCGCCTGGCGCAGCAACCCATCAAGCTCCGCGGGGCTCCGGGGGAGCCGACGCCGGTCGTAGCAGGCCAACTGGGGCAGCAGCAGCACCGGCAGGCTGCTCACCTCCCCCGACGCGGTCTCGAAGCGCCGCACCGCGCCCTTGTCGAGAGCCTTGAGCAGGTCGCCCGGCATGCGCACGGTGCGGGTGAGGCCCATGCGCCGCAGGCGGGCGGCGGTGCTGTCGTTGACGAACAGCAGATCCGGCGCGGTCCCGGCGGCGGTGCGCAGCCGCACCTCCTCTGACAGCTGTTCTTCGGGATACAACTGCAGCTCCACCTGCGCCCTCGGATGGATCAGGTGAAACTCCTGCAGCGTCATGGACAGGCGCTCCTTCAGGGCTTCCATGAGCTCGGTGTCGATCGTCTCATCGCTGGGCACCCCCATCGCCAGGACCACGATCCCCCGCAGATCGCGGGGTGCGCGGGCCTGGTGGCGCACCGCCGGCGACCCGCAGGCGACCAGCACCGCCGCCAGCAGGGCGACCACCAGCGTGACCGGTCGCGCGGCCATGGGGCCTCAGCCTTCGGGGTAGAGCAGCCCGTTGAGTTCCTCCTCGTCAACGTCGTACACCCGGGCCAGGGTGGTCTCGATGGCGCTGGTCACCACATCCGGCAGGAAACGCATGGCATGAAAGGCGTCTTCCGCGATCTCGTCCGTGAGCAGCTTCTCCTCGCCGCCCAGCTTCTCATCGTTGATCACGGCCATCACCCAGCTCTGGTAGGCGGTGACGAGGTCGGCGAACTCGAGCTCCGGGTCGTTCAGATCCAGGGCCATCGGGGGGCGTCTCCATGGACGTTGCCCTTGCAGTCTGCCCAAGGGTGGACCCTGCGGCAGGCTGGAGGCGTCCGGCTTTCCCCCCTGTGCCCGAGGCCCCCACCTCCCCCACCAGCGACGGGCCGGTGCCCCCCTGGCAGCCCGCCCTGTTCCACTTCGCCATCACCGAGCTGGTGCGGCGAAACCGGGACAGCTTTCAGCCCCTCTGGACGGTGGAGAGCTGGGCGAAGCTGCTGATCTGGCTGGCCCTCAGCTCCGGCTGCCCAACGGATCAGGCGGCCCTGGAGGGCTTCGCCGCCGGCCTGGGCCCCGCCTTGTCGCAACGCCTGCGGCAGGTGTTCTTCACCCGGGAGCTGGAGGAGCTCAACCTGCGCCTGCTGGCCGATCCCGCGGAGGAGCAGGCGCTGGCCCTCCCCCTCGACGTCCTGGCGGGGCCGTTGGAGCCCGCCGCCGTGCGCGGGGGCCTGCTACGGGTGGGGCTGGAGGAGCGGGTGGCGGCCCCCGACCAGTGGCGCCAGCATGAGGCCCTGATCGCCCTCCCCTGGCGGAGGCAGGCGGCCCCATGCGACTGATCGGCGCTTACCACGACCGCGGCTATCTGGCCCTGGCCGACGCGGTGATGGCCTTCTTCGAGCGACGGGTGGATCTCCAGCGGCCCGGCACGGCTTTCGGCGGCGCTCCTGGCGGCCGCCCCGACAAGGTGTCCACCGACATCAGCCTGGTGGCGTTCGATCGTTCGGATCCCGAGGCCCACGGGCTGGCGGAGGTGATCCTGCGGGGGGTGTCCGCAGGCCTCAAGCGCTGGCTGGCGGAACGGCCCCTGTTCCTGGAGTGCTGCCCGGAGCGCTCCCTCTTCGTCTGCCCCCTCTTCAACCTGCAGCGCTACGCCCCGGGGGAGGGCTTCTACAGCTGGCACTGCGATTGGAGCCTGGAGAACGAGGCCACCGAACCCCAGCGTCGCGTGCTCGCCTGGATCCTCTACTGCGACACCCTGCCGGCGGGGGGCACCGCCTTCCACTGGCAGGAGCATCAGGAGGAGGCCGAGAAGGGCAAGCTGCTGATCTTTCCCGCCGGCCTGTCCCACATCCACCGGGGCCAGGTGAGCCAGACCCACAGCAAAACAATCGCCACCGGCTGGATCAACGCTGGCACCCTGGAGGGCTTCATGGAGCGCCTGCGGGCGGGTTGATCCGCGCCCCGGTTCCCTCCACGACGCCCGACGGCAGGATCAGGGCCTGCAGCCGCCGTTGCAGCTCTCCCGTCAGGTCGGCCACCGCCCGGCGGCGATCCACCCGATAGGCCTCCAGGCGCTCGTCCACGTCGATGGGGGTGTCGATGGTGATCCATGCCTGCCTTGGCCCCAGGCGGGGGCGGTCGACGGGGCTGGCGCCCAGCAGGCGGCACTGGGTGTCCCACAGCAGCAGGAGGGTGTCAGCAAAGCGCTCCTGGCTGGGGCACTCACGCACGTAGGTGCCGCTCACGGCCACAAAGGCCTCCACCAGCCGCATGTGCCACAGGCGTCGCTCCGTCTCCTCCGCCAGCCGGTCCGCCAGGCCCCGCTCCAGGGGGGAGCGCCGAGAGCCATTGCCGCCCGCGGGATGGATGCGATCCCAACCGGCCTGCTCCAGTCGCCGGCACCGACCCGACAGATCCCCGCGGGACGGGAGGCCGAAGGAGCCCTCCACCACCTCCAGGGCGGTTTCCAGCAGTCGCCCCAGCCGCTCCGCCAGCGCCGCCTGCCCCGCCTCTCCCGCAGGCAGGGGGCCAGCCACGGGCAGGGATCGGTGGTAGGCGTCCCGGTAGAACGTCTCCATCAAGGTGAGCATCCGCTCCGCCAGGGCCAGCAGCCGCCCGTAGAGCGGCTCCCGCCCGAGATCGCGACCGCCCTCCTCACCCAGGCCCGCCACCCGCTCCAGCTGGTGGAGCAACCCCTCGATGGCGGGCCAGACCGGCTGGCTGAAGCCATACTGCAGCCCCACCGGCAACACGATCATCCGCTCGGAGCGACCGGCCTTGCGCAGATCCTCCGCCGTCCAGAAGGCCAGCTGGGCCACGCCGGGCTCCAGGGGGCTGACGCGTTCGTTGTGGCCGTTGGTGGCTCCCTCCGGGGCGATCGCCAGGGGATGGGGACCATCGAGCAGGAGCTGGCGGGCGGTGCGCAGGGCCGGCGCGTCCAGCTTGCCGCGCTGGATGGAGCAGCCCCCCAGGCGGGACAGCAGCCAACCCACGCCCGGACCCGCCCAGAGCGGGATGCCCCGATCGTAGAGAAACTGGGCGTGGGGCCGAGGCCGCAGCCGCACCCCGCGCCGCCGGGCCTCCCGGGGCAGGGCGCGCCAGAACAGGTGGGCCATGGAGGCCGGATCATCCACGCTGGGATGGCGGAAGGCGATCAGGAGCCGCCTGTCACCGGATTGAAAGCGGGTCATCGCCTCCAGCAAGCGCTCGGGCTGGCGCACCGTGAGGCGGGTGATGCGGCTCTGCCGCCGCAGCCAGAGGGGGAGCAGCCAGCGGCTGACGGTCAACACCCGCGGATCCAGGCGAGGCGGCAGAAAGTCGAGGGGAGCGGCGGCTGGCATGCCTCAGGACTAGCAAGGCCGGAGCGGTGATGAAGAACTTCCACGCTCCCGCCGTCCCGGCCGGTCAGGGGCCCCTCCGCTGGCCATGATCCGAGATGCCCCGTCCCCTTCACTTGCCGCAGCCCCCCAAGCGCCATCCCTCCACCGTGCTGGCCGCCCTCGCCCTGGCCGGTGCCCTGCTGGCGGCGCCCTCCGCCGTGCGCGCGGAATCGGTCATGGAGCGGGCCGCCCGCACCGGCGTGATCACCCTGGGCACCCGCACCAACCTGATCCCCTACGCCTACGTGGATGGCAAGCAACAGCTGGTGGGGGCGGCGCTGGATGTGGCGGAGCGCATCGCGCGGGAGGTATCGCGCCAGCTGCGGAAGCCGGTGCGGCTGGAGTTTCGCCCCGTGGACAGCACGGACGCGCTCTATCAACTGGTGGCCCGCGGAGAGGTGGACCTGGCCTGTGGTGTCCCCTTCACCTGGCAGGACGAGATGGTGGTGGATTTCAGCGTGCCCTTCAGCCTCTCCGGCATTCGCCTGCTCACCAAGGGCGGCATGCAGGCGTCGCCGCAGGCGCTGGCGGGCAAGCGGATCGGCGTGATCCCCGACTCCCTGGGCGACGCGACGATCCGGGCGCTGCAGCCGGCGGCGGTGCGACTGCCCCAGAAGGATCTCGAAACCGGAGTGGCCGGCGTGATCGAGGGTCGGCTGGATGCCATGGCGGGGGATTCCATCCTGTTGGCAGGCGCCTTGCAGCCCTACGCCAAGCGCTTCAAGGACACCCAGGTCTATGAGCTGGTGCCGCGGGAAGCCTATGGGCGGTACGCGGTGGGGTGCATCGTGCCGGAGAACAACTCCGCCTTCCGCAATCTGGCCAATCTGGCCATCGTCAGGCTCCTGCAGGGGTATCTGGATGACGAGCCGGAGGCGGTGGCGGCCATCAACCGCTGGTTCGGTCCCCGGGGAATCGTGCAGCTGCCGAGCGACATGGTGCGCGCCTACTTCGAAGCCGTGCTGCTCACCCATGAGCGGCTCCCCCCGGGCGACCGCACCCCCGCACCTGCGGCCCCCGCCGCGTCCCCTCGCCCCTGATCCGCCTCCCGCCATGCCCCGAAAGCCCTCCGCAGGCCTGCTGGCCGTACTGCTCTCCCTTCCCTCCCTCGCCCTGGCGGCGCCCCCAGCCGGAGCGGAGCCGTCCCCGACGAATGCCATGGAGGCCCGCCTGCAGCGCCTGACGGAAGCGATCCGGGCCCGCGCTGACGCCCTGGAGCCCGAGCGGCGCCAGGAGCTGGAGCGTGAGGGCTGGCTGCTGGCGGGCGCCTGGTGGAACGGCAACAACAGAGGGTGGGCGAATCGGGGTTGGCCCAACCGGGTGTTTGGAGGCTCCTCCGAGCCGCCGCCGCGGGTGTGGGCCAACTTCCGACCGGGTTGGGGCAACTTCCGCAACGGTCCTCGCTTCATCAACTGGTGAGTCGCTCCTCCGCCGGGCCTCTGGAGCTGCTGGTGGTGCAAGCCACGCCCTTCTGCAACCTCGACTGCGATTACTGCTACCTGCCGGATCGCCGCAACCGCCGCCGTCTGGAGCCGTCCCTGCTGGATCCGATCCTCGACACGGTGTTGAGCAGTCCGTTCGTGGCGGGGGATTTCACCCTGCTCTGGCATGCAGGGGAGCCCTTGATGGTGCCGCCCGCCTTCTACGACGAGGCGAGCCAGCGCATCGCCGCCGCCCTCGCCCGCCATGGGCGTGGCGATCTGAGCATCCGGCAGGCGATCCAGACCAACGCCACGGTGATCGATGCCCGCTGGTGCGACTGCCTCGCGCGCAACGCCATCCAGGTGGGGGTGAGCCTGGATGGCCCGGCCTTTCTCCATGACGCGCACCGCCGCACCCGCACCGGCCTTGGCAGCCATGCCGCCACGATGCGGGGCATCGAGCGGTTGCGGCGCCATGGCCTGCCCTTTCAGGTGATCAGCGTGCTCACCGCCGCCTCCCTGGATCACGCCGATGCGCTCTTTGCCTTCTACCTGGAGCACGGCATCGACGACGTGGGCTTCAACATGGAGGAGACCGAGGGCGTCAACACCCTCTCCAGCCTCGACCAGCCGGGGCTGGAAGCGCGCTGGCGAGCCTTTCTGGAGCGCTTCTGGGAGCTCTGCGCCAGCCACCCCGGTGCCCTGCGCCTGCGGGAATTCGAGAGCCTTTGCGGCCAGGTGGCCGGCGGCTGTCCCATCGACCACACCGACATGAACCGCCCCTTCGTGATCCTGAGCGTGGATGTGGAGGGGCGCTTCTCCACCTTTGATCCGGAACTGCTCGGGGTGCCCACGGCGCGCTATGGCGACTTCCTTCTGGGGCGGGTGGGGCGCGACAGCCTGGAGAGCGTGCTGGACACACCGGCCTTTCAACGCATCGCCGTGGACATGGCCGCCGGCGTGGAGGAGTGCCGCCGGAGCTGTGACCACTTCGCCCTCTGCGGCGGCGGAGCGGGCAGCAACAAATACTGGGAGAAGGGCACCCTGGCCTGCAGCGAAACCCAGGCCTGCCGCTGGCGGGTGAAGGTGCTGGCCGATGTGGTGCTGTCCGGCCTGGAGCGTTCGCTGGGGTTGGCGGTGGAGCCGGGACCAGATCCCTGATCCCTCCCGAAACCGCCGCGTGTCCAGGTCGCGCGCCTCAAGGCGACAGCGGCTCGATCCTGCCGGGCTGTCGCTCCACGCCGAGCCGCAGGGGCCGGGGCGGCCCCTGGCGAGGGAGGGTCACCTCCGCCCAGAGCGTCTCCCCGGGGCCCCGTTGGGAGGGATCCGCGCCGTGTTCCGGGAGGAAGAACGCCAGGGGCTGCACAAGCTGGGCGAAGGGGCCCTGCGGCCCGGTTGTCAGAAGGGCGTTCTGCGGATTGCCGTCGTGCGGGCCCACCGGAGCGGCGACCACACGACCGTCGCGCACCCGCAGGATCACCCGGTGGGCGTTGGCGGGCAGGGCCGGGGCCGGCACCTGGAGGGAAAAGGCCACATAACGCCCGCGGATCGGCAGATCGGGATCCACCGGCGCGGTGCGCACCCAGCCACGCGGCTGGATGGCCTCCTCGATCCGCATCCACCCGGCGACAGCGATGAGCACACCCACCTGGACGGCCGCCAGCAGGAGGCCGCGCGATCGGACACGCGTCGGGAGGGTCATGGGGGGTCGGAGGACGGGGGATCCAGGCGGATGCGGTTCACGAGCTGGCGGCGAAGGCGCTCCAGGACCCAGCCACCCAGCAGGAAGAGCAGGCCCAGGCCGATCAGGCTGGCGGAGCGCCCCAGCTTGTCGAAAACCTGCGAAAAGTAGTAAAGGATCAGGGTGAGGGCCACGAGCGCGGCGCCGAGATTGATGCGTTCGGCCCGACCGTCCGAGGCTCCCCAGAGCGCCAGCAGACTGCCACCGAGCGCCCACCAGAGAAAGGGCAGGACGTTAAGGCGATCGAAGGGCAGGGCCAGGCTCACCAACAGCCAGGCCACGGCTGCCCCCAGGGGCCAGAACGCCCGCCCCCGCAGCCGCCAGCCCAGCAGCAGCGGGCCGCCGAGCGCCACCGCCCAGCCCGGCGCCAGCACCCGGACCAGCGCCTGCCAAGGGGCGCCCGGAACCGCGTGGGAGAGGGTCGTGACGGCCACCCAAGCCACGCTGGCGGGTCCCAGGGCCAGCCCCCCCACCCAAAGCAACACGCGCCGGGGACCGCTGGTGTGCGGCCCGCGGGCGGCGGCGAGATAGGTCAGGCTGAGCAGCAGCACACCAGCCGCCAACACCTGGCTGGAGCCGAAGCCCACGCCGTCCCCGGCTGTGTTGGCGAGCGTGAGCCACTCCCCCGCCAGCCAGGCGGGCAGCAGCGTCGCCAAAAGGGCCAGCTGGGGCCACTGGCGGAGCAGCCACCACCCGGCGGCGGCGCCCAGACTCCAGAGCAGCAGGCCCAGGGGCCAGTGGGCGGCGAGATGAAAGATCTGGCCGGTGAGATACACCCCCGCGCCAAAGGCCACCGTGCCCACGCCATGCAACACCAGGCCCAGCGCCGGCCAGGCGCCCGCTGCCGCCCGGGCGCCGAGGCCGTGCAGCCCCGCCACCACGGCCACCACCAGGCCGCAGCGGCCCGCCGGGGAGAACCCCTCCCAGTGGGAGGAGATGAAGAGCAGCAGCCCGGCGCCCAGAAGCACCGCGCCCAGGGTCAGGAGCAGACGCGCAAGGAGCCCCGGCGGGATGGGGCTGGCACGGGCGGGAGCGGTGCCGGTGTCAGCGGGGGAACGGCTCTCGAAGGCGGCGATGGCCTCTGCGGTGGCGCCATCGATCAGCCCGGCCTGCCGCCACCGGTGCAACAGCTCAGCCAGGCTCGCGTTGAGGGGAGGGGCCATGGAGTCGGGTCCGATCGCTGAGGGGCCGGGGCAGGCACCGGCGGAAATCCGGTCGGATCCCGCAAGGCTACGGGCGTCCTCGCCATCCCCTCCGGAAGGGATCTTCAGGGCTCTGGATTCGCCGCTTCGGCCCAGCCGTGTCATCTTCGGCCGATGCCGCCTTCCGTTTCCTTCCGTTCGCGCCTCGTGCTCGGTGCTGGTGTGGCCCCGGCCCTCCTCCCCATCGCGGCCCTGAGCCAGGAGGCCTTCGTCCCCACCGCCACCGTGCGCGCGGAGATCAACGTGGTGGCGGGAGCCCTCGACAGCAGCGGCGACGCCGTCGATCGGGGCGCCAACACCGCCGCTGGCTTTCCCCTGCTCAATGCCCTCACCCTCAACCACGACACACGCCTGACGCTCGATGGGAGCGTGACCGGCCAGGACCTGTGGCGCCTGCGCTTGCGGGCCGGCGACTTCGGCCCCTCCGGCTTCTTCTCCAATCCCCCCACCCCCCTGACACGCCTGGACATGGCCTTCCAGGAGCCCCTCTGCCCCGGCACGGAAGCGCGCTGCGGCAACGCGGTGAGCGTCAATCGCGCCTTCGTTCGGCTTCCCCTTGGAGACGACGTCCGGATCACCGCCGGCAGCCGCCTGATGCAGGCCGACCTCCTGCCGGTGTGGCCCAGCGTGTACATCGCCTCGCCGATTCTGGAGCTGTTTCAGCGGGCCGGAGCGGCGGGGGCCTACAGCCGCCGGGTGGGGAGTGGCTTCGGGGCCTGGTGGGAGCCCGGGGGCTGGCTGCGGGGCATGACGCTGGCCTACGGCTTTGTGGCTCCCCGGGGGGGCGAAGGGGAGCCCGCCCGCGGCGGCTGGTTCACGGCGGGGGCCGACGAGACGAGCACCGTGCAATTGGCCTACACCCGCCCCGCTTGGAACCTCACCGCCGCCTGGACCCGCAACGGCCAACGGGCCCAGCTGCGGGGCACGCCGCTGGCCAGCCAGCTGGCCGCCGACGCCCGCGGCGGGGCGCTCCAGTCCTGGTCGCTAGCGGGCTACTGGCAACCGTCGCGACCGGGTTGGCGGCCAGCCATCAGCGCGGGCTGGGGGCTGGATCGCTTCGCCTTCCGCCAGTTCCCGGTGACGGGCCTCACGGGGGTGACCACCGCCTCCTGGAGTGTGGGCCTGAGCTGGGTGGATGCCCTCGGCCCCGGCAACAGCGTGCTGGCGGCCATCGGCGCGCCGGCCCACGTGCGTCGCCTGGAGGGGCTGGCGGGCGGCACGCCCGATGATTCCGGCCTGGCCCTGGAGCTGGCCACCCTGATCCGCGTCAGCGACAGCTTCAGCGTCACGCCCGCCGTGTTCTGGCTCAGTCGGCCGCGGGGGGCGATGGGGGGGACCGCCAGCTTGAGCCAGGCCCTGGCGCCTGGGGGGGACGGAGCCGAAGGCAACCTCAGCACCTGGGGGGCGCTGGTGCGGGGGACGTTGCGGTTTTAGCCGGGTGGCGAGATTGGCGTTCAACGCCAACAGTCACCGACGGGTTGACCTGATGGACGGGGTGTTCATCTCTGAAGGCGCAGAACCTTGTCCTGATCGCCCAGGGCCCCAGAGTCGTGCGATCAATACCGTGCCGATCTTTTACTCTCTGCGCGAGGCGCTGCCAACAGGCTTTCCTGTCGAGACCCCTCTCGCACAACGCTTGGGGTGGCGGCTGATCAAGTGATCAGTGGCAGACCACAAGACGACGAGCAAGAGAATGGCTTTCCCATTCTCTTGCTCGGTCGGCGCAAAATGTGACGCGACAAGGAAACATCTCACGCAGCAAGGGATCCATGGATGATGAACAGTCTCTTCCCTGATCAAGATGGCGGCCGCACAAAGAAACAAGTTCATCCATGAAGGCGTGACCCGGGAGATGACGCGGGACCTTTGCAAGCGCTGCATCAATGCCTTGCAAGGGATGTTTTCGGTGTTCGTCAGTCTTCACAATGGGTGCAATCAGCCAATGATTTGGAGTCGCGCTACTGAGGGCACCCACCCGAATCGATCGTCCTGCCGTTCTGGCCGCCAGAGATCAGGCAGTGAAGACGCCCTTCAACCCTCACCTCCGTCCAGCCAACCAACCAACTCCTCAGCATCGTGGACGTCGAGCAGCGCGAGGACCAGGTCCTCCAGCCGCTCGAGGGTGAGGCCCTCAACCCGTGCCCGACAGGCGGCATCAAGGAGGCCGAGACGTCGTTCCAGCTGGCGCAAGGTCAGGGTGAGGGCTTCACGGTGGCGACCCTCTGAGGCACCTTCCGCAATGCCTTCCGCCCTTCCGTTGTCTCGGCCCTTCCACAGGCCCTCCCGCAGGCCCTCCGCCAGGATTTCCTGGAAGAGAGGGGTGTGACGCCAGAGGTCCTTGAAAGCGTTCCGTCAGGACAGGAAGGATGCGGTCGATCAGATCGGGCCGGCGCCTGAGGATGCGCTGACAGGTGGGTGCCAGGTCTGGCTGGGGTTGCACGGGCAGGGTGAGCAAGGCGAGGACGGATCGAGGCCCGGGCGACGGGCGAGGGCTCCCAGGTCCACCCAGGTGACGTCCTGCCGCAGGAAGCGCAGCAACAGGGGGGGGCGGATGGGAGCCAAGGGCCAGGCGCCGGTCGGGCACGAGCACAAGCACCCGCAGATGGCGAATGGTCTCGTGTTGCTGGGGCAGGCGGAAGGTTTCCGCGCCCGGGCGGCGCTGGAAGCGGGGGTCGTTGTGCATCCGCACCTCCAGCAGCACCACCGGCACCTGGTCGCTGCCGCCGGGGTGATGGCGGGGCCAAAGCACACCATCCGGATGGTGGGCGGGGGACGGCGCGCCCCGGCGATCCAGTGCCACCCTCTGGCACCGCCCGGGAGCGGCCTGGCTCCAGCCCCGCTCTGCCCCGCTGGCGGGGCCGCCTGAGAAGGCAACGGCCCTGTTCACCCCTGCCACAATGCCCCCAGCCGACCCGGCCCCTCCGACGTGCCCCAGCCAGCCCCTGAGCACCGCCGGCACGTGTTCATCAGCTACAGCCGGGCGGATCGCGCCTGGGTGGATCGGCTGCGCACCACCATGGCGCCCCTGCTGCGGGAGTCGGGCGAGGAGCTGGTGCTCTGGGATGACAGCCAGATCCGCCCCGGCGAGCGGTGGCAGGAGACGATCGAAACGGCCCTGACTCGGGCGCGGGTGGCGCTGCTGCTGGTGAGCGCCGAGTTTCTGGCGTCCGACTTCGTGATGGGGCGGGAAGTGCCGGTGCTGCTGGAGGCGGCGGAGCGGGAGGGGGTGCCGATCCTCTGGGTGTGCCTGAGCCCCTGCTGGGTGCGCCGCACGCCCATTCACGCCTACCAGGCCGTGCTGCCGCCAGAGACGTCGCTGGAGGAGATGACGGAACCTCAGCAGCGCCGCGCCCTGGTGCGGATCGCTGAGGAGGTGCACCAGGCGCTGGAGGCGGCGACGGAGCGGGAGCGGCGGCGGGAGGAGGAGGAAACCCTGGCCAGGCGCCTGCGGGAGGAGGAGCGCCAAAGGGTGGAGGGGGAGGCGCGGGAGGCCGAGCGGGAGCGGCAACGCCAGCGGGTGGAGGAGGAGCGGTTGCGGCAAGAGAAGGAGCGACGGCAGGCGGAGGAGGAGCGGCTGCGCGCTGAGCGCCAGGAGCGGCAGACGGCTGAGGCGCAGGAGCGCCAGCGGGTGGAGGCGGAGTTGGAGCGGGAGCGGCAGCGGATTCAGGCGGAGCGGGAGCGGCGGGAGGCGGAGCGGAAGCAGGCGGAAGCGGAAAGCCGGGCGCGGCGCCGGCGGGAGGAGGAGGAAACCCTGGCCCGGCGCCAGCGGGAGGCGCGGGAGCGGGAGGCCCGCGCCGCGGCCGAGCGCCAGCGCACCCGGCAACGCAAGGCTGAGGAGTCGGCCCGGGCGCGCCAACAGCTGCGGGCTGGGATGGCGCGGCTGCTGACGCGCCGCAAGCTCCTCCTTGCCGCCGCCGGGTTGCCCCTGGGGGCGATCGGGTTGGCGCGGCTGGCCTCGCAGCTGCGGGGGAGCGGCGGCCAGAGTCGCGTGCAGCTCCAGACCATTGGGGCTACCCACGGCTGGCTGGAGCGCCAGGGGCAGGGCTGGCGGATCCAGACCCGTCCCCTTCAGGTGCGGAGCCGCATCGAACAGTTGGCCCCGGATGTGCCGCTGCGGCTGATTCAGATCCCGGCTGGACGGTTCCTGATGGGCTCGCCGCCGGGGGAGTTGGGGCGTTTCGAAGAGGAGGGTCCCCAGCACGAGGTGGCCCTTCCGGAGTTTTGGCTGGGGCAAACGCCGATCACCCAGGCCCAGTGGCGGGTGGTGGCTGGCTGGTCGAAGGTGGAGCGGGAGCTGGCGAAGGATCCTTCCCGCTTCAAAGGTGACGGTCGCCCTGTGGAGCAAGTGAGCTGGCACGACGCCATGGAGTTTTGCCGCCGCCTCACCCAGCGCCTTGGCCGCACCTTTTCCTTGCCGAGCGAAGCCCAGTGGGAATACGCCTGCCGGGCGGGCACCACCGCGCCCTTTTCCTTCGGGGAAACGATCAGCCCGGAGCTGGCGAACTACGACGGCACCTTCGCCTACGCCAATGGTCCGACGGGTGTGAAGCGAGGCGAAACCACCCCAGCGGGGAGCTTTCCCGCCAACGCCTGGGGGCTCCAAGACATGCACGGCAACGTCTGGGAATGGTGTCTGGACCATTGGCATGACTCCTACAGCGGGGCTTCTTCTGATGGCCGTGCCTGGTTCAGCGACGAGGTTCAAGTCAAAGCCGTTATGAGGCTGCTGCGAGGCGGCTCTTGGGACGTCCACTCCAGCAACTGCCGCTCGGCTTTCCGCGGCGGGAGCTACGCGTACGACCCCGATGGCAACGTCGGGTTCCGCGTGGTCTGCCTCCCCCCGGACTCTACTTCTTTACATTTAAACCCTTGAACTCTTTACCCTAAGATTCTTGATTGCAAGGCTCGCAGCATTCTGGCAGTGTCTTTCTTTTGGCCATGCCATGCCCCTGGCTGCACTGTCTTCCGCTGTGATGCCAATCCTCCTTTGTCGAGCTCCTTGATTGAGCGAGGAACGCATTTCTGCGCCCAGAGAGATGTTTGGCTGGAATCGACGTATTGATTCGCTCCTCCGAGATGCTGGCTGCAGATGATGCTCCCGGCTGATTTGTGAGTTTGTGGCTATGGCTCATTCTCCCTCAACCATCCCCCTCCAGCGGCTGGGCTGCCATCAGGGAGAGGAAGGCCCGCAATCGCTCTCGGTTGCTGGCGGTGGGGTCGAGCTGGACTCGGGCGGAAAGCAGAGCTGATCGACGCAGGAGATCAAGTGCCGCGTTTTGGCGTTCAGCGTCCTGAGCCTGGCGTTCTCGCGCCTCAGCCGCTCGGTGTCTTTCCTGATCCGCTCGGTGTCTTTCCTGATCTGCTCTGTGTCGTTCCTGATCTGCTCGCTGTCGTTCTTGATCCGCTCGCTGTCGTTCTTGATCCGCTCGGTGTCGATCCTGATCTGCTCGCTGTCGTTCCTCACCCGCAAGATTTCGCTCTCGAGCTCTTTCATCCGCCATTCGTGCCGCATCTTGCGCTGCTCGTAGTCGGGATCCCGTCGCCAGTTCAGCATCGACAAAAACTGTCGCCACCGAGGCAGCGATGAGGGGGATGCCCCATTGCTGGGGGATGGGGAGGTCGCGGCTGGCGAAGGTGAGGTGGTCATAGGAGGTGAAGAGGGCAATCAGGCCGAGGATCAGCCCCCCGATGGCTTGTGTCAGGCCCAGGCGGTCGAGACCCAGGCGCGCCCAGCTCCGGAGGCGGGGTGGTGAAGGCAATTCTGGCGGGACCAGGGGCTGCTCGCCGCCGGGCGGTGGTCCTGCGGTACCGATGGTGGAGGGGGGCACGGCACTGGGGCGAAAAGGCGAGGGGAGTCCTCAGCGCATCAGTGCCACCGTTGGCGTCGATCGTCACACCCCTGCAGGGAAGTGGGCACGGCACTGGGGAGGCAACGGCACGGGGGTGGCAAGGCCCTGCCCGTCAGCGGGTCGGCGGAACGCGTTTAAGCTCAGCCGACTCAGTGCAAAACCGGCGCAGCCCAGAGCAAATGAACATCGTTGACGGTCAGATTCAGATTGCGTCTTTCCTCACCGTAACGCTGGGGATCCTGGTTCTTTTTCTGGGTAAATTCCTCAACAGACACCTCCGCTTCCTGCGGGAATTCACCATTCCAGAACCCGTCAGCGGTGGGCTGGTGGTGGCCCTCTTGCTCGCCCTGCTCCATGCCGTCACTGGCCTGGACATCACCTTCGGCATGCGGGCCCGGGATCTGCTGCTCGTCTACTTCTTCACCACGGTGGGCATGAACGCCAGCTTCGCCGACCTGCGGCGCGGTGGTCGCGCCCTGGTGGTGCTGCTGGCCCTCACCATCCTGCTGATGCTGGCCCAGAACACCCTGGGCATCGCCCTGGCCAGCGCCATCGGCATGCCTCGCGCCACCGGCCTTCTTGCGGGCACGGTCTCGCTGATCGGCGGCCACGGCACCACCATCGCCTGGGCGCCCCGCTTCGTGGCCGACCAAGGGGTGGCCAATGCGATGGAGATCGGCATCGCCGCCGCCACCTTTGGCCTGATCCTCGCCAGCGCCACAGGGGGTCCTGTCGCCCGCTTCCTGATCCGCCGCCACCACCTGACCGCGCCGACCGACCAGACCACGACCCAGCCGCCATCGCCAGCTGACGCGGCTCCCCCTTCGCCCCGTGCCAAGCCCCCGACGATGGGCTCCGATGACGTGCTCGCGGCGGTGCTGGCGATCAACATCTGCATCATTCTTGGTTCGCTCCTCCAGGAGGTGATCCGGGAGCGGGGGCTGTTCTTGCCGCTCTTTGTGCCCTGCTTGATCGTGGGCATCCTGCTCAGCAATCTGCTGCCGCGCGGCGCCGCACGGTTGCGCTGGCCCTCCCGCACCCCCGCTCTCGACCTGATCGCGGAGATCTCCCTGGGCGCCTTCTTGGCCATGTCGCTGATGACGATTCAGTTCTGGACGCTGGTGGATCTGGCGGGCCCCCTGCTGGTGATCCTGCTCGCCCAATTCGCCCTGGCCCTGGCGCTCAACCTCTTTCTCGTCTTCCCCCTCCTGGGCGGCAGCTACGACGCGGCGGTGATCGCCGCCGGCTTCATGGGCTTCACCCTGGGCTCCACCCCCACCGCCATGGCCAACATGACCGCCGTCACCCAGAAATTCGGCCCCTCCCCCAAGGCCTTCATCGTGCTGCCCCTGGTATCAGCTTTTTTCATTGATCTGCTCAACGCCGCTCTGATTCCCTTTTTCCTGCACCAGCTGGGGTGACCCCTGATGATTGGATCCACGGAAGCGAGGGGCCCTCCCCCTTTCGCGTCCGTCCTGAGCCGCCCAGCCATGCCTTCAGCCGCCAAAACGCCTTCAGGGTTGCCGGGCACCCGCCACCGCCCTCGCTGCGGCGGAAGGCCATGGAACCGAAGCCTTGGCCAGCTGCTCTGCTTGGCTGTCGCCGCCCTGCTGCTCCTGCTCGCGATCCACCCCGCCCGTGCGCTGCCGAAGGCGCCCTTCGACCAACTGCCCCCCTATGAGCGGATCGATGGGGTCCCCGTGCTGCTGGATGGGCGAGAGATCACCACGGTGCGGCGCAAGACGGCGGGCTTTTCGTTGGAGGATCGCGCCCAAACCATCACCCGCCGCCTCTATCGCGTCGCGCGCAATGAGGCCATCTCTGTGGAGGAGCTCACCATTCAGCGCAATGCGGATGACAACTCCGTCTTTCTCAGCGTTGGCCCGGAGGTGTTGCTGACGATCACGGAGGCAGATGCCCAGGCCCAGCGCTCCACCCCGCAAGCGGTGGCGGAGCAGGTGTTGCCCAGCCTGAAGGAGGCCATCCGCAACTATCGCCTCGATCGGGAGCCCAGACAACTGGCCCGCAATGGCCTTTATGCGCTGAGCGCCAGCGTCGCGTTTCTGGTGATCAGCCTTGCTGTTGGCGCCCTGTCCGGCAAGCTGTTTCCCTGGCTCATCCGGATGCTGGCCGCGCGTCTGCCTGGCTTTCGCGTCAAGGAGGTGGAGGTGATTTCACCAGCGGCCATCGCATCGTTCTGGCTGCAGATTCTGAAGGCGTTGCGCCTGGTTTTGCTGCTGGTGCTTTTTTTCTATTATGCGGCCTTCACCCTGCGCCTGTTTCCGTGGACGAGGGCTGTGGGTGAAGGTGTGAAGGACTATTTTTCCCAGGCCCTGGAACTGGTGCTGTCCGCCACCGCCAACTACCTGCCGAATCTGTTCATCGTCGCGATCATTGCCTTCCTTGCCTACTACACCCTTCGCGTTTTCAAGCCATTTTTTGCCGCGATCGATCGCGGCAGCCTGGTGATCCCTGGTTTTTATTCCGACTGGGCTCGCCCCACCTACAACCTGCTGGTGATGCTGGTGATCGCCCTGGCGGCGATTCTCGCCTTCCCCTATCTGCCCGGCTTCCACTCCCCCGCGTTTCAAGGCATCACGGTGTTTCTTGGCCTGCTGCTGTCGCTCGGCTCCACATCCGCGATCACAAATGTGATCGGTGGGATCATTCTCACCTACACCCGCGCCTTCCGCATCGGCGACCATATCCGCATCGGTGATGTGGTCGGCGATATCATCGAAACCAATTTCCTGGCGGTGCGCATCTGCACCCCCACCAATCAGGTGATCACCATTCCCAACTCCAGCCTGTTGAGCAACAAGGTGGTGAATTACGATATTTCGTCACGGGAGCTCAGCCGCTCGCTGATTCTGCAATCCACCGTCACGCTTGGCTATGCGGTGCCTTGGCGGAAGGTGCACGACACCCTGATTGCTGCGGCGCTGGGCACGGAGCACATCCTGGCCGAGCCTGCGCCGTTCGTTCTGCAGACCAGCCTCGACAACCATTACGTCAGCTATCAGATCAACGCCTTCACCGACCTGCCCAGCTCGATGGTGCTGATTTATTCACAGCTCCATCAAAATATTCAAGACAAATGCAATGAGAATGGCATTGAGATCCTCTCGCCAAGTTATACTGCCCTCCGCGATGGCAACGCCAGCACCACGCCAGCGGACTATTTGCCCAGCCATTACGTTGCGCCACCGTTCCATGTGGCCCCGGCGCCTGCAGCACGGCTGAACAACTGAGCGGTCCGAAAGGCTCTGGCAGCATGGTGACCTCCTGGGAGTGGGGATCCGCCGATGGGAAAGGAGCCGTCACGGTGGGGAGCGATCGTCGCCTGGGCCGGGTCGGGTCTGCTCGGTGGCCTGATCGGCTCCCTGGCGGCGGTGGCGCTCACGCAGCTGATCAAGATCAGCCTGGCCCGTGCTGCGGGGCTCGGGGGGCGGTGGCTCCTGCTTCTGCCCCTGCTGGGGGTGAGCCTGGCGGCCTGGATCCTCTTCGGTTTGGGGAAGGGGCAGGCGGCACAGACGATCGCCCCCCGGGAGGAGGGGAGCGCCGGGAGGAGCGGTTCGCTGGCCTCTTGGTATTCGTTTCCCCATGACATTGCCCGGGCCGATCTCACGGGCGATGTGGTGAACGCCGCCGGGGCGGAGGAGCGATTTCCCTGGAATCTAACCCCGTTGCGCGCCCTGGCGATTCTCGCCACGGTGGGCTTGGGCGCGCCGATGGGCACGGAGTCGCCCGCGGCGCACATCGGCGTGGCCACGGGCAGCTGGTTGGGCAGCGCGGTGCCGGCTCTGCGGCGGCTGGTGCGGCCCCTGGCGATCGGGGGCGGGGCGGCAAGCGTCTCGGCCCTGATCGGCATTCCGCTGGTGGGCAGTTTCTTCCTGCTGGAGCTGGCGAAACGGCGCCAGATCCCGCTCACCGCCCCGCGGGCTGCGGCGATGCTCGCCGGTGGCTTCGCCGGCTGGGGCGTCAACCGACTGTTTCAACTCGATCTAATCCGCCTGGTGGTGCCGACAGTCTCACCCACCTCCTTTCTGGAGGCGGTTGAGGCCACCCTGTTCATCGGTGTGCTCGCGGGCACGGTGACCGCCCTCACCGGCGAGTCGATCTACTGGGCGCGGGGCTGGCGCGACCGGCCGGCGGCGCGCCTGTTGCTCGGGAGTGGGGTGTTGCTGGCGTTGGCGCTGGTGATCGGCTGGCTGGCGACGCCCGCGGCGGCCTTCGGCCCCGGCGGCGCGGCGATCGTCTGGGCCGAAACCCATGTGGCCTCCCCGCCACAACTGCTCGCCCTGGCCCTGCTGCGGGCGGCGGCCACCACGGCGGCCGTGCTGGCGGGGGGCTGCGGCGGCGTGTTCGGGCCGTTTCTGGCGATTGGCGACCTGAGCGGCCGGGTGTTCGCGGCCCCCTTCGGTCTTCCCCCCGACCTGGCCGGCGCCGCTGGCGCGGCGGCGGCCATCGCCGGCGGCTACCGGTTGCCGTTCACCGCCCTGGCGATGGTGTGGGGGGTGGGCGGGCCGGATGGCGCCAAGCTCACCTGCATGGCCACGGTGGTGGTGGCGGCAATGACGGGATTGGTGGCCGCGCGGGTGGCCACGCGGTTCTCCGCTTGGCTGCGGGGTCACCTCCTCGGCAAGCGCGTGCAAGGCGATGGATAGGCCATGGCCATGGCGCTGCGCACCGGATAGTGGGTGCCGATCGTGGCGCTGACGTCGATCCTGGCCTGGCGTTCGAACAGCATGACCAGATCCGAGCCGCCAAACAAAAAGGAAGTCATCATCTCTCCCTTGGCGCCGTTCGGCCGACCACCTCGGCTTGAATCCTGGCATTGATCCGCCTGACCTGTTCGTCGTAGGACAGCCGCTGCTCCATTTCGCTCAGACGCATCAGCTCCTCCGTGCCTGGTTGAACAAACACCACGGAAGACACCTGCGCCATGCCCACGGGCAAGACGGCGATCTTGCCGATGGCGGTTTGCAACACGAACAGCCCGCGACATTGCAGAAATTGGAAACCCAAGCGATCCCGTGCTTCCAGCTGTGCTTCGGGTGTCTCCAGCGGGGAGGGGAAAGCCGGATCACGCCGCTCAGAACCCAGGGTCTCAAGCTCCACATCCATGTACACCTGACCCGGAATGAATTTGGCTTCTAAAACCTCACCTGCCGCTGGCGCATGTTGGCGATGGTAGTCATTGACATTGAGAAAACAATGCACGAGTGTGCCACCGGCAAAGTCATCGGCATAGGCCGAATCGCTGAGCCGCATGGCCACAGGCCATTCGATGTGTTTAATCAGAATCGAAGCTTTTGCCCCCTCCTTCCCAGCGACCGCGTCCTGGATTGGCCATTGCCCCACAAAAGTGGATTCGGCTGGAAAGGTGATGTCGCGAGGGTTGTCCGGCTGCGCCACAGGCCGCTGTTGATCAATAGCCTTGAAGGTTCGAGAGAACCAGGCATTGAAGCTTTGATATGGAAAACATCCGTCATCATATTCATCGCACTTATACTCAGGCGCAAATCGATAGCTCTCCACATATTTCGTCGACTCTGGCGTATCCAGAAAGCGACAAAAACCCACCGCCTCAGGCCAACGCCACCTCACTCCAGAGGCGCTGGCCGGGAGGCAAACAGATTCAACCCCAGCCGTTCCGACAAGAATTCAGCGGTGAGCTGGCCCCGCACGCTGTTGCCGGCCTCATCGAGGGGTGGCGAATAGGTGGCCAGGCCACCCTTGCCCGGCGCCACGGTGATCATCCCGCCGGACACGCCGCTCTTGCCCGGCAGGCCGATGTCATAGAGCCAGTCGCCGGAGGTTTCGTAGAGGCCGGCGGTCACCATCACAGCCAACACGTGCTGGCAGATCCGCGGCGCGATCACCTGCTCCCCCGTGAGCGGTTGTCGGCCGCCGTTGGCGAGGGTGGTGGCCATCAGGGCCAGATCGCGGGCGGTGACGCTCAGGGCGCACTGGCGGGTGTAAAGCTCCGTTGTGGCCTCCGGCGGAAACCAGATCCGCTCCTGCTCCTCCAGCAGGGTGGCGATGCCCAGGTTGCGCTTGTTGGTGTCCAGCTCCGAGGCGTACACCACCGGATCGATCGACAGGGGCCGGCCGGCAAAGCGGGAGAAGCCCTCCTGGATGAAGGCCCACTTCGCCTCCGCCGTGTCGCCCGGCGCCAGGCTCGTGGCGGCGATCGCCCCGGCATTCACCATCGGGTTGGAGAGGCCTTCTTCGGTGCGCTCCACCGCCCGCACGGAATTGAACGGCAGCCCGGGGCTGTTCACCCCGAGCTTGTCCCGGGCCAAGTCCTCGCCGATCGCCGCGCCGATCAGGGCAAAGAGAAAGGGCTTGGAGAGGCTCTGGATCGTGAACGCCTGGTGGGCCTCACCCGCCTCAACGACCAGGCCGTTCGTGGCCGCCACGCAGACGGCGAAATGGTCGGGGTTGGCGGCGGCCAGAGCGGGGATGTAGCGGGCCACCTTCCCTTCCCGCACCGGGGCATAGCGCCAATGGGCCTCCGCCACCAGTTCCCGCACCACCGCCTCGGTGGGCAGCTGGCCCGTGGAGATCCAGAGGTTGTCGTGCGTTGGGGCCAGAGCGTCTGCCATGGGTCAATCCTCGGACGGTTTCTCCCAGGGGAGATGGGGAAGGCGATAGAGCGCTTCCCGCTGGGCCTCGCTCCAGATGTCGATCATCTCGGACAACATGGGATCATCGCCCTCCACCTTGATCTGCTGGGCGATGGCCCGCTTGCCCGCCGGGATCACCACCAGCTCAAAGGGCGGCCCCACGGAGAGATTGGACCGCTGGGTGAGCACCTCGGAGATCAGGCAGAGGCGGGCCGCATCCTCCAGCGAGAGGTTGGCATGGCCAATGTTATCGAGGGGAGGCTTGCCATATTTGCTCTCGCCAATCTGGAGATAAGGGGTGTCCACTGTCGCCATGATCGCATTCCCCTCCGGATAGATCAGGAACAGGCCATGGGGTTCGCCAGCGATCTGTCCGCCAAGCAGAAAGGTGGCGCCACCACTGACGCCGACACGGCGGAGGGCGTCTTCGTTCTCTCTCTGCGCGGCCACGCTCACCCGTCCCACGTAGGCCGCCGCCTCAAACAGATAATCGCAGTGGCGAAAATCCTTGCCGGTTCCCGTTTCCAGCTCCGCCGGGCGGTCGAGATCGCGGCGGATCCAGTTGATCACCGCCTGGGTGGTGGCCAGACTGCCCGCCGCCAGCAGCACAAAGAGCCGATCCGGCGCGGGCTGAAAGACATGCATCTTGCTGTAGGTGGAGATGTAATCCACCCCCGCGTTGGTGCGGGAATCGGAGGCGAGCACCAGGCCCTTCTCCAGCCAGTAGCCAATGCAGTAGGTCATGGCCTCGTCGGGCGGCGCCGTCACTAGCCTCAACCCTATCTGTGCCCCCGTCGGCCATGGCGATAGGCCGGATCGGGATTGCGGTCGCGCAACTGGCGCACCGCCTCCACCGCCATGCCCGCCAACAGCCCGAAGCCCCCCACCAGCACCGTGCTCCAGAACAGGGCCGAGGGGCTGAGCCGTGTGGGCGTGTTCGCCACGAGCGACCGCAGGAAAAAGGCGATCGCCAGGCCGCCTGTGCCGCCCACCAGGCCGGAGACCACCACGCGCCCACCGCTCATGGGGCGGGTCGGGGGTCGTGGCGTCTGCACCGGGGTGGTGTCGGTGGGAGGCCTGTCGGCGCTGGAGGATGGGTCGGGGCTCACGGCTGCGGGACCTCGGGAACCGGAGCACGGGCGGCCGGGGGCGGCGGCGGGGCGGCGGGGGTGCCCCCCACCAGCCGCTTCATCACCACATAAAAGACGGGCACCACGAACAGGCTGAGCACCGTGGCCACCGCCAGGCCACCGAACACCACCGTGCCGAGGGATGCCTGCCCCCTTGCGCCGGCCCCGCTGGCCAACACCAGCGGCAGGAAGCCGAACAGGGAGGAGATGGCGGTCATCAGGATTGGTCGGAAGCGGGAGCGGGCCGCCTCAGCCGCTGCCTCCAGGGCGGTCGCCCCCTCCTCCATCAGCTGGTTGGCCTGGTCGACGATCAGGATGCCGTTTTTCGCCGCCAGCCCGATCAACATCACCAGACCGACCTGGGCAAAGATGTTGAGCACCTCCCCCCGGGCCGCCAGAAAGAGAAGGGCACCGAGCATGGCAGTGGGCACCGTCATCAGGATGATCAGCGGATCGGTATAGCTCTCGTACTGAGCCGCGAGCACCAGATAGGCGGTGAGGATGCCCAGGGCGAAGACGACGATCGCCAGCGCCCCCGCCCGGATTTCCTCCCGCGAGATGCCGGTCCAGTCGTAGCTGACGCCATTGATGGAGAGGTCGGAAAAGAAGTCGCGAATGTCATTGATCGCCTGACCGGAACTCCGGCCCGCGGCAGGTGTGCCCTCCACCTTGACCGCCCGGAACAGGTTGAAACGGGGGATCACGGCGGGCCCGGTGACGGGCTTGATCTGGATGAACTCCGACAGGGGCACCGGCTCGCCGTCGCCGTTTTTGGTGTAGAGCGAACGGAGCTTGTCCGGGGTGGCACGGTAGCGGTCATCCGCTTGCACGAACACCTTGCGGATCCGGCCGCTCTTGAAGGTGTCGTTGACGTAGAAGGAGCCGATGTTGAAGCTGAAGGCCTGCATCGCGCTCTGAAAGTCGACCCCGAGGGAGGCCATGCGATCGCGGTCGACCAGGATTTCCAGCTGGGGCGCCTCCGGCGAAAACTGGGTGAACACCCGATCAAAGCGGCCGCTGGCGTTGGCGCTGGCGATGAGCCGCTGGGCCACCTCGAAAAACTGGTTGTCGGTGAGGGCACCGCCACCGCGGTTGAGCAGCTGCATCTCGAATCCCGCCCCGGTGCCGTAGCCGGGAATCGCGGGGGGTTCGAACACGATGACGCGCGCTTCCTGGATGGAGGCGAAACGGCGGTTGAGGCGCTGCACGATGGCTTCCATCGCCTGCTCGCGGTTGGAGCGTTCGCTCCAGTTGGTGGTGCCGAAGAAAAACAGGCCCCGGTTCGGGGCATTGCCAGCGAGGCTGGCGCCACTGAAAACGGCGGCATTCTCGATGGCCTTCTCCTCCCGCAGGATGGCCGCCACCTGTTGATTGATCCGTTGCGTGGTCTCCAGGGAGGCCCCATCCGGAGCCTGCACGATGCCGATCGCATAGCCCTGATCCTCCACCGGCACAAAGCCGGAGGGGATGGTGTTGAACGCCACGGCGGTGAGGGCGATGCCTGCCAGCAGGGCGCCCATGATCCAGGGGCGATGGGAGAGCACCCAGGCCAGACCCTTGTGATAGCCGCGCTCCACGGCGCCATAGACGCGGTTGAACCAGCGGAAGATCACAGGCGTGGCCCAACCGAACAGGCCCCCGCCGAGGGCGAAGGCCAGGGCCGTGAGCGGGCTTCCCACCCCGGGCAGGAACAGGCCCGCCACGCCACCGGCGATGGTGAGCGGCAACCGCAGGGGCAGGCCGGTGGCCAGCCGCAAGGCAAAGCCCACCAGCAACCCGGCCGCCAGCGCGCCGAGTGCCGCCAGGATGCCGCCCCCGCCGCCGGCCAGCAGGCCATAGACGAAACCCACCCCGGCGCCCGCGATCGCATAGGTGCGCCGACCGGGGGGATCCCCTTCCCAGGCCAGGAGGAGGGCGGAGAGCATGGGTGAGAAGGTGAGGGCGTTGAAGGTTGAGATGGCGACGGCGAAGAGGATCGTGGCGGCGAACTGCTGATAGATCGTGCCCGTGGCGCCCGGGAAGAAGAGCACCGGCACAAACACCGCCAACAGCACCAGCGAGGTGGCGATCACTGCGCCGAACAAACCATCCATCGTGGCCTTGGCCGCCGCCAGGGCCCCCATGCCGCTGGCCATGTTGGTGGCGGTGTTTTCGATGATCGTGATCGCGTCATCCACCACCAGCCCCGTGGCCAGCACCAGGCCGAAGAGGGTGAGCTGATTGAGGGTGAACCCGAAGAGCAACACGCCCATGAACGTGCCCACCAGGGCGACGGGGATGGCGATGGCGGGCACCAGGGTGGCTTTCCAGTCCTGGAGGAACAGAAAGAGCACGAGCACCACCAGGATCACCGCGTCCCGCAGGGCATTGGTGACGCCATCGATGGAGGCGCGCACGAAGTCGGTGTTGTCGATGATTTTCTGCATCGTCATGCCCACCGGCATGGTGTCGGCGAACTCCTTCAACACCTCATCCACGCCGCGGGCCACCTCCAGGGCATTGCTGCCGGTGCGCTGGTAGATCGCCATTCCCACGGAAGGCACTCCGCGCAGGTCGGTGGCCTCCACAGAGAAGGTTTCCCCCCCCAGGCTCACGCGGCCCACATCGCTGAGGCGCAACACCCCTCCATCGGCGGTGGAGCGCAGGATGAGGTTGTTGAAGTCGCTGGGGCTCCGCAAGCGGCCCTGCAGTTTCACCGTGAGGGTGAATTGTTGCCCGGGAGGCGCCGGGGCGCCGCCGATCTGCCCGACAGGCACGAGGCGATTCTGACTGCGCAGGGCCTGAACAACATCGGCGGCGGTGAGCTTGTTGGCAGCCAGTCGCATCGGATCCAGCCAGAGGCGAAAAGCGAGCTGGCGAATGCCGAAATACTGCAGATCACCGACACCCGGCACCCGACGGATGGCGTCGGTGAGGTTCTGATCGAGCAGGCCGCTGATCGTTTCCAGACTATAAAGACTTTTAGGGTCTTCGCTGGTGAAGTTGTAGACGAGCAGGATGGAGCTGGAGGCCTGGTTGACGGTGATGCCCGACTGACGCACCTCCTCCGGCCGGCTCGGCTGGGCGCGCGCAACCCGGTTCTGCACATTCACCTGGGGGATGTCACCATCACTGCCGTTGGTGAAGGTGACGGTGATGGCGCTGCTGCCATCGGCGGCGCTGGTGGAGGTGATGAAGTCCATGTTCTCCACCCCGTTGATCTGCTGCTCCAGAACGCTGGTCACCCCCTGCTCCACGCTCACCGCGTCCGCCCCCACATAACGGGAGCTGACCTGCACGGTGGGCGGGGCGATGTCCGGCAGGTTTTCGATCGGCAGGATCGGGATCGCGATCAGCCCGGCGATGACGATCAGCAGGCTGCACACCGTCGTCAGGACGGGACGCAGGATGAAGGTGTTGGAAAGCGACATGTGCTGGCAGCGCGGCTAGTTGGGCCTCACCGGCAGGCCGTGCCGCAGGTTGATCAGATTGGTGGTGATCACCACCTGGCCGGGCCGCAGGCCGCGTCGCACGGGGTAGCGGTTGTTTTGCAGCGGGCCGAGGTCCACCGGTGTCTGCAGGGCGAAGCGGGTGGTGGGGGGCAGTTGGCGCAAGGGCTCCAGCTTGGCCTGGCCCGGCCGTTGCTCCAGCTCCGCGAGGCTGCCGACAACGAACACAAAACTCTGGCCGGAGATCTGGCTCACGGCGTTGAAGGGGACGGAGAGTTCCGCCCGTTGGTCGAGGATCAGGCGGGTGCGGGTGCGCAGGCCATTGCGCAGCACGCCGCTGGGGTTGGCGAATTCCGCCTTGGCCAGCAACGACTGGGTGCCGGCCACCACCCCCGGATCCAGGGAGCGCACGACGCTGCGGGCCAGGGGGCGGTTGGTGGCCGGATCCATCAGGATCACTGGCAATCCCACCCGGAGCCGGTTGGAGTACACCGCCGGCACATCCACCCGGGCCACCAGCGGGTCGTTGCGAATGATCTTGGTGAAGGGAGCCCCCGACTGGATCACATCCCCCACCTTCACCTGCACATCCCCCACGATGCCAGCGATCGGGGCCCGCAGGTCGCGGAAGCTGAGATCGGCGGCGCGGGCCACCAGGTTCATGCGGGAGGAGATGTAATCCTGCCGGAACTGATCGCGCTGGATGGCGCTGGCTGCTCCCTGCCGCACCAAATACTCGTAGCGCTGAAAGTTGAGCCGTTTCGTTTCCGTTTCCGCCTGCAGCCGCGCCACCTCCGCCCGAGCCTGGGTCTGATCGAGCACCATCAACAACTGGCCCTGGCGCACGGCGTCTCCCTGGCGCACGAGCAGGGTCTGGATCCGACCGCCGGCCTGGGTCGCCAGATTCACTTCTTCCAGCGCCTCCAGGGTGCTGACGGTGTCCACCCCGTCGGCGAAGGGCGCCATCCGGGCTTCTTCCACCCCCACGGCGAGGGGAGGCCGGGCGGGCGCCTGCTCACCCCCCTGGCAGCCGCCCAGCAGAGCCAGGGCCGCCCCCCCCAGAAGGGCGCGGGCCAAAGCGCGGGGACGGAGCGGAACGGGGAGGGGCTGCGGCAACGACATCACCCGGCAACGGGCCTGGCAGGCGCGAATCGTAGGGAGACTGGCATGGCGGGCAGGCCCATGGATCGGGGCGCGGCATGGGCGGTGCACAAATCCTTTCATCCCCGCCGCCGCGCCGCGCCGGTCCGGGTGAGGGGTGAGACGGAGGATGGAACCAAGATGACGCCCTCCCCTCCAACCGCTCCCGACGCCGCACGCGCACCTGACGATGCCTTCGAGAAAGACACCGAGCAGCTGAGGCGCGAACTGTTGGTGTTCGGCGACAGCCTGAGCGATGTCGGCAATGCCCGTGCCGTGCTGGGCGACGGGGCCTTCCCCTGCCCGCCCCACTGGAACAACCGCCGTTGCGATGGCCCCCTCTGGGTGGACCACCTGGCAGCCGAGCTGGGCCTGCCGCCCCTGCTGCCCTCCCTGGCCGGCGGGAACAACCATGCCTTCGGTGGGGCGCGCTCCGGCACCGGCACAACGCGCAAAGGCTTGCCCAACCTGCTGATGCAAGTGGCGGGGGTTGCGGGGGAAGGCGGGAGCGATGGGCGGGACCTGGAGCTGCCTGGCCCGGGCCCGTTGGTCGTGGTCCGGGCCGGCGCCAACGACTACCTCGACGGCCCGCCCTCGCCCGCCACCGCCGACGCCGAGAACCGCCACCTGCTGGTGGCCGTCAACGCCCTGGCGGATCGGGGACTGCGCCACTTCCTGGTGCCCAGCGAACTGCCCTGGGGCTTCTGCCCGATCACGCTGCCGGGGGTGGGGGAACCGGAGCGGCAGGCGGTCAACGCGCTCATCGCCCGGCAAAACCGGGCCTTGCGGGAAGCGCTGGAGGAGCTGGCGGCGCGGCGGGGGCTGGTGGTGCTGCAGCCGGATTTCCACGGGTTGTTTCTGGAAATCCAGGCGGAGCCGGAGGCTTTGGGGTTTCGGGAGCTATCGCGGCCGGTGTTGGGGGCTTGGGGGGAGGGGGTGAGGGAGGTGAACGGCCGGCTGGCTGTCCCGGATGCCCAAGGCTTTTTGTGGTGGGACAGCTGGGGGCATCTCACCAGCGCGTTTCATCGGCTGTTGGCGGGGATTGTTTTGACAACGATCACACTTGGATCAACAAACAGGGATGGAGGTTCGCGCAAGCCTCTGGAGCCCCTTCCTGCTGAAGCAAGGGCACGGGAACCCTGATTCAGCATCCAGCGCGGCGCCAAGCGCTCCACGCCCTGCAGCGCAACGTCGGCCCCATCACAATGGCTTCATGCTTTGGCGCCACCCCGCGCCCCTCCCGCCCGCCGCCATGGCCGCCCGCAGCAGCCTCAATGCCAAAAACCTTGCGGGCTTGGGTGCCGCGCGGCTGGCGGCCCTGCTGATGGAGGTCACCGAGGGCAGCCCGGCGGCGCGGCGCACGCTCCGGCTGGCCCTGGCCGAGAACCAGGGCCCCAACGAGCTGGCGCAGGAGGTGCGCAAGCGGCTGGCCGCGGTGGAGCGCTCCAACCGCTGGCTGGAGACCCGCGATCGCGACGCCCTGCTCCTCGATCTGGAGCGGCAGCGGCAGGTGATCAGCAGATCCATTGCCCGAGAGGCCCCGGCCCTGGCCCTGGAGCTGTTGTGGCGCTTTCTGGAGCTCGGCACCTCGGTGCGGGATCGCTGTGAGGACAGCGACGAGCGGGCCCTGCATTTCTTTCAAGCGCTGAGCGCTGAGCTGGGGGCCGTGGCACGCCTCGCCGGCCCCTCGCCGGAGGCCCTGGTCGACCAGGTGGCGGCGGCTGTCCTCAGCACCCACATGGGGCAATACGACTGTCTGATCGTCCACCTGGCGCCGGCCCTCCACAGCGAGGGCCTGCAGAGCCTGCGGGCCCGGATGGAGGCCGAGCGCCCCGCCACCCCCCCTCCGCCGGCCTACTGGGTGGAGGAGCAGCAACCCGACCCGGTTGGCGAAGACGAGGATGAGGACGCGGGCGTCTGCACCCGAAGCGGCCTCTGCGACCTGTTCTCCTTCTATGACCCCGAGTGGATGGAGGAGGACCAGGCGGACGCCGATGGGGAGGAGGACGCGTGGCGCGATGCGGATGGGAACGCCGACTTTGAACCGAAGGAGTTCAGCCCGGAGGACGTGGACCAGAACCCGTCGGTGCGCCACCAGCGGGTGCGCATCGCCATGCTGGCCATCGCTGATGGCCTTGGCGATGCCGAGGCCTACTGGGCGGAATACCGCGACCACCTGCCCGCCGCCCTGCGCCGGCCCCGTCTGGCGGCCCGGGTGGCCCGACGCCTCACGGCCGCCGGCCAACCCGAGCGGGCCCTTGCCGTGCTGGACGGGGTGCCGCTGAGGCGGGGGCCGCGCGCCGACGGCTATCGGCGCTGGCTGGATGCCCGCCTGATGGCGCTGGAGGCCCAGGGACAACAAGAGGAGGCCCAGCGCCTGCGGCTCGACTTCGCCCTCGATCGCCTCTCCCTGCCCCACCTGCGCGATCACCTCAGCCGGCTGCCGGCCTTTGAGGACGAACAGGTCCAGGAGGAGGCCCTCGACACGGTGCTGCGCCATCCCAATGCCCCCGCCGCCCTCGCCTTCCTGCACCGCTGGCCCGATCGTCGACGCACCGCCCGGCTGATCCTGGAGCGGCCGGAGCAGCTCCATGGCCGCGATGAGCACCTGTTGGAGAGCATCGTCGGGGTGCTGGAGGGATCCCAACCCCTGGCCGCCACGGTCTGCCTGCGGCTGATGGTGGAGTTCATCCTCGAGACGGGCCAAACGAACCGCTACAAGCACGCCGCCCGCCATGTCGCCAGCTGCCGCCGCCTGGCCCCCGCGATCGACGACTGGGGACGGATTCCTCCCCACAACGTCTACGCCCGCAACCTGCTGCGGGACTACGACCACCGCACCGGCTTCATCAGGAGGCTGGAGCTCGACGCCCTGCAGGTGGAGGACCGGACTCCCGGCCCCTGATCGACCGACGCACCCTTCAGCGGCGTCCGGCCAGCACGGCCCGCAGCTTGCTCTGAAGGATCAGCCCCGCGCTCACCAGCGTGATGGCATTGGCCACAACCAGCGGGCCATCCCCCCGCAGCAGGCCATAGAGCCCCCAGAGCGCCACGCCACTGGTGAACAACAGGTACATCCGCAGGGAGATGGCGGCGGTGTCGCCCGTGCGGAGGGTCTTGGCGGCCTGGGGCACGAAGCTCACGGTGGTGAGGCTCGCGGCCAGATAGCCCAGGGCGTCGACGACCGTCATGCGTATATTTTGCAAAGCTTGTTGCGCCAAATCAGGCGACTGCCGGCAGCATAATGGGGCGCCACGCAACAGATGAGGACTCGCGCAACATGGCGACGCAAAGTCACAAAAAGACGGTGCCCGTTTCGCCACAAACGATTGCCATCTGCGGCGAGGCCACATTAGGGAAGACCACAGTCGCTTCTTGTCAGCCTTGACTGACGCCTCCCAATCCGCCCTCGCCCTGGTTGCGGCCGTGATCGTTCCCTTTCTCTTCAAACTGGCCGGTGCCGTTGCCCTCTGGATGGTGGGCGGCTGGCTGATTCAGCTCGCCATGCGCCTCCTGCGCCGCTCCTTCAGCCGGGGCAGCCTCGACACGATGGTGATCCACTACCTGCTCAGCATCCTGGGCGCCTTGCTGCGGGTGGTGCTGGTGGTCGCGATCCTCGGCTTCTTCGGCATCGAAACCGCCAGCTTCGCTGCCCTCCTGGCCGGTGCCGGCGTGGCGATCGGTGCCGCCTGGAGCGGTCTGCTTGGCAACTTCGCCGCCGGGGCGTTCCTGCAGATTCTGCGGCCCATCAACGTTGGGGATTACGTCGACGCCGGCGGCGTGGAGGGAACGGTGGAGGAAGTCGGCATGTTCGTCACGGCCATCACCTCCGTCGACAATGTGCGCCACTTCGTCGGCAACACCAAGCTCTTCGGCGACAACATCAAAAATTTCTCCAGCCACCCCTATCGGCGCGTGGATCTGGTGGCCCAGCTCGACAACACGGCCGACGTGCCCCGGGCCATCGAGCTGCTGCGCAAGGGTCTGGAGTCGGTGCCCAACCAGGCCGAGGGCAAAACCGCCGACGTGGAAGTGCTCGAATTCACCGAGCGTGGTCCGAAGCTGGCGGTGCGTCCCTACGCCCACACCCAGCACTATTGGGACGTTTACTTCAACACCAACCGCATGATCGTCGACGTGTTGAGTCGCGCCGGCTTCCCGGTTCCGCGGATTCCCCTGGCGGTGCAGCAGGGAGTCCCGGCCGCCAGTTGAGGCGGGCCCGGAGCCCCTTTTGAGAGCATGGGGGGGATTTCCCCCCGCACTGTGACCGTGCCGCCCCTGCCCAAGACCTACGACCCGGCCGGCACGGAAGCCCGCTGGCAGGCTGCCTGGGAGCAGGCCGGCGCCTTTCACCCGGATCCAAACGCCCCTGGCGAACCCTTCTCCGTGGTGATCCCGCCCCCGAACGTCACGGGCAGCCTCCACATGGGCCATGCCTTCAACACGGCTCTGATCGACACGGTCGTGCGCGTTCAGCGCTTGCGGGGCCGCAACGTGCTCTGCCTCCCCGGCACCGACCACGCCTCCATCGCCGTGCAAACCATCCTGGAGAAACGGATCCAGGCGGAAGGGGGCAGCAAGGACGATCTGGGCCGCGATGCTTTTCTGGAGCGGGCCTGGGCCTGGAAGACGGAAAGCGGCGGCACCATCGTCGGCCAGCTGCGTCGCCTGGGCTATTCCGTCGACTGGCGGCGGGAACGCTTCACCCTGGACTCAGGCCTCAACCGGGCGGTGAGCGAGGCGTTCGTGCGGCTCCATGCGCAGGGGTTGATCCATCGGGGCGAATACCTCGTCAACTGGTGCCCCGCCTCCGGTTCGGCGGTGAGCGACCTGGAGGTGGAGATGAAGGAGGTGGAGGGTCACCTCTGGCACCTGCGCTATCCCCTCACCCCCGTTCCCGGAGGCGCCACCGATGACCACCTGGTGGTGGCCACCACCCGCCCGGAAACCATGCTGGGCGACACCGCTGTGGCGGTCCATCCCGACGACCCCCGCTACGCCCTGCTGGTAGGCCGCACGATCGACCTGCCCCTGGTGGGCCGGCGGATCCCGATCGTGGCTGATGCCCATGTGGAGGCCTCCTTCGGCACGGGCTGCGTGAAGGTCACCCCCGCCCACGACCCCAACGACTTCGCCATCGGCCAGCGCCACGGTCTGCCCCTGATCACCGTGATGGCGAAGGACGGCACGATGAACGCGGCGGCCGGCCCCTTCGCCGGGCTGGACCGTTTCGCGGCGCGGCAGGCGGTGGTGGCGGCGATGGATGCCGAGGGGCTGCTCGTCAAAACCGAACCGCACCGCCACAGCGTGCCTTTTTCTGATCGGGGCAAGGTTCCGGTGGAGCCCCTGCTCTCCACCCAGTGGTTCGTGCGTGTGGAGCCGTTGGCCGCCCATTGCCGAGCGGCCCTGGAGCGGGGCGAGCCCCGGTTTGTGCCCGATCGCTGGAGCAAGGTCTACCGCGACTGGCTCACGGACATCCGCGACTGGTGCGTCAGCCGCCAGCTCTGGTGGGGCCACCGCATCCCCGCCTGGTTTGTGGTGAGCGAAACGGGGGGGGTGATCACGGAAGCCACCCCCTATGTGGTGGCGCGCGACGCGGAGGAGGCGCGGCGCAAGGCGGAGGCGGCCCATGGCAAGGACCGAGAGCTGCGGCTCGAACAGGATCCCGACGTGCTCGACACCTGGTTCTCCAGTGGCCTCTGGCCCTTCTCCACCCTCGGCTGGCCTGGCGAGCCCGGCCAGGCCCCGCCTGCCGATCTGGCCACCTGGTATCCCACCAGCGTGCTGGTGACGGGCTTCGACATCATCTTCTTCTGGGTGGCGCGGATGACGATGCTGGCGGGCGCCTTTCTGCCCGAGGCCGGCCCCCCGTTCCGGGATGTCTACATCCACGGCCTGGTGCGGGATGAGAACAACCGTAAGATGAGCAAATCCGCCGGCAACGGCATCGATCCGCTCCTGTTGATCGACCGTTACGGCGCCGATGCCCTGCGCTTCGCCCTGGTGCGGGAGGTGGCGGGCGCCGGTCAGGACATCCGCCTCGACTACGACCGCGCGAGCGACACCTCCGCCACGGTGGAGTCGGCGCGCAACTTCGCCAACAAGCTCTTCAACGCCACCCGCTTCGGCCTGATGAACCTCGGCGGAGAAACCCCCGCCAGCCTGGGGGCCCCCGAGCCAGCGGCGCTGCGCCAGGAGGGGCGCCCCCTGCAACTGGCGGATCGCTGGATCCTCTCCCGCCTGGCGCGCGTCACCCGCGAAACGGCCGAGCGCTACGACTCCTACGCCCTCGGCGAGGCGGCCAAGGGCCTCTGGGAATTCGCCTGGAACGAGGTCTGCGACTGGTATTTGGAACTGAGCAAGCGCCGGCTGCAGGTGTCGGCTGATCTGGAGGGGGCAGCCCTGGAGGCCGCTCTGGCGGATCAGCGCACCGCCCGGCAGGTGCTGGCCAAGGTGCTCGGCGACCTGCTGCTCCTGCTCCACCCCCTCCTCCCCCACCTGACGGAGGAGCTGTGGCACGGCCTCACTGCGGCACCCGCCGAGACGTTCCTGGCCCTCGCCCCCTGGCCTGAGGTAGACGATGCCTGCCTGGACGACAACCTGGAAGCGTCATTCGCCGAGCTGATCGAGGCGATCCGGGTGGTGCGAAACCTTCGGGCGGTGGCGGGGTTGAAGCCCGCCCAGGCGGCCCCGGTGCGCTTCATCACCGGCCGGCCCGAGCTGGCCGCCCTGCTGGAGCAGGCCTCGGCCGACATCACCGCCCTGACCCGCGCTGCCGGGGTCACGGTGTCGAGCCCCGGCGAGGGGGGTGGCGGTCCGGCCCTGGCGGGGGTCTGCGGGGAGCTGCAGGTGGTGCTGCCCATCGAGGGCCTGGTGGACCTGGACGCGCTGCGCTCTCGCCTGGAGAAGGACATCGCCAAGGCCGAGAAGGACATCAAAGGCCTCTCCGGCCGTCTCGCCAACCCCAACTTTGCCAGCAAGGCCCCTGCCGAGGTGGTGGCCGAATGCCGCGCCAACCTGGCCGAAGCCGAGGCCCAGGCGGAGCTGGCCCGCGGGCGACTGGCGGATCTGGGTTGAGCGGGGATCCGTCACGCCACAACGCAAGCCGCGGCTCGGGGACAACCGCCGCAGGACGCCGAAGCGGACCACCGCCAGGAGGCCGCTCGCCCATCCGCCGGGGCGTCGCCCCGCTCTGCTGTAGGGTGAAAGAGATTCAGAGAACCTCCTTCAGCGGGTTTGAACCCACGCGGCGACCTCCAAAAGACTTCACCTCCAGGCCAGCACCTTTCTCCAGGACTTTCAACGAATCTTGCCCATACCTGTTTGTTTCATGACCATTTACGTTGGCAATCTTTCCTTCGATGCCGAAGTGGAAGATTTGCGGCACCTCTTTTCCAGCTACGGCGAGGTGAACAACTGCAGCCTCCCCCTGGATCGCGAGACCGGCCTCAAGCGAGGTTTCGCTTTTGTCCAGATGTCCTCCACCCAGGACGAAACCAAGGCGATTGATGATCTCCAAGGCGTCGAGTGGATGGGTCGCACCATCCGCGTCAACAAGGCTGAGCCCCGCCCCACTGGTGGTGGTGGTGGTGGCGGTCGCCAGCGCTGGTGAGTCCAGCGCCACTGGCCGCTTGACAGAGCTGCCGTAACGCTCGTGAGCCGTCCCTGCGGGGCCGGCTTTGCTGTTTGCGGCTTCTCAGAGCAGCGTGTTGCCATTGGCCGCCGTGCCATTGAGGCGGTCCAGGGGGATGGAGCGAACCTCTGAGGCCGGCGCCACGCCGCGAAAATCAAACATGGTGTAGTTCATGGCATTTTGTGAGCGGATGTAGAAACGGCCGCGATTGAGATCAACCAGCGTGATCCACTTTGTCGATTCTGAAATGGTCGCGGGCTTCTTCGTTGCGGTCGACAAAATGGCCCCTACAGCCCCTTCATTGGCCACCGGAGAAGAGGCCGGATCAATGGTGATGTTCACGGGGCGATCAAAGTTGTTCATCACATGGGCCAGAACACGCACCGCATCATCCGGGATGTCCGCGCGTTTGGCGTACTGGGAGTAGAAGGCCGCCCGCACAAAGCGGCCCACCGATGTGTTGGCGGAGGGCAAGCCAGAGGTCGCCACGCCACTGTCCGGGGCGACAACCGTCAAGGATCCGAAGGTTCCCTGCGACTTGTCCACATTGGTCAAGAAGCTGTAATTGGCCAGATTCGTCAGGTGCCAGGCAAAGCTCGGACCGTTGGTCATCACATTCACAGGGTTGTCGACGATCACCTGTTTGCCGCCCACATATTCGATCACGATTCCCGCCCCGCTGCGGTCATGCAGAACGTAGTGGAAGGGGGTTTTGGCATTGCCCATCACCGACAGCGCCGTCAGGATCACCGGCTGAGCCCGCAAGGCGGCCTTCACCTCGGCGGTGGTGCTGAATTGCCCCAGGGCCCAGGAGCCCAGATCCACGGCGGCCAGCGCCTTGCGGG
This sequence comes from Cyanobacteriota bacterium, assembly GCA_046340375.1. GTDB lineage: Bacteria > Cyanobacteriota > Cyanobacteriia > PCC-6307 > Cyanobiaceae > Cyanobium. The sequence goes on along the minus strand of JBKDSZ010000029.1, from coordinate 5,740 downwards.
TGCCGTCCGGGTCCGCTTCGGGGCCCACGGCTGGAAACGCCAGCATGCTGAAGGTCAGGCCCGCCTCATTCACCCCCTCAACGATCTTCAGGTCGGTTGGCGACGCCAATGGCACGGTCACCGCAAGGATGCGGTGCCTGGTGCGATAGCGCAGTCCGGAGGCGCCGTTCGCGAGCGTTGAGCTGAGGAACCGCCCCGCCGGGAAAGCGGTAACTTGATAAGGGAAGTCAAGCGCCATCTCCATCGTGCGCCCGAAATACACGCCCCCCTTGGTGTCGCTGATCGTGAGCGTCGTGCAGGCCCGCGCCACCCCGGAGAGGACCAGGCCCGCCGAGAGGAAGGCCGCCAGGACAGAGCGCGCTCGCCACCTGGAGACGACGGTGATCATGGGGCTTGAGGCGGGATTTGACCCTACCTCCGCCAGAGATCCCAGCCGTCGCCGCCTACAGGCTCTCTCCAGGAGACCCACCCGGCGCGAGGGCTCCGCAGGCGTGGGCGACCCTCCCAGCGTGAGGGTCTGAGGAGGCAGATGGATTGGCTGGAGGTCTCCATCCTGGTGCGCTGGCTGCTGGGCTGGGCCCTCTCCCTGCGTCTCCCCTTGCTGCCCCCCGGCTCGCCCAGCCAGTGGCGCAAGCTTTCAATCTTGATCCCGGCCCGCAACGAGGCGACCAATCTGCCCCATCTGCTCGCCGCCCTGTCCCGTCAGCGCGTTCAGGCCCACGAGGTGATCGTCATCGACGACCACTCCGAAGACGACACTGCGGCCCTGGCCCGAAACGCAGAGGGGGCGCTGCCGGTGCGGGTGATCCAGCCACCGCCCTTGCCCACCGGGTGGTGTGGCAAGACCTGGGCCCTGCACCATGGCGTGCAGGCCAGCGAAGGGGAGCTGCTCCTGTTTCTCGATGCCGACACCGAGCCCGGACCGGAATTCGTGCAACGGTTCCTGGCGCGGCATGAGGCGCTGGGGGGCCTAGTGTCGGTTCAGCCCTATCACCGCACGGAGAAACCCTACGAGCAGCTTTCGGTGTTGTTCAACCTGGTGGGTCTGCTGGCGGTGCCGTTGGGTCCGAGCTGCGGTGTCGCTTTCGGGCCGGCCCTGCTCTCCAGCCGAGCGGACTACGACCGCAGCGGCGGCCACGCGGCGGTGGCCGGCAGGGTCGTGGAGGACTGGTTTCTCGGCCATGGCTATGAACAGGCCGGGTTGCCCGTGAGCGCCTACATCGGCTATGGGCAGATCACCTACCGCATGTATGGCGGCGGGCTGGGCGACCTGGTGGTCGGCTTTGACAAGAACTTCGCCACCGCCGCTGGAGAGGTGCGCTGGCCCAGGATGCTGGCCGTGCTGCTCTGGTTGTCGGGCCTGTTCTGGGCCGCCTGGTGCCTGCCGGCTGCCCTCCTGGGATGGCCGCTGGTGGGAGATGGGGCGATCGGTCCGAACGCGTTGATCTACGGCGCGTTTGCCCTGCAGTTGCTGCTCCTGACGCATCGGGTGGGACGCTTCCGCTGGATCAATCTGCTTTTTCCCCTCCCGGTGGTGTTTTTTCTTGCGGTGTTTTTCCTGGCGATCCTCAACCTGGAGCGGGGGGAGGTGAGCTGGAAGGGCCGCCGCTTCCGCACCCGCTGAGGCCCCGCGCATGGAGCCCCCCGCCCTGCTGCCGCTGCTCAGCTCCGCCGTGTTCTGGTTGCTGGCCTCTCTGCTGGTGGGTCAGTCGGCCAACCTGGTGCCAGAACGATGGCTGCTCCCCAACAGCCCGTCAGCGACGTCTCCTGCCTGGCGAACCGGACGCCGTCCCACGGGCCCTCCAGGAATCCGCCGCTGGAAACGGTGGATTCCCGATGCTGGCCCGGCGCTGCCGGGAGGGGTGCGCAAAGCCGACCTGGCGCGGCGGGATCAAGGGGCGCTGCTCCAGCTGTGGGTGGAAACCCGCCGAGCGGAGCTGGTGCACGGGCTGCTCTGGGCCGCAGGAGGGCTCACCGCCCTCTGGCTGCCGCCGGAAGGGGTGCTGGTGAACCTGGTGTTCGCCACGGCGTTCAACCTGCCCTGCCTGCTGGTGCAGCGCTTCAACCGCGACCGGCTCCGGCGGTGCCTGGCGCGCATGGGGTCCTGCCACGATTCCGTCAGACGCTGAACGCAACGGCGGGAGCGCGGGCGGGGGCCAGGGAAGCGGAGCCGGAGCAGGCGCGGGACGGTCATCCCTACGGACAAGCCATTGGCTCCCTGCCCTTTATGCGTTAGGAATCATAGTGCTGAACATCAGCTTGACCGGTCCGTCGCTCCTGTTCCCCGCCCCGCCACAACTCTGTTCCCCGCGCACCCCAGGAGAGTCCGACCATGATCCTTCACCACCAGGGCCTGCATCTCAGCGCCCGCGCCCTCGCGGTGCGCGTCGCCAAACACCAGGCGACCGTCATCGACGTGCGGGAGCCGATGGAATACGCCAGCGGCCACATCGCCGGCAGCCTCAACGTGCCCCTCGGCCGGCTCGTCGACGCCACCCTGCCCGAGGGCCCTCTTGTGCTGGTGTGCCAGAGCGGCAGCCGTAGCGTCAAGGGGATGGAGCAGCTGCGGCGGCGGGGCCACCCCCATCCCGTTGCGGATCTGGAGGGGGGCCTTCCCTCCTGGGAGCAGGGCGGCCTGCCGATGCGCAAGCGCAAAGGCGCCCCGCTCCCCCTGACGCGGCAGGTGCAGATCGCTGCGGGAGTGCTGGTGCTGGCGGGGCTGACCCTGAGCCAGTGGGTGGCGCCCAGCTGGATTGTGCTGAGCTGGTTCGCGGGGGCGGGGCTGGTGTTTGCCGGCTTCAGCGGCTTCTGCGGCCTGACCCGGCTGCTGACGCTGATGCCCTGGAACCAGGAGAGGCGCTGAAGGCGACCACGCCACCTAAGTCGGAGTCAGTATGAGTTAGAGTGATGTCCTCCAAGCGCAAGACGCCCATGGCCTTCCTTGACCGCGTCCCCAAGGTCACCTTCCACACCCGCGTCCGGGATGCCTCCGTTCCCGGACCCAACCCCTTCCGCTGGCAGGAGCTCACCAGCGACGCGATCTTCCAGGGGAAAAAGGTGGTGCTCTTCGCCCTTCCCGGCGCCTTCACCCCCACCTGCTCCTCCAACCACCTGCCCCGCTACGAGGAGCTGCATGAGGAGTTCCGCGCCCAAGGCGTCGATCAGATCATTTGCCTGTCGGTGAATGACGCCTTTGTGATGTTCCAGTGGGGCAAGGCCATCGGCGCCAAGAACGTGTTTCTGCTGCCGGATGGCAACGGCGAGTTCACACGCAAGATGGGCATGTTGGTCGACAAGTCGAACCTGGGCTTCGGCATGCGCTCCTGGCGGTATTCCATGCTCGTCAACGACGGCCGGATCGAGGCGATGTTCGTCGAGGAGGACTTCGGTGACAACTGCCCCGTCGATCCCTTTGCCGTGTCGGATGCCGACACGATGCTCGCCCATCTCAAGGGTCAGCAACCCGGCGGCGTCAGCCAGCCCGTCCGGGCGTTTGAGGGTTGATCCCCCTCGCCCCATCCCCCTCCCCCATCCGCCGCTGCCATGGCTGCTTCCTTTGATCTGATTGTGTTGGGCGCCGGTTCCGGCGGGCTGGCGGCCGCCAAACGGGCCGCCTCCCATGGCGCGAAGGTGGCCATCGTGGAGGGCGATCGCGTGGGGGGGACCTGCGTGATCCGCGGCTGCGTGCCGAAGAAACTGCTCGTCTACGGCTCGGCCTACCGCCACCTGCTGGCGGACGCCCCCAGCTACGGCTGGGATCCGGGGGAGGTGCGGCTGGACGCTTCCCGCCTGCTGGCGAACACCCGCGCCGAGGTGAATCGCCTCAACGCGCTCCACATCGGCTTTCTGGAAAAAGCCGGCGTGGAGTTGGTGAGCGGCTGGGGGCGGTTCCTGGACCCCCATCAGATCGGGATCACGGGCGCCGATGGCGGCGAGCGGGAGCTGGAGGCCGAGCGCATCCTGATCGCCGTCGGCGGACGCCCCCACCGGCCCGACATTCCCGGCGCGCACCTGGGATGGGTGAGCGATGACCTGTTTGAGCTGGAGTCCCTGCCGGAGGAGATGGTGGTGGTGGGCGCCGGCTTCATCGCCTGTGAATTCGCCTGCATCCTCAATGGCCTGGGGGTGCGGGTGACCCAGCTGGTGCGGGGCGATCACCTGCTGCGGGGGTTCGATCGGGAAGCCAGCGAGGCGGTGCGGGCTGGCATGGAGGCCGACGGCATCACGATCCGGTTCGCCCACTCCCCCGCGGCGATCAGCGGCCTCTGCCCCCCCGGCGAGCTCACCGTCACCACCCAGAGCGGTGAAACGATCGCCTGCGGCGGCGTGCTGCTCGCCACTGGGCGCCTCCCCTTCCTGAAGGGGCTGAACCTGGAGGCAGCGGGTGTGGCCGTGGAGGGTCACCGCATCCCGGTCGACGCCGACCAGCGCACCAACGTGCCCCACATCCACGCCGTGGGCGACGTCACGGAACGCATCTGCCTGACGCCGGTGGCGGTGGATGAGGGTCGCGCGTTTGCGGACACGGTTTATGGCGGCAAGCCCCGGCAGGTGGACCACAGCCTGGTGGCCAGCGCGGTGTTCAGCCAGCCGGAGCTGGCCAGTGTCGGGCTGACGGAAGAGACGGCCCTGGAGCGCCATGGCGCCGACGGCATCGTGGTGCACCGCGCCCGCTTCCGCCCCATGAGCCAGGCCCTGCCAGGGCGGGATCCGAAGGTGCTGCTGAAGCTGATCGTGGCGAAGGAGAGCGGGCGTGTGCTGGGCTGCCACATGGTGGGTGAGCATGCGGCGGAGATCATCCAGATGGCGGCGATTCCCCTGGGGATGGGCGCCACCAAGGCCGATTTCGACCGCACGATGGCTCTGCATCCCTCCGTGGCGGAGGAATTCGTCACGATGCCCGGCTGACCCGCTTCCCGCCATGACCGCCCCGATCGACCATGCCCTGCGTCTGCGGCAGCTCTGGCTGGCCTATCTGCTGGCCATGCTCTTTCATGTGGAGCTGGGGTTGATGCCCCTCTTCCATGGCCTCTCGCCCGAGATCGAGAGCCAGGTCGCTCCCAACCGCCTGCCGCTGGTGTATGGGGGGATGTTGAGCTACTTCCTGATCCCCCTGCTGGCCAGCCGCCTGATCACCTGGACCGCCAGCGATCCGGCCACCGCCGGCGGATGGCGTTGGTGGCGCCGCACCCATTTCTGGCTGAGCGTCGTCTATTCCGTCACCAACATCCCCCATCTGATCGCCGACATCGTCGTGCCCGATTCCCGTGGCGACCAGGTGGCCCTGCTGGTGGTGCTGCTGGTGCTCGGCCTGGTGATCAACGCGGAGGGCTGGCGCTGGTGGCGCCAGCCCTGCGGCGCCTGACGGGTGGAGTGAGCCCAGGGCTGATTCAAAGTCTGTCCCAAGCGGTCTGGCCAAGGGGCTCTGCTTACGGTGTCCTTGGCGGGATTGCTGTGTACCCTTGTCTAAATCCCCTCCTGCCGCAAGCGATCTAAACCTGATCAGCTTTTTGCGCGCCATCCCAGACATCCGAATGCGACGTGGGATCCGCATTCCGGCCTGATATTTCCTTCTGGTCGCTGTTCTCGGCATCCTCAGCGGCTGCAAGAGCCTTCGTGATCTCGAGCGGTTCGCCATCCGTCACCACATCGCTCTCACCAGCGCACACCTAATCTCGTTCCTGGCAATCGATCACGCGACCGGCCATGGCAGAGACATCACCTGGACCCTTTGAGCGAA
>JBKDSZ010000028.1:0-5991 GCA_046340375.1 Cyanobacteriota bacterium | reverse complement strand
AGCCAGGAAGCGGTACGCCAGGGCGATGCCTCCAGGCGCACCCACCTGCAAGCGAGCCCAGGCGGCCAGCAGATCGGCATCGAGCTCCACCACCGGCACCGTGGTGCCCGGCGCGGGGGGCAGCGCCGGGCTGCTCCGCCGCAGCGGCAGGCGTCGCAGCTCCAGCGCCTGGCTGGCAGGCAGCATCGCGGAGGCTGGGTCGGCCGTGGCGGCCAGGGCCTGGTGTTCTCCCAGCGCCGTGCGCTCCCACATCCACTCCGGAAACACCTGCAGCAGCACCGTGGGCAGGGTTTGGCCCCAGACGCCAAGGAACTGCCGCACGAGGGTGCCATCGAACCAGGCTGGAGCGCAGCCGTCGCTCACCAGCATCACCACCTGGCGCCGCTCCGCCCGCAGCAGCGCCCCCGCCGGCAGGCTGCGGCCGCCGGGGGTGGTGAGCGTGAGCCCTTGCGGTCCATTGCGGAGGTGGAACTGGCGCACATCCCGCAGGCGCAGGTAGCGGCTGAACAAACGCCGCAGGTCCTTCTCCAGCCGGGCCCAGATCGCCATCGACGGGCTGCGGTCGAACACCAGGCAGATCTCCAGCCAGGGTTCCTGTCGCGGCCGCAGCACCGGTTGCCAGGGCAGCTTCTCCACCGCCGCGAGGGCGATCGCCTCCACCGTCGCCTCCTCATCCAGCTCCAGCTCCCCTGCCGCATCCACCAGCCGGTTCAAGGGCGAGAGCGCCCGGGCCAGCCGCATGGGCTGGCTGATCAGGGGGGGATCCTCCACCAGGACCTGCAGGCTGTCCGCTTCGCTCGTCGCACGGGGTCCGCCGCTGGGCCGGCTGGGTTGCAGTTCGGCGGCGGGTTCTCTCCGGGGTGGCGGGGTTGGTCGGGCACCACTCGCCTGGTCGCGGCCGACGACGGGGGCGGAATCCAGCCGGGGCTCGGCCGACGCGGCGTCTGCGCCATCACTGCCTGCGGGCTCCTCAACCTGCGGCTTCAGCCGGCGTGCAACCGCTGGTGACCCGCCCTCACGCCGGAGCTGGCCGGCGAGCCACACCAGCTCGGCGATCTCCATACCGTTGAGCCCTTCCCCCTCCAACACCTCCGCCAGGGCCCCCAGCGGCGATGGCAGGATCGCTTCAGCCATCAGACGCTGCTGCCGAGGGCCTGCAGCAACAGCTCCCGCAGCCGCTCGGCCGTGTCGCTGTCCACGTCGCCCGGACCCTCCGCGCCTCCGGCACCGCCGTGCAGCACGTAGACCAGGTTGAGCAGCTGGTCCACCGACAGATCAGCGCTCTGGCGGCCGTCGGCCTCCCCAAACCTTGCCGCAAAGGCCTGGATATCGGCCGTGGCGGCCTCCAAGAGCTCCTCTTGCTTGTCGGCCTCGACGCCCCGACAGAGATGGTTGCGCACGATCTGCCGCAGCACCTCCACATCCCCACTCGGCTCGGGCATGCGCAGCCGCAAACAGCGACGGTTGAAGGCGGCCGGGAACTCCCGCTCGCCATTGCTGGTGAGCAGGATCAGCGGAAATTCCCGGCAGATCACCCGGCCCTTGCGCACCAGCGCCTCGCCGCCGGGATCGGCGGTGGCCACCCGCTCCTCGGGATTCTCCTCTCCGGCGTCTTCGCGCCGCTTGGCCTCACGGACCAGCTCCGGGATGTCGAACTCCCCTTCCTCAAACAGCTCCAGCAATTCATTCGGCAGGCTCATGTCGCACTTGTCGATCTCATCGATCAGCACCACCCGCGGCCGCTCCCAGGGCAAAAAGGCCGTGCCCAGGGGACCCAGCCTCACGAAGGGCGCCACCCCCACCCGCTGGCCGTCCTCCGCTTGCACCGCCTGCAGACGGGCCACGGCGTCGTAGGTGGAAAGCGCCTCGCGCCGCGTGCTGCGGGGGGTGATCGGCCAGCGCAGGACCGGCCCCAACCCCAGCCGCTCCGCCACCGCGTAGGCCAGGGAGGTTTTGCCGGAGCCGGGGTTGCCGGTGAGCAGCAGCGGCCGGCGCAACACCAACGCCGCATTCACCGCATCCACCACGGCATGGAAGCGGGGGGTGTCCGCCATGAAAAAGCTGCTGGCCCGGTCCTTCGCCCGTTTCGCACGGGGGTCGTTGCGTTCGAACGCCAGCAGCTCCTGCCAGCGGCGCCGGGCGTCGTCACGGTAAGGGGCGAAAGCGTGGTCTGAGAGAAAGCGGCGCCAAGGGGGTGCCGGGGGCAGGATTCGGGAGCGATCGGGATCGGTGGGATCAGGATCGGTGGGATCAGGATCAGCGGGAACAGGATCGGCGGGATCAGCGGGCGTCAGCGCAATGTTGTCCTCGGCCGCGAGGGGGAATCGGTGCCAGGAGGCCATGGTGGTGGGGGTCAGGGAGCGGTGTGGCGGGGATGGAGCAAGGAAGCTGCCCGGGCGCAGCGGAGGGGCTCTTCGTAGAAGATGCCCAGGCTGGCCAGCAGGGCCTTCATCGCCCGATTGTCCTGTTCCTGGGGATTCAGCTCTCGCGCCAGAAGTCGCAAAGCATTGCAGAGCTCGCTCCAGCTTCCCTGCAGGACAAGCGCGAACCGATCGAGGCCTGGGTTCAGCGGAGGCGTGCCATCGCCGCGCCACCAGAACACCAGGGGCAGGCCGATCTCCACCAAGCGCAGCCACCGTTGGCCCACGCTCCCTGCAGCTGAACCTTCGCCAGCGCCGCAGAATCGCTCAGCAAACAAAAGCCTGTGCTCTGCGGCCAGCAGGGCATCACGACGCACCAGCTTGCAGTCGTCAGGCTTGCTGTCGAGGTCGCAAGCGTTCAGGTGAATCGCCTGAGCTGGGGGATGGAACAATTCAGCCAGTGGCACGGGCTGGGCTTCTCCATGACAAACCGTTGCCCAGCGCAGGCTGGAGAGAGCGCCGCCGGAGTGAAGGCGTTGATTGACCCGCATGGCTTGGGCACGGAGTTCTGTGATGGCGGATCCGGCCAACTCCGCTCGCTTTGAGCAGCCGAAAAACACCTGACGCCCCAAGCCCTGCCTGATCGCTTCGGGAAGCGGCCCAGACAGCCAGGTCACGGGAAGCAGGAGATGGAGATGCAAATGAAGCGGGAGCGGTTTATCATCGAGATGATCTCTACAATCGATCAAAGCATATCCACACAATCGCTTGATCGCATCGATCAACGGGCTTGGGTCATCCCCAAGGAAATGCAGTGGATCTGGCGAAAAGCCAGCCTCAAGAATCGCCGCTGCGGACAAGACGTTCTGGCCTTGATAGAGGCAAAAGCGCAGCCGGCAAGAGAGAGACACCCCCTCTTCCGTCCCCTGTCTCAAGAGCTGCAGCTTGTTCGCCGCGGTTTCTTCCACGCTCACTTTCAGGTGAAAGTCTGAGCTGTCAAACAGATCCGGGATGGGACCCTCAGAGACAGTGGCTTTCAGCGGTGTGGGATTGGAGCGCAGCTGGGCTTCGATCAGCTCCTTGGCTTCCAGCACAACTGCATCATCCTTTTGCTTCGGACGCGCAATGGACACATGATCGGCATCGTGGGGGAGCGGCTCTTTGCCAACGCCGGGATTGGCGGAATCAGGCTTGACCACCACGACAGCCCCGGAGGTAGCACGAGATTCAAAAAAGCTGCGGGTATCAATTTGATATTTATTGGCCCTCTGTTGATAGCGCTGGTAGAGATCTCTCAGATGACTCTCATTGTCTTTGAGTTCGTCAATCGTGATCGTTTTGAAATAGGGCTTAAACTTTGACAACCATGAGGCCAAGTCGCTGCCTTGATGGGGTGTGGCCAGAAACAGCACGGCTTTACAGTTGGCAATCAACGCATGCTCCCTGCTGGCCTGGTCTGCTTCGTGGGAATGATTCAGCATATACTTCACCACCAGGCCACCCAGGCTGTGGACAATGAACACACAAGGACGCTGGCCGATGTCTCGCTTCACCATCGCATTGAGGGCACTACGGGCCCGATCAGGGAGCGGCATGGAATACCCAGCATCTTCATCGTAGGGGCGGCCAATGAACTTTTTCATACCTTCCTTCCAGCGCCTCAGCATGGTTGGGCTGGCTGGATAGCCAAACGACCACACCGCGATCCGCTCGCCATACTCCTCAGCCAGCCAGTGGGGCCAGGACGTGCTCTCGTCTTTCCCATAGCGCCAGGTGCTGAAGGGATCGCCGCCCAAGCCATGCACGAACACCACATCCAGCTCTCGATCCGCGCAAACCGACCCCCCGGAGGTTGCCGAAATCGGATGCAGCTGAGGTCCCATGGCCGGTCGTGGAAATGGTCTGGATAGGCAAGAAATACCCTACTCGCCAAACAATGGGCCAGCGTGACGCACGGTCAGGGCCCATCTGACCAGCGCACGCCCGGGGGAGGCTGGTCGCGCGTGCTGCAGCGGTCCCGCTCACCAGCTAGCAGGTCGCCACCTTGCTTGGGGTGTCGTCGGCCACCTTTCAGACCGCAGGGGGCACTGGCAGCGGAGCACAGTGTGTCCGGTTTTTGTGCTGGAGAGCGCCCTGGCCAGCGCGGCCGAAACGTTGGCGGAACGCCGTGTCTTTCCCTTGGATGCGATAGACTGGGAGGCCTTTTTGGCCGCCCTGGACGCCCCACCAAGGCCACGGCTTCAACTGGCGCGATGGCTCCAAGAACCCAGCGTTTTTGAGGATGATTCCAGAGGCTGATCTCCATGCTGCCTTTTTGAATGGCTCCCCAAACAATGCGATCACTGATAGTGGGGTACTCGTGCGTCAGCAGATTGCGGAAATCAATGATCTGGCGGGCTTCGGGAATTCAATGGAGTAATTCGAGAGATTGCTGGCTAATCAGCCTGAGCGCTTCGCCAATGATGATGAACTCTCGTTCCACGGCGGACCCAATGAGGCGGCCGCAGCTTCGAGGATGTCATTGAGGTCCGCCCGACCATCACACTGCATAAAGTTCCTGCTTGTTCGCTTCGATCGAGGCTTTGATGTAGGGCAGGGATTATGGATAGCATCCACCATCACCAGATCGATGCGTGCTGCCAGCGACTGCCTGAGCTCGTTGAGGAGGCTGAAATTCCACCAGCAGATCGATGCCGCCCTTTCACCCCAACCCCATCTGTTCGCTTTGGCTGGTTCGAGTCTCGCCTGGCTGGGTGCCAGTGGGAGGCCGTCCGCGCCGCTTGGCGCCTTTGCTGTGCAGACCCTAATTATGGCTGTGGTCAAAACGTTCCAATCCCGTGGCCGAAGTCTTCCGCCGCCCCCAACTGGCCGCTGAGCTGGCGGGCCGCCTGCTGCGGCCTGGCGTCTTGGACGAGGGTCTGCGATCGGGGCTGTTCCTCTCGGGGCTGCGGCGCACAGGCAAAACCACTTTTCTGTGCACTGATCTGCTGCCGGAGCTGGAGGGGCGGGGAGCGGTGGTGATCGACGTGGATCTATGGAGCGACACCAAGGCCAGCCCCGCGGCGCTGGTGCAGGGGGCCCTGCGTCAAACGCTGCGGCTGCTCGCGACACCCCGATCGCCGTTGCTGGAGCGGCTCGGGGAAGAGGGTGGAGCCACCCTGGCGCAGGCGTTGACGGAGGTGGTGGATCAAAGCGACGGCGATGTGGTGTTGATCGTGGATGATGCCATCAACCACAGGCTTGGCACTCCCGGGCATTTTCTCTTCCTTGGCACCGGCTCCCACCGGGCATTGGTGAGCGAGCTGACGGCCCGACGCAATCAGGCCTTCGCTGGCGCCACCTCCCTGCCCTATCCCCTGTTGGATCAAGCCTATGTGCGCCATGTGCTGGATCGGCTGCGGGAGGATCAGCTGCTGCCGGTGATCGCCACCACCCTGCGGAGGTCCGCGGCGGATCTGGAGCTGGCCAAGGTGGAGCAGATCGGCGGGTTGGCGACGGCGATCTTTGATCGGGTGGCGTGTAGTGATGGCCCGGCACGAGGGATCTTTTCCGCTGAAGCGGCGGCGGCCTATGGCGAGGCGATCGGCCGCGAGGTGCGGGTGGAGGAGATTCAGCCGGTGGTGAATGAACT
>JBKDSZ010000027.1:0-22412 GCA_046340375.1 Cyanobacteriota bacterium | reverse complement strand
GAAGGAGACAGGGCACGGTCTGCGGCCCCGGCCATGGTGTTCTGGAGGAATTCCTCCATCGGTTCGCGCCTGGGACTCCACTTCCTTGACCCTACCGGCCACGAACCGAGTCGGGGCCCAACAGCGGGGGTTCGGTTGCGGATCTGGAGGGGATCCGCCGCGCAGGGCGACCGTCCATGTGGGAGCCTGGAACTTCAGTCTGTTGTCCACTGCCCTCCCCCATGGCCAAGCTGATCCAGTTCTCCGATGCCGCCAGAGATTCCCTGGAGCGCGGGGTCAATGCCCTGGCGGAGGCGGTGCGGGTCACCATCGGCCCCAAAGGCCGCAATGTGGTGTTGGAGAAGAAGTTCGGTGCCCCCGACATCGTCAACGACGGAGTGACAATCGCCAAGGAGATTGAGCTGGCGGATCCGTTTGAGAACCTCGGCGCCAAGCTGATGCAGCAGGTGGCCTCCAAAACGAAGGACACGGCCGGAGACGGCACAACCACGGCCACCGTTCTGGCCCAGGCCATGGTGCGGGAAGGTCTGCGCAACGTGGCGGCGGGATGCAATCCGGTCGAACTCCGCCGCGGCATGGAGCTGGCGGTCGCCCGGGCCGTGGAGGGCATTGTGCAACGCAGCACCCCGGTGGAGGGGGACGGGATTCGTCAGGTGGCGACGGTGAGCGCCGGCAACGACGAGGAAGTCGGTCGCATGATCGCCGCCGCCATGGAGAAGGTGAGCACCGATGGCGTGATCACGGTGGAGGAATCCAAATCGCTGACCACCGAAGTGGAGGTCACCGAGGGGATGGCCTTTGATCGGGGCTACAGCTCCCCCTATTTCATTACGGATCAGGAGCGACGGGAATGCGTGCATGATCGTCCCTACGTGCTGTTGACGGATCGGAAGATCAGCCAGGTGCAGGATCTGGTTCCTGTGTTGGAAGCCGTCTCCCGCAGCGGCAGGCCGTTGCTGATCCTTGCGGAGGAGGTGGAGGGGGAAGCCTTGGCCACCCTGGTGGTCAACAAGACCCGCGGGGTGCTGCAGGCGGCTGCGGTGCGGGCCCCAGGCTTCGGTGATCGCCGCAAGGCCATGCTGGAAGACATCGCCGTGCTCACCGGAGGCACGGTCATCAGCGAAGACCGGGCCATGAGCCTGGCCAAGGTCAGCTTGGCGGATCTCGGGCAAGCCGAGCGGATCACCATCAGCAAGGACCAGACCACCATTCTGGCGGGGGAAGATCGTCGCCAGGCCATCGCTCAGCGCATTGCCGCCATCAAGCGTGAGCTGGAGTCCACCGATTCGAGCTACGACCGCGAAAAACTGTCGGAACGCATCGCCAAGCTGGCCGGTGGAGTGGCGGTGATCAAGGTGGGAGCGCCCACGGAGACCGAACTGCGCCACCGCAAGCTGCGCATTGAAGATGCCCTCAATGCCACACGCGCTGCGGTGGAGGAAGGGATCATCGCGGGCGGCGGCACGGTGCTGCTCGAGCTGGCCGACGATCTGGAGTCCTTGATCCCCTCCCTGAAGGGAGATCAGATCACCGGCGTGCGACTGATTCAGCGCGCTCTGAAGGAACCGTTGCGGCAGATCGCCACCAACGCGGGCGCCAACGGCGATGTGGTGGTGGCAGAGATCCGTCGTCAGGGGAAGGGATTCAATGCCCTCACCGGCACCTACGAGGATTTGCTCAGCGCGGGCATTCTGGATCCAGCAAAGGTGGTGCGACTGGCCTTGCAGGATTCCGTCTCCATCGCTTCCCTCATCCTCACCACCGAGGCGATCATCGCGGACCGACCGGAACCCCCCAGCCCTCCCAGCGGCGGAGGCGATGGCATGGGTGGACTGGGCGGCATGGGCGGAATGGGCGGAATGGGCGGAATGGGAATGCCCGGTATGGGCATGATGTGAGGAGCAATCCTCCCCTTTCCTCCAGGCTCCCGCGGCCTTTCACCGACCATTCGGTGGCCCTGTTTTTCAGCTGGCGATGGCGTGCAAGAACGCCATCGCGCGGGTTGGCCGCCGAAGGATCCCTGGGGGAGGACAATCCTGCCAGCGTGGTGGCCTCAAAGGGCGCCGAGCAATTTGGCGTGCAAGCGACAGACGGTGAGCGCCTGCCGGGGGGGGTTGGCAGAGCAGAGCTTGCCCAGTTCACGATTCAGTGCCTCAAGCTGGGCCAGATTGCCGGAACTGAAGGGAAAGGAGGCCGACGCCAGGAGGGTGACCCCAAGAAGAGCTCCAGAGCCGAAGGCGGACACGGGAGGTTTGCAAAGGGAAAGACGCGCCATGGTGCCTTTTCGTCCTCCAGGAACACACCATCCATGGTGCGACACCACTGGACCCGCGTGACGCGGCCTACAGAAAGTTTTGGGATCCCCTCGCCATCGTTGACACATAGCGAGCGACCTGCAGATCCACTCCCGTGATGGCGGTCCCCACCACCACAAGATCCGCCCCTCGGCTGAGGGCCTCTCGCGCTTGCTCCGGCGTGCTGATTCCTCCCTCGCAGATCACAGGAACGGAGGAGGGAAGGGCGTCCCGGAGGGCTGTCACGAGATCCATGGCCGGTGGCCGCTGGTGGCTCGTGGACGCGGTGTAGCCGTAGAGCGTCGTTCCGACCCAGGCACATCCCAGCGCGGCGGCGCGGCAGCCAGCGGCCACGGTGTCCACATCAGCCATCAGCGGCACACCCAGCTCCTCACGGGCGCGACGCACCAGGTCCTCAAAAGCTTCTGCCTCGGGCCTGGGCCTCTCGGTGGCATCGAGGGCCACCACATCCGCCCCGGCGCCCCAGACGGCCGTGATCTCACGCCACCGCGGCGTGATGTAGACGGGGCTGTCCGGCCAGGTGCGTTTCCACAAGCCAACGATCAACGCCTGCGGACAGCGGCGCCGCACGGCAACAATGTGCTCGGGGCTCTCCAATCGGACCCCAGCCGCGCCATTGGCCAGACAAGCCTCCGCCATCGCGGCAATGGCCTGAGGATCCCGCAGCGGTGATCCTTCCGGAGCCTGAACAGAAACGATCAAGGCCCCCTTGAGGGTGGAGTGATCCGGCGGAAGCATGGACTCCTAAGGGCGGGAACGGGAACGGAAGGGGCCCGGGAGCCAGGCTCGCCAGGCCTCCAAGCTCCTGGGGGCCGGCTCCTTGTCGTCCGCCGGTTCCTCAGAGGCCTCCAACTGAAAGGTCGGGACCGGCGCTGCCTGGCCTGCGGGGAAATCGTCCAGAAGAGGCTCCCGAACCGAGGGGAGATCCACTCCGCCAACCTCGTCCGCACTTTTTTCCGGGTCGCTGCCAGCGAAGGGATGGGGAGGCTCTCTGCTCTCGGTGGGGTCTTTGCCCACAACAGACTCCTCGGGCCCAGTGCGTTCGTGTCGGATGGAGAGTCCTGGGAAGCCGGCCAGGAAAGAGGGTGAGCCGCCTGTCGAGGGGCTGGAGGGAGCCGGGGGCGAAGGCGGCGCCTGCCGCTCTGGCGTTGGCAAGGGCGGAAAGGCGATCTCCAAGGGGGCGAACGCCTGATCCAATGCGGCGGTGGGTGCCGCGTCGGCGAACACCTCCTCCTGCGAGCCGGACGGAAATTCGCTGGTGTCAGAAGAGGCTGGGGGTTCGAACGGGGGTTCGGAAGGCGAAGAAGGGTCGCTGAACGTGGCCGGGAAGGAAGGGGGGGGATCCGATTCGGGACCAGGGGCTTCCGCGCTGGCAAGCGGTTCTGCCAGGGGCGCCGTTTCCGCCAGCGGGACCGCAGCGGTGAAGGATGGGCTCGGCGTGGACAGCGGGGGTGGGGTCGTTGTCTCAGAGGGCAGCGGGAGGGGGGCACCAGCGGCCGATCCTTGTTTCAGCAAGGGAAACAGCCAGGATCGGGCGTCGCCTCCCTCTCCGGAGACCGCGTCGGCGCGGTCCAGGACTGTCTCCAGAGCGCCCATCCCCTGGCGATGCACACAACGCAGGGCAAGCTCGAAAGCCCTGGGGGCATCACGCTTCTGGATGGCGTCCAGGAGCAGGGATGACCAATCCTGCGAAGGTGGCTGAGGGAGGGGGCGGGACACGGCGGATCAAGACAGGAGGAGGGGGATCACTGCAATTTGCGATCGAGCAGTGGACGAACCAGCAGGAAGAGGGCGAACGCGAGGGCGAACAGCAGCCAGAGACAGGTCCAACCACTCAGGGCACCGTAGGGGGCTTGCAGCACCACATCGGAAAGATGCCCATGACCGTTGTAAAGGGCGCGGATCGGCTCGATGGCAAAAGTCAAGGGATTCACAGCGGCCAGCCAGGCCAGCCAAGGGGGCATGAAGGACAGGGGGGCCAGGGCGGTGCTGGCAAAAAGCAGGGGGAGATTGACGACAAAAATCACCGCAATCATCTCGATGTGTCCAGGCAGTGCAAAGGCCAAGCCGAGACTGAGGGCCGTCACGGCGAAAACAAGCAGCGCCAGGGTCAACAGAACCACCAGCAACCCAACCGGGCCTGGCCAGCCATATCCCAGAAGCGCCGCCGCGAAGATGATGGCCAGGCTCTGGATGAGGCTGAGAGTAGAAATATAAAGAACAGAGGAGAAAATAATCGAGCTGCGTGAACGAAGCGGTGCAACAAGCAGTCGATTGAGAAAACCAAATTCCCGATCGAACATCACTGGCAAGCCAGCGTTCAGTGCTGCGCTGACGGCGGTGAACCCAATCACACCCGCGCCGAAGAAACGGCCATAACTCTCGCCACCGGGAAGAAAGCCACTGGGAGCCTTGGCAAAAAGAGCGCCGAACAGCAGAAGCCAGATCAGAGGCTGCAGCACCCCGGCGATCAGGGTGGAGGGGCGCCGCAGCAACTGCACAAAGAGACGGCGCGTCAAGGCCAGGGTTTCCTGAAGGATCTCCGCCAGGGCGGAGGCTGCGCCGTTGTCCGCTGGCAGAGCGTTCAGGCCGGGGGAAGCACTGGTCATGGTCGGCAGAGAAACGTCAATCAAGGGGGATGGATGGGACAGGCGATCAGAGGGAGACGGAGGATTCAACGCATCTGCTGCTTGCGCTCCAGTTTCGGATCTCGCTGGCCGACCAGAGCGAGTTCGGCATCCATCAGGGTGCGACCGGTGGCCTGAAGATAGACATCATCCAGACTCGGACGGCTGAGGGCGAGGGCAAACACCGGCAGGGTGGCGGCAGCAAGGGTCTCGCGGATTCGCGCGACGACGGACTCTTCCTCCACCACCAGGTTGAGCGAGTAACCCTGGGCACGATTCACGACCACCTGACGCACCCCCTGACAAGCCCGCAGAAGATCTTGAACCTGTTCCGCCTCGGCCGGGTCGCTGAACTCCCTCACCCGCAGGGTGACCCGATCCCCTCCCAGCGACTGCTTGAGCTCCCGGGGCGACCCTTCAGCGATCACGCGGCCGGCCTCGACGATGGCCAACTGATCAGCCAAGGCATCGACTTCTTCCAGGTAATGGCTGCTGAGAAGAATGGTGACGCCCTGATCACGCAGGATCCGCAGAACCTGCCAGATGGCGTTGCGGCTCTCGATGTCGAGACCCACTGTGGGCTCATCCAGCACGAGGACCTCCGGCCGGTGAAGCAGGCCCGCCGCCAGGTCAAGCCGACGGCGCATCCCTCCGGAATAGGTGCCACACCGGCGATCGATCCACGCGTCCATGGCCAGAAGAGCGATCAAGTCGCGCAGCCGTTCCTCGATCTCTGCGCCGCGCAGATGATAAAGATGACCTTGAAGGCGAAGAAGTTCGCGCCCCGTGAGAATTTTGTCGATGGCCACCTCCTGTGCCACGTAGCCCAGAAGGCGGCGGGCGGAACGGGGATCGGCGAGGGCATCGCGGCCAGCGACCCGCACCGTTCCGGAGTCGGGAGCCAGAAGGGTGCAAAGGATGCGAAGGGCTGTGGTCTTGCCGGCTCCATTGGGTCCCAGCAGCCCGTAGAGACACCCCCGAGGAACGTGCAGGCAAAGGTCGTCGAGAGCCTGAACGGGGGAGGTTTTGCGCCCCCCGGGAAAGCACTTTTTCAGATGGTGGAGCTCAATCAAGCCCAGCGTCTCCAACACGTCATGGAGGGGAGCAATCTAAGGAGCGGGAGGAGGGGACAGCTGGAGGAGAACCGAAAGGCCTTTCCAGTCGAGCATGGAAGCCTGGGGCGTGCGAGACAGGAGCAGCAGGAGGCAGATGCCGAAAAGATAGAAAATGGACCACCGAAACAAATTGCGGGCCTGGCAGGCGGCTTCGGGTTGCTGCCGCAGCTGGTGGGTGAGTTGCAGCAGCCTGCCATTGAAAGGCAGGACGAGCAGGCCATAAAGCCAGCCACCGCTGGGGAGGGCCAGGACGCCCAACAGGCTCAAGAGCACCGTGAGAACGCTGTAGCGGCCGATGGCGTTGGCGGTGGGGACCACCCCGCTCACGACGGGAAGCATGGGGATCCCCGCCGCGCGGTAGTCCTCCCGCAGCAGCAGGGAGAGGGCCCAGAAATGGGCAGGGGTCCACACCAGAACCAGGGTGAAGAGCCACCAGCAGGACCAGCCCAAGGATCCCGCCGCAGCGGCTCCGACAAGCGGAGGGATGGCTCCGGCAACGCCACCGATGACGATATTCAGGGATGTTCGCGGCTTGAGATAGGCGGTGTAGAGCAGGACGTAGGAGCACAAGCCGAAGAGCGCCAGGGAGGCGGCCAGCGGATTGACACCCCACACCAGGACAAGAACGGATCCCGCAGTGAGGGCGATGGCCAGGACAAAGGCCTGACGCTGCGCCAGGCGTCCGGAGGGGATGGCCCGCTTGCTGGTGCGCAGCATGCGGCGATCCAGCTCTTCTTCCCAGAGGCAGTTCAACACACCCGCGCCGGCCGAGGCCATGGCACCGCCCAGAAGCGTGCAGAGCAAGCGCAACCCATCAAGGGGCCAACCTGCAGACAAAGCCATGCCCCCGAGGGTTGTGGCCAGAAGGAGAGGGATGAGGCGAGGCTTGGCCACTTCGAGCCAGGCCGGAAGACGCACGGAGCGAGGAATGGAACTGCTAGCCACAGCTCACCTCCAAAGGGGGCAGGGATGATCGGCGGAACCCTCCGCGGAGGGAGCGTCCCGTGAGGGCGCCAAGGGTGGCCACGAGCAGGGCCGCCACCAACTGGTGGGCGATGGTGAGGGAGGGGTGATGAAGCTGGGTGCGGAGGGTGAGCACACCCAGCAGCACCTGGGTGCCCACCAAACCGGAGGCGAAAGCGGCCAGAGCGCGGGAGAGCCTGTCCGACAGGGGCGAGAAAAGAGTGACGGTGGTGAAGGCCACCACGGCGATGGCTGCGGGCGTGGCGAGCTGGCGGTGGCGCCATACCCATTCACATTGGCTGCCGGTGCTGAAGCAGTGATCGACGGCCCATTGGCTGGCCATGGCTCCGCCCAAAACACATTGCGCAAGGACAAGCACTGAAGGCAGAAGCGGAAGGGCCACCCACCAGAGGGGGGGCGGCTGATGAGGCGGCTCTCCGCTCAGGCCCTGATCCAATCCGCTGATCAGCCAGAGCAGCAGAAGGGCGGTGGCGAGGTGGGCCGTCACCATGGGAGAGACCAGGAGTCGCGTGACCGTGAGGGCCCCGAGCCCCCCCTGAAGAGCCACGAGACCAACGGCCACAAGGGCCAGCCATGGGCACCACAGGGGCAATTGGCGCCGGAACCAGACGCTGCCTCCCAGAAGGGCAAGCAGGGCCAGGCAGACAAGAAAGGCATCCAGGCGGTGGAACCACTCCAGAAAGACTTGGGCATTCATCTGGCGGCCCGGCAAGAGGACGCCGTAGCACAGGGGCCAATCCGGGCAGGCCAGCCCGGCTTCCATGACCCGTGTGGCGCCGCCGATCACCACAAGAGCGATCAAAGCGACCACCAGATGGGAGGTGAGCACTTTGAGGGAGGACACAAGCGACAAAGACCACAGTGCACCGCGGCGGACATGGTAACGAGGTTTTTCAAATCAGGGATTGAAAACATCTGGGCTTGATTTGTAAAATTTAGCGGCATTTGCCGTTTCAGCCACAACAGATTCGCACTCTGCTCAAGAGGTTGCATAGGCTTGATCGATCTGAACCGGTGTTCGCAGCCCGGCAGATGCCCCCGCAACGGAACCCCGCTCCCTGACGCCTCAGGTCATGCCGATCCCTCCCTCCCTGATCACCTTCCTGGTGGGCATGGCGCTCGTTCTGTCCGGCCTCTGGCTGGGACAGAACGTCTCCTTGCTTCCGCTGGCCGCCAGCCAGAACGCCCCGGTCTATGACGAGCTTTTTAAGGTTTTGTTCAGCATCGGCAGCGTCCTGTTCATCGGCATCCTCGGCCTGCTTTTGTTCAGCTTGGTGCGGTTCCGTCGTCGCGCTGGAGACACAGCCGACGGGGCGCCAATCGAAGGGAACCTTCCCCTCGAGATCGTCTGGACAGCGATACCCGCGGTGGTGGTCCTGTTCATCGGTATCTACAGCTACGACATCTATGACCGCATGGGAGGGATGACTCCCCTCAACGACCACAGCGCAATGGCTCATGCGTCCATGGCCATGGATTCCCCTCCGTCGACCGAGGCGGCGATGCTGGCCAGCGCACCCCAGTCAAGAGTGTGGGGAGGCATCGGAGTGACGGCTGGCGATGAGGCCCTGGCCATTGATCTGACGGCGCTTCAATTTGCCTTCATCTTTCATTATCCAGAGGCGAACATCACGAGCGGAGAGCTGCACATTCCCGCCAATCGCTCGGTGGAATTGCGGATGAAGGCGAACGACGTCATTCATGCGTTCTGGGTCCCGCAGTTTCGACTGAAACAGGACGTGATCCCCGGGCAGCAGACGATTCTCACCTTCACGGCAACCCGTCCCGGAACATACCCCATCGTTTGTGCGGAGCTCTGCGGTCCGTACCACGGCGGCATGCGCTCGAGCGTGGTGGTGCATGAACCTGACGCCTTTGAGGCCTGGCTGCGAAAGAACACCCCTGCGCCCCCAGCCCCCACCTCTGTCGCCCAGCTTGACGCCAACCCTGTCGCCTGACCCATGACTGTCGCTTCCACCCAGGACCTGAACGTCCCCCAACCACCTGCCGGCAGCCTTCAGCCGCAGGGATGGCTCCGCTATTTCAGTTTCAGCCTCGACCACAAAGTCATTGGCCTGCAGTATATCGTCACAGGTTTTCTCTTCTATCTGGTTGGCGGAGCTCTGGCTGGAGTGATCCGCACGGAACTTGTCAGTCCAATGTCTGACTTCGTCAGCCGAGAAACCTATAACGAGGCATTGACGCTCCATGGAACAATCATGATTTTTTTATGGATTGTTCCCGTGGTGAATGGGGGGTTTGGAAATTATTTGATTCCATTTTATGTGGGAGCCAGGGACATGGCTTTTCCTCGACTTAACGCCGTTGCATTCTGGATGATTCCACCGGCTGGACTGCTGCTGATCGCTAGCCATTTCATCACCGGGTCAGCCCAATCAGGATGGACGGCCTATCCACCACTCTCTCTCACCACACCGGCCACAGCCCAGGTGGTCTGGATCATCAGCGTTCTCCTCTTGGGAGGCAGTTCGATCTTCGGGGCGATCAATTTCATCGCCACGATCCTCAAGCTGCGCAGACCTGGGCTTAAATTGATGCAATTACCCATGTACTGCTGGGCCATGCTTGGCACCAGCATTCTGGCCGTTCTTTCCACACCGGTGCTGGCAGGCACCTTGCTTCTCCTCAGTTTTGACATCGTTGCCCACACCGGCTTTTTCAACCCAACACTGGGAGGCAATGTGGTCGTTTACCAGCATCTTTTTTGGTTTTACTCCCATCCGGCTGTCTACATTATGGTCTTGCCAGCGTTTGGATTGGTAAGCGAAATCCTTCCCATTCATGCTCGCAAGCCATTGTTTGGCTACAGCACGATGGTTTATTCCATCATGGCGATTGTATTCCTTGGTCTGATTGTTTGGGCACATCACATGTTCACCAGCGGCACACCGCCCTGGATGCGACTGTTTTTCACGATCGCCACCGCCTTCATCGCCGTGCCGACCGGCATCAAATTTTTTAACTGGTTGGCAACAATTTGGGGAGGAAAAATTGCGTTGAACAGCGCGATGCTATTTGCCTGCGCTTTCATTGTCAATTTCGTTTTTGGCGGCATCACCGGTGTCGCACTGGCCCAAGTTCCCTTTGACATTCATGTACACGACACCTACTTCGTTGTCGGTCATTTTCACTACATCGTCTACGGAGGAACGGTGTTTGTCATCTTCAGCGCCGTCTATCACTGGTTTCCCAAATTCACGGGCAGAATGCTAGACGAAACTCTGGGCAAGATTCATTTTGCCTTGACGTTCATTGGTTTCAACCTCTGCTTTGCACCTCAGCACTGGCTCGGTCTCAACGGAATGCCTCGCCGGGTGGCTGAATATGACCCCATGTTCACATCCCTGAACCAGATCAGCAGCGTGGGGGCTCTTTTGATGGCCATCAGCACCCTCCCCTTCCTGATCAATGTCATTCGCAGCTTCACCGCGGGTCCAATCGCCGGCGACAATCCCTGGAACGGTCTGACGCCCGAGTGGCTCACCAGTTCGCCTCCACCTGTGGAGAATTGGAAAGGAGAAGCCCCTCTTGTCACCCATCCCTACGGTTACGGACAGTCCCCTTCCCTGTTGCCTCTCGATCAGGCCAGAGGGAAAGACCTCTGGCCTGAACGCTGATGCCTCACCTCCCGATCCACAACACTCCAGCCGTGCGCTGATGGCGGCTGGAAGCGTTTTTTTTCCTTCCCTGCGCAATCCCCTCCCATGGACACCCTGGCGACCAGCCTTTCTAAAGATCCGAACACGTCCGTTCCTGCGGAGGGAGCAGGGCATGGCACCGCGGAGGGGCATGCGGATGCTCGCCTGTTTGGGCTCGCCACCTTCCTGGTGGCCGATGGCATGACGTTTGCCGGTTTCTTTGCTGCCTACCTCACCTTCAGGGCTGTCAATCCCCTGCCAAGCGGATCGAATTATGAACTGGAACTGGTTTTGCCGAGCATCAATACAGCTTTGTTGATCCTGAGCAGTTTCACCTTCCATCGTGCTGGCCGCGCCCTGTTGACGGAACGTCTGCCGGCCTGTCGGTTCTGGCTGGGGATCTCAGCCGGGCTGGGGGTGGCTTTTTTGGCGGGGCAGATGGTGGAATATTTTCATCTCCCCTTTGGCCTCACGGACAACCTGTTTGCGAGCACCTTTTACGCGCTCACAGGCTTCCACGGCCTACACGTCACCTTGGGAGTGATCTGCATACTGGTGGTGTTGCTTCAGGTTGGGCGGACCGGCACAGTTTCTCCCCGCACACCTTTCGGCCTGGAAGCAGCAGAGCTGTATTGGCATTTTGTTGATGGCATCTGGGTTGTGCTCTACGGATTGCTCTATCTGCTTTGACCTGAATCAATGACAAGAGTGCTCCGGTCGTCTTGCGAAAAGCACCCTTCGGCGGCAAAATCAAATCAGAGACACATCTTCAGGCGGATGGGGCTTAACCAAGATTCAGTCCACACCACGGGTGGCACAACTCTCACCAGCGTGGCCAGCGATCTTCCTGGGCATCCCGAGTCGGTCCCTTTGGAGGGGAAGGAGTTGCTCGATCGAGCCCGTTCACTGAGCAACCGACCGGAGGATCAGATCGCACGGGCGTGTGGCTATGTCGGCCCCAGTGGAAGAGTGCTGAAAAAGAGCTTCTACCGTGCGCTCGTGGCCGCCAAGGGTTACACCCTGCCTTCCAGCGGCCTGGGGAGTGGATTGAGTCGCGGACGCCACGCCGATTTCCGCACCCGTGTGCATGGCAATGGAAACCTCTTGATCGGCCAGGCCTACACACGCCGCATGGGATTGGAACCCGGCCAGGAATTTCGCATTGAGATCCATCAGGAGACCGGCTCCATCTGGTTGTTGCCTCTCGAAACGGAGCAGGCGTGAGGCCAGGGGCTTTTTCCCCTCCCTCATGGCTGGTGTTGCGCAAGCGGCGGCCATCTCCACCCCTTCAGCGTCGGGCGCGGCCGATGCGCCGCTAAGTGGCGCTGACCGCGCTGCCGGACCATCCGTGCTCGTCCAGCCAGTGGCTGGTGAGGGGCGCCGTGGAGACCGTGACCTGGCCTGGACTCGGTCCCGTCACGAGGCGTTCCAGGTAGCGGGCCACCAGATCGGCCTCCAGATTGACCCCATCCCCCACCTGCCGCTCCCGCAGGGTGGTGTGCCGCCAGGTGTGGGGGATCACGGCGATCGAGAACACCTCTCCCGCCGCCTGGCAGCCAGCCACCGTGAGGCTGATGCCATCCACCGCGATGCTGGCCTTTTCACAGACATAGCGACCGTAGTCCGCATCGTCCCAGGCCACGGTCAGACGCCAGGACGAGGGCAGGGAATCGATGGCAACGATGGTGCCGGTGCCATCCACATGGCCGCTCACGAGATGGCCGCCCAGGCGATCCGAGAGCCTCAGGGCAGGTTCGAGATTGACGAGGGCCCGATCCCGGACCCGCCGGCCGAGGGTGGAGCGGGAGAGGGTTTCCTCGCTCACATCCGCCCGGAACCCCCGACCGGCTGGATCCTGCTCCGCCACCGTGAGGCAAACGCCATCGACGGCGATGCTGTCGCCGAGGGCGAGGGGGCCCAGGCCCTCCAGCTCGCCGCGGACCCACACGCCCCGATAGCAGGGTTCCACACGCCCGAGAGCCCGAACCAATCCTGTGAACATGCCCGGGCCTGGCGTGGCGGCTGGTCATAATCAAACAACGGCCAGGCCCTTCGCGGAGCGCACACCCGGGAAAGCGCACACCCAGGCAACCCAAGGAGCAGACACACCATGGTGGAAATGCAAGTCGCCGGCATCGCCCTCGATGCCGCCAGCCGAAGCCCGATCGTGCTCCTGCGCGACCCCTCCGGCCGTCGGCAGGTGCCCATCTGGATCGACCAGGCCCAGGCTCAAAACATCCTGGCGGGCATCAACCGGGAGCGACCACCCCGCCCCCTCACCCATGACCTGATGGCAGAGATTCTCCACCTCGCAGACCTGCGACTGGAGCGCGTGATCGTGCACGCGATCGAGGACAACACCTTCCGAGCCGTGCTCAAGTTGGTCAATGCCAGTGGAGACAGCACCGATCTCGATGCCAGGCCCAGTGATGCAATCGCCCTGGCCGTGCGCACCGGCAGTGGCATCTGGATGCTGGAAGAGGTGGTGTCCGATGCCTCGATTCCCGTGGATGCGGAGGCGGACGCGGAGGATCAGGAGGATTTCCGCCGTTTTCTCGACCGCACCAGTCCAGCGGAACTGATACGCCATCTCCACAAGGCTGCCCCTGAAGCCGCCTCGGGCGAACCCGACACCCCCGCGGCAGAGGGGGATGATGCCGACACCACCCCCTGATCACAAGGGAGCAGCCCCCGCTCCACCCAGCCGACGTCCCTTTGGCGCCGGTCCGCCGGTCTCCCTGTTCACCCTGGGCACCATGCGTGCTCTGGAGAGTCCGGAGGGGATGGAGGCCGTACTGCGGCGCGCCATTGACGCGGGCATCAACCACATCGAAACGGCCCCCGCCTACGGGCCGGCAGAGCGTTACCTCGGGGCCGCCCTCACCGCCCTGGCGCGGGATCGCCCGGGCGCCCGCGCGGACCTGGTGATCACCACCAAACTGCTGCCGACGCCCGATGCCGCGGAGGCGTGGAGCCAGCTCCAGGCCAGCTTGCAACGCCTGGGTTTGGCGCACCTGCACAACCTGGCTGTTCACGGCCTGAACACCGAAGACCATCTGCACTGGGCCCTTCGTGGAGCCGGCGCCGAACTCCGAGAGCGCGCCCTGGGGGAGGGCCTGGTGGGGCAGGTGGGATTCAGCAGCCATGGCTCCAACAGCCTGATCACCCGCGCCCTGGAGAGCGGACGCTTCCAGTTCTGCAGCCTCCACCTGCATTTCTTCGACCCCGGCCGCCTCCACCTCGCGAGGGAGGCTCTGGGGAACGGTCTGGGGGTGATGGCCATCTCCCCGGCGGACAAGGGGGGACGCCTGCAGGATCCTTCGCCCCTGCTGCGGCAGGACTGCGCCCCCTGGGACCCCCTGCGGCTGGCCTATCGCTTTCTGTTGGCGCAAGGGATCAGCACACTCACGGTGGGGGCGGCCCAGCCCGGCGATCTCGACCTGGCAGCGTCCCTTGCCGGGGCCGACGGGGACCTGAGCCCCGCTGAGGACGACGCCCTGCAGAGGCTGAGGGCCCGCGGCAGGGAGCGCATGGGCGACACCTGGTGCGGGCAATGCCAGGCCTGCCTCCCCTGTCCCAACGGGGTGCCGATCCCCAGCCTGCTCCGGCTGCGGCAACTGGCTCTGGCCCATGGCCTGGAGGCGTTTTCGCGGGAGCGCTACAACCTGATCGGGCGGGCCGGCCACTGGTGGGAGGCGGTGGACGGGCGGGCCTGCCAGCGGTGTGGCGATTGTCTGCCCCGCTGCCCTTTGCACCTTCCCATCCCCGACCTGCTGGCGGATGGCCACCACCGCCTTGGGGCGGCCCCACGCCGGCGGCTCTGGGGTTAGGCCGGCGTCGCCGGACCATCCCGGGTGTCGTCCCACAGCTCCTGGAGGCGGCGCTGGTTGTCGGGGGGCAGGGGCGGCAGATCGCGCCAGCGCGATTGCACCGCTTCCGGGGGGAGGAGAAGCCTGACCAGGGAAGGGGGAAACCCCGCAACGGCCGCGCTCAGGGCCGGACGGGGCAGGGGGGGCACCCAGCCCGCCGCCAGAACCCGCGCCAGGAGCGGCGGTTGCAGCAGCGCCTCCAGCCACTCCCGGGGAGGGGAGGGGGAGGTTCCTGCGGGCCGCAGCAGGAGCGACCAGGCCACGGGCCCCCCGTCCTCTGGAAGGACCGCCGTCAGGCGGGGGTCGCGACGGAGCAGCGGCACCACCTGCTGCCGGGGCAAAACGGCTGCCTCCGCTGGGCCGTCCAGCAGGAGTTGCATGCCGTTGCGGTCGTCGTGGGCGAGGACCTGCCGGCGAAGTTGGCGGAGCCGGTGGCGATCCTCTCGCACAAGGGCCATCACCACCCGCGGGCTGGAAGGCAGCACCACCTTGCCGGTCAGGCTGGGCTCCAGGAGAAGGCTCCAGCCCAAGTGGGCCCGCCGGGCCAGATCGGACCGGTCGCGCAGCACGAGCACCCAGGGGTTGACGCTCCAGGGGAAGGCCAGCGGCGGCTGGACCTCCTCGCCGAACAGACGGCTGGCGGGCGCGGCGGCGGGCGCCAGCCGGCCCAGAAGCGGGCCATGACCAAAGGGCTCCCAGGACTGGCGCGGCAGGGCACTGGCCCAGCCATCACTGAGCTGGGCCAAGGCGGGTCGCTCCGCCATCGGCGCGACGCAGGCCTCCTGAACCCGAGCCGCCCCGTCCAGCCAGCGCACCTGCCAATCATCCGGCAGCCGCTTCAACCATGCCGGCGGAAGATCTCCGCGCCGTGTGGCCAACAGGGCGCCCTTTCGGGAGCAGCCCGCCAGCAGGGTCAGAGAGCCAGCCACTCCCATCCCCCGCAGCGCCCGCCGCGACAGTTGCCCCTCAGCCATCGTCCGACCGTAGACGCTCTCTGCCCCCCCCCTCAGACGGAACCAGCAGGCGGTCGCAGGCGAGGCTGCAGCGGCGGGCCAGGGCCTCCGGAGCGCGGCCGCTCCATTCCCAGAGCAGCGCCAGCCCGCCAGCGCCGACCCCTTCCTTGACGTAGCCCTCCTCATAGCGGGCCAGGGCGGGGTGACAGGGGCCGGCGAACGAGAGGCTGGAGTGGAAGGCCAGCGGCTCCACCTGCCAGTGGTGGCCCAGACGATCCAAAAGGCAGGTCAGATCGCTGCCGGGCTCGTCCGCCACCCAGCGGGTGGTGGCGAGGGCGGTGGCCTGGATCAGGCGGGAGCGCTCCTCCGGCAGGGCCAGGGCCAAGGCCAGGGCCAGCACGGCCGCCATCTGGCTGCCACCGGCCAGCAGCACGGACACCCCCCCCAGGGCCGCTTCCAAAAGGAGGGCTGCGGCCAGGGGCTGCATCGGATCCCCCAGCGCCGCCACCACGGCCCTTGGATGCTCCAGCCCCCCCCGTCCCAGTCGGTTCCGGGCCGCCCTCAGCCCCTCCTCCACCAACGCTTGCTTGAGGCCATGGGCAGGCTGGCGCAGGCTCCCGCTCACCAGACCCGCGGCCTCGACGCCGAGGCCCGAGAGCACCCCGAGGGCGGTGGTGGTCCCCCCGGGCACGCATTCGGCCAGGAGCAGGGGGGCCCGGGGGGAGCGGGCCGCGAGGCGCCGCCCCCAGCGCCGCCCCTGGCGCAGCAAGGCATCCACCCGCCGGGGCTCCATCGCCTCCCCGGAACGGACGCAGCGGGCCGGCCCGTCGCCAGCCGGAGCGGGGAGGCGCAAGTGGGGGATGGCGGGGGAGAGGGCGCAGCCGAGATCCACCACCAAGGGCGTGAGGTCTAGGGAATCAAGCACCGCATGGCTGATGAGGGCTGGCGTGACCCCGGCCGGCAGGGGGGGCAGGGCATGGGGGCGAGGCTGGTCGGGGCCGAGCAGGAGCAGTTCGGCGTCGGCCGCGGCCGTCGCCCGTCGCGACTCGGGCGTGGCGCCCGCCGCGGAAATCCCTGGAACAGCGGCCGTTTCCGTGGCCGCCAACACCACAACGACACGGGTGGCGGGCCACTCCCGTCGCCAGCGGGCTTGCCAGGCGGCGGCCCGGGCGGCCGAGCCGCGCAACAGCCCCGAAGCGCTCAAAGGGGCTCCAGGCTCACCAAAGCCTGCAACGCTTCAGGGGGCTCAGGGATGGGGGCCTGCAAGCGGGGAAAGATCCAGTAGGCCACGGCGTGCAAGCAGAACACCACCAGGAGGTTCTGCAACAGCACCAAGGTGAGGGCCACGGCCTGGACCTGAGCGAGATCGAGGCTGGGACCCAGGCCGAGGAGGTTGGTGATCCAATCCAGCACCTGAGAGGCTGCCGTGGTGACGAGCACCCAGAGGTTGTCGCCGAGAAGCCCCGAGAGGACGGCCAGGCGAACGAGGAACCCGAGAGCGCCGATCACCCCCCCCACGGACAGGGTGGTCCACCAGCTCAGGCGACGCCGCCAGCCCCATCCCAACCAGAAAGACAGGAAGCCGTAGGGGAAGAGCACCAGAGGCCCCCGGATCGGCCCCATCAGCGCCACCAGCAGCAGGCTCGTCACCGCCAGCCCCTCCAGAGCGCAACGGCCACCGTGGCGCAGGAGCAGAAGGGCGAGGGGGAGGGGGAGGGCGAGCCGGAACAGGGGGCTGCCCACGGGGAGGTAGTAGAGCGCGGCCCAGAGCAGGGCCGTGGCGGCGGAGAGATAGGCCGTGTCCATGAGCTGGCGGGCCTGGCGCGGGCTCAGCTCGCGGGGTCCCCGGGACCGGGGCGCGGGGGTAGGGGAGCCCATGGTCAACGGGGGGGAGGAGCGGGGCGGACGGTCGGGACCAGGCCACTCGCCTCCACCCGCTCGATGGTTTCCACCTCGAAGGGGATGCCGGCGGTCCGCAGGGCACGGGTCACGGCCTCGGCCGGGGCGGAGGGATCCGCCCGGGGGAGGCGAAGGGTGACGCGATACGGGGAAGCGGTGGCGGGCGGGACTGGAGGCGCCAGGGGCTTGAGGTCTGGCGCGGTGGTTGAGGCGGGGGGGGGCTTGGGGGCCGGGGATGGGGTGGGCGCCTTGGGAGCGGCCGGGCCTTTGGGAACGGATGGGGCAGCCGGTGGGGTGGGTCGCGCCGCGACGGCGGGTGGAGGGGCGGTCTGCCCGGGCGGGGGTGCCTCCCGGGTCCGGGATGGGCCGGTGGGGAGCGGAGCCTCAGCCGGAGGGAAGCTGCCGGCAAGACGCTCGCCCCACGGTGTGCCCGCACAGGCGGACAGCACCAGGAGCAGAGGCCAGGCGCCGAGGGGAGCGACGGACCTGAGCCCTCCACCGGGGCTCCAACACCCCCGGCCCCGGCCGGGTCGCGGGCCAGCGCTCATCCGTTCCCCGCCGGACGAATCACGCGCACGGCGCTGGCTCGGGGACGGCCGCTCCGGGTGGTGGCCGGGGGCTTGCGGGGGGTGGCTGCGGCGCTGGCACTGGCGGCGGCCTTGGCCCGGGAGGTTTTCGGCCCGGCGCCCTTGCCGCTGCTGGCCTTGGCGGCCAGGAGCGCCACAGCCTGCTCGAGGGTGAGGGTGTCGGCGGTCGTGCCCTCCGGGAGGGAGGCATTCACCTTGCCCTGCTTGACATACAGGCCGTAGGGGCCATCGAAGAGCTGGATGGCCTCGCTGGCGCCGGCCGGCGTGCCCAGGTCGCGCAGGGCCGTGCGGCCACCCCGCCCGCGCTTGGGCTGGGCCAACAGCTCCAGGGCCCGGCTCAGACCGATCGCCAACACATCATCTTCCGCCTTGAGGGAGCGGTAGTCCTTCTCCCCCTTGCCCTTGTCGTGAACGACGTAGGGCCCGAAACGCCCCAGACCGGCTTGCACCTTGCCCCCGTCGGGATGGTCGCCCAGGTGGCGGGGCAGGCGGAGGAGGCCCAGGGCGTCCGCCAGGGTCAGCTCCTCGGGCTTGGCGCCCTTCGGCAGGGAGGCCCGTTTGGGCTTCGGGGTCTCCTCGCTCACCTGGCCCAGCTGCAGGTAGGGGCCGTACTGGCCGAAAAGCAGGTAGACCGACTGGCCCGTTTCCGGATCGTCTCCCAGGGATTCCGGCCCTTCACTCTTCTGCCGCAGGATCAGTTCGGCCTTCTCCGCATCCAGATCCGCCGGGGTGATCTCCTGGGGCAACGTGGCCTTGCACAGTTCCTCGCTACCGTCCTCCGCCTCCCGACGGCTTTCCAGGTAGGCGCCGAAGCGACCGATGCGCACCACGCAGGGCAGACCCTCCAGGGCGATGGTGCGCGAGAGGGTGGGATCAATCTCCCCCTCGCGCTTCTGCACCTGGGCCTCCAGCCCTTCGTCCCCCTTGTAGAACTTCTCCAAATAGGGAAGCCAGGGCAGCTTGCCGGCGGAGATGTCGTCCAGGCTGTTTTCCATCCGCGCGGTGAAGCCGGGATCCACCAGGTCGGGGAAGTGCTGCTCCAGGAGGGCGGTGACGGCGAAGGCGGTGAAGCTGGGCACCAGGGCATTGTTCAGGAGCGTGGCGTACCCCCGGTCTTGGATGGTTCCGATGATGCTGGCGTAGGTGGAGGGACGGCCGATGCCCTCCCGCTCCAAGGTCTTGACGAGGGCAGCCTCGCTGTAGCGCGCGGGAGGCTGGGTCTGGTGGCCCAAGGCCTCAACCGCTTTGCAGGTGGGCGTGTCGCCTTCCTTGAGGGAAGGCAGGAGCACCTCCTGGCCTTCCAGGGCTGCCTCGGGATCATCGCTTCCTTCCACATAGGCCCGGAAAAAGCCAGGGAAATCAATGCGCTTGCCACTGGCGCGGAAGGTGGCGTCGGCGGCCTCCAGATCGACCGAGAGCAGCGTGAGGCGAGCGTCGGCCATCTGGGAGGCCACGGTGCGCTTCCAGATCAGTTCGTAGAGGGCCAGGTCCCGCCCATCAAGGCCGGTGTCATTCGGTGCGCGGAAGGTTTCCCCGGCGGGGCGGATGGCTTCGTGGGCCTCCTGGGCATTGCGAGACTTGGTCTGGAACTGGCGCGGGGCGGGGGAGAGGTAATCAGCGCCGTACTTGGCCGCCACACAGCCGCGGGCGGCCTGGATGGCCTGATCAGACAAATGGACCGAATCCGTGCGCATGTACGTGATGTAGCCCCGCTCATAGAGCGCCTGGGCGGTGCGCATCGTGTCGCGGGCGGAGAGGCGCAGCTTGCGGTTCGCCTCCTGCTGCAGGGTGCTCGTGGTGAAGGGAGGGACCGGTTTGCGCAGGGTTGGTTTCTCCTCCACGCTCCGCACCCGCCAAGGGGCCTGCCGCACCTTTGCCTGGAGCTCGCGGGCCTCGGTCTCGCTGAGGAGCTTCACCTTGCTGCCGCTTTTGAGCGCCCCGGTGGACTCGTCGAAATCTCCGCCCCCGGCGACGCGCTCCCCCGCCAGGTGGGTGAGCTTGGCCTCGAATCCCGTCCGGGCCTGCTCGAGGCTGGCCTTCAGATCCCAGTAGCTGCCGCTGCGGAAGGCGCGCCGGGCCTGCTCCCGCTGCACGAGAAGGCGCACGGCCACCGACTGGACGCGCCCAGCGGAGAGCCCCCAGGCCACCTTTTTCCAGAGCAGGGGGGAGAGGGTGTAACCGACGAGGCGATCGAGGATCCGCCGGGTTTCCTGGGCATGCACCAACTCCATGTCGATGGTGCGGGGGTTGGCCAGAGCCTTCCGGATGGCCGGTTTGGTGATCTCGTGAAACACCATGCGCCGCACGGGGACCTTGGGATCCAGGAGCTGCTGCAGATGCCAGCTGATGCTTTCCCCCTCCCGGTCCTCGTCCGTGGCCAGGAGGAGCTGTTCAGCACCCTTGAGGGCGTCCTTGAGCTCCTTGACCACCTTTTTCTTTTCCTTCGGCACCACGTAGAGGGGCTCGAAGTCGTGAGCGATGTCAACCCCGAGGTTGGCCCATTTCTCGCCTTTGTGCGCGGCGGGGATTTCGCTGGCGTTGTTGGGCAGGTCGCGAACGTGCCCCATGGAGGCCTCCACCCGGTAGTCAGCGGGCAGAAAGCTCCGGATGGTGCGGGCCTTGGTGGGGCTCTCGACGATCACCAGAGTGTGCGCCACGGGGGTTGGCAGAGACCGATTGACCCTTACATATCGCACCGAGGCGCCCTCCGGGTCAAAGAATCCCGCCCGCACCCTCAAGAAGAGGCCATCGCCGGCCATCAGCGCCGCTCCAGTCCGCTCCGTCCATTCCTGCTCCGCCGTGGTTGCCGACATCGGTTTGCAGTTGAACGCGGCGGCGATTGCCCCGGAAACCGCCGTTCTGTTGGCCCTCGTGGGCTGCCTGCTCGTGGATCTGGCAGGGGAGGAGACAGCCAGTCGCTGGGTGCCTCCCATCTGCTATGGCGGCCTCGGGGCCTCCCTGGTCCTTCTTGCTCTGCAGTGGAACGGCAGCTTGGAGCCCTCCTTCCTGGGGGCCTTTTTGGCGGACAACCTGGCCATCGCCTTCCGCGCCGTGGTGGCGACCTCCACCCTGATCTCCCTGCTGCTGAGCTGGCGCTACGTCGAACGCAGCGGCACACCCCTGGGGGAATACGCCGCGATCCTTCTGGCGGCCACCCTTGGAGGGATGTTTCTCTGCGGCGCCACCGACCTGGTGAGCATCTTCATCTCCCTCGAAACCCTTTCCGTCGCCAGCTACCTGCTGTCGGGCTACATGAAGCGGGATGCCCGCAGCTCAGAAGCGGCCTTGAAATATCTGCTTGTTGGCTCCGCCGCAGCGGCCGTTTTTCTCTATGGCGCCTCTCTGCTCTACGGGCTGAGCGGCGGCAACAGCGGTCTGGAAGCGATCGGTGTTGCCCTGACCACCAGCAGCGCACCGATCGCCGCCCTCTCCTTGGTGTTTGTTCTCTCCACAGTGGCGTTCAAGATCGCGGCGGTGCCTTTTCACCAGTGGACCCCTGACGTGTACGAGGGCTCGCCAACTCCCGTCGTGGCCTTCCTCTCGGTGGGCTCCAAGGCGGCGGGATTTGCCCTGGCCCTGCGCATCCTGGTGGGCTGCTTCGAAAGTTTTGATGCGCAATGGAAGTTTCTTTTCACAGTTCTTGCGCTTCTAAGCATGGTCCTCGGCAATGTGGTGGCCCTGGCGCAGACGTCAATGAAGCGGATGCTGGCTTACAGCTCCATCGGCCAGGCCGGCTTCGTCATGATTGGATTGGTGTGTGGAACGGAAGAAGGCTTCTCGTCGATGGTGTTGTACATGGCGGCCTATCTGTTTATGAATCTCGGGGCTTTCGCCTGCATCATTCTTTTCTCCTTGCGCACGGGGAGCGATCGGATTGCTGATTACGCCGGCCTGTATCAGAAGGATCCGCTGATCACTCTGGGCCTGAGCCTCTGCCTGCTCTCCTTGGGCGGCATTCCACCGATGCTGGGATTCTTCGGCAAGATCTACCTTTTCTTTGCCGGTTGGGCCGATCAGCAGTATCTGCTTGTGATCGTTGGGCTTGTGACGTCGGTGGTGTCGATTTACTATTACATCTCCGTCATCAAGATGATGGTGGTGAAGGAACCACAAGAAGCTTCCGATGTTGTGAAGGCCTATCCTCCGATCCAGTGGGACCTGGCAGGAATGCAACCTCTACGGGCGGCCCTTGTGAGTTGCGTGGTGGTGACGGCGATCGGAGGCATCCTTTCCAGCCCGCTATTTGACTGGGCGAGCGCCACTGTGGCGGGCACACCAATCCTTCAGGCCGCTCTGGCCTCAGCCCATGCGGCTGTCGTCAGCTGACGCACCGGCGGCGGCGCCGGAAGCCACTGGTCCAGCCAACGCTCTGGCGGTCCTCGACCATGTCGACAAGGTCTACGG
>JBKDSZ010000026.1:0-20405 GCA_046340375.1 Cyanobacteriota bacterium | reverse complement strand
CCCCCACCCCCTCCAACACTCGCGCCCCCGGCAGCCCCACCAACTCCCTCCGCAGGTGGGCCAACAGCGACGCTTGATCCACCAGCCAGCAGCCCCGATCCCCCGCCAGCGGTTCAGCCACCGAGAAGAAAGAGCGGCCCTCCAGCGTCACCGCCCAGCCCGCCAGGGGGCGATGGCGCACGTCCGCCGGCAGCGGCCAGAGCCCCATCGCGTCCAGGGCGGCAAGGCCGCTGGGCATCAGCCCCTCGCCGCGATACGGGCGCGGTGCCCCGGCGGCCGCCTGCTCCACCACGGTGACGGCCCAGCCGGCCCGGGCCAGGATCAGCGCCAGGGTGGCCCCGCAGGGTCCGGCCCCCACCACCACCAGCCGCGGCCCCGCCGCCCGGCCTCCCGGAGCGTCAGTGGAGCCGGGGCTCAAGCGTCATTTGCGCCGTGGCCTTCGCTCCGGCCCTGCCCCGCAGCGGCGCTGAGCAGGTCCTGCTTCTTGTTGAGCAGATAGGCCACCAGCTCCTTCTGCAGCACGAGCAGTTCGCCAGTGCAGCCGCGGAAGGCGGCCCGATGGCGGATCTCGTCATGGCGGGTGTTGAGATCGCGCAACATCAGATTGATCGCGTCCAGCTCCGGGGCGTGGATTCGGGGCATGGGGGCCGGATCCATCGGGGTGCCGTAGCGGTTGAAACCATGCTAAGGGGCCTTGGGGAGGGGGACCGCGCTGGGGCGCGCCCGCCCGCTTCCGCAGCGCTGCCGGCTTCGCGCCAGGCCCCGCTCCATCCGGCCGCTCACCCCCAGCTCCGCCCCGCGCCAGAGCCGATCCATCTCCCGCGTGAAGTGGGCCGCCAGCTGCGGCGACTCCACCAGCAGCAGGGTCTCGTCGTTCTGATGGGCGGCGGAGGGGCTCCAGTTGAAGGAGCCGGTGATCACGCGCGCCCCGTCGATGACGGCGAACTTGTGGTGGAGCTTGTCGCCCGCCGCCAGCCGGGGCGTGCCCACACCCTCCAGAGGCCGTTGCCACACCTTGTTGTCGGCCTCCAGCAGGCAATCCCCATCGGCGCGGCTGACGCCGAGCACATCCAACACCTCCGAGAAGGGCCGGCTGGCGAAGCCCGGATCCGCCAGCAACCGGATCGCCACGCCCCGGGGCGGCAGGGCCGCCAGGGTGTCGGCCAGCCCCTGGGCGGAGAAGACGAACAGGCTCAGGTCGAGGCGACGGCCCGCCACCGCCAGACGCTCCGCCAGCCAGTGCAGCCCATGGTTGGGGTCCGAGCGGCGATGGGGAGCGAACAGCACCTCCACAGGCGTGGCGCCCACCCACACCGTCCGGGCCGGCCCGGACTCCTTTGCCAGGCCGAAGCGGCTGTCGGTGGCGCCCCCCGGCCCATCGCCCCACATCCGGCCGAACTCCTCGGCGAACGCCTCCGCCAGGCCGGGGCTCTCGAACCGCAGCAGATGGTTCACATTGCCGCGGGTGCGGGCATCGTCCGGATCGCCGTGGATGCAGGAGGGGCTGAAGTTGGCGGAGCCGGTCACCACCACCCGCCGATCGACCACCATGAATTTGTGGTGCATCAGGCCGCTGCCGGCACTCCCATCCGCAGTGTCATCGATCAACGGCACCCCGGCCCGCAGGAGGAGCGCCACCGCATCCGGCTGACCCAGGGCCCGCAGTTGGGCGTGGCGCTGCCGCTGGTGGGGCGTCAGATCCGCCGGGTGCTGGAGGCTCCAGGGGGTGCTGTAAGTGTTCTCCAGCACCACCCGCACGGTCACGCCCTGGCGATGGCGTTCGATCAGAGCCTCCGCCACCCCCGCCAGGGACAGCTCCTGAACGGCCACCAACACCTCCCGCCGCGCCGCGCCGATCGCCTCCACCACCATCGCCTCCAGGTCGTCGCCCTGGCGCCATTGGCCACTCACCGGACTGCGGTAGCGGACGCCTTCCCGATGGTTGAAGGCCACGCGGATGCCCGTCGGCAGGGGCAAGGCCTGTACGGTTGGCCCCCAGAGGGACGCTGGGGCGGGGCCGCAGCCAGCAAGCGCCCAGCCGCAGAGGGGAAAGATCAGGGCCGTCGCCCACAACCGCCCGCGGCCCCTCCGACCTACGCAAACCCTGCGTTCAGAATTCCCGCCGGGCGTCACGGTGCGTGCTGGACCCCGCCTGCGGGGGGAGCGGCTCAGTGCTCCTCGGGGTGGGGAGGCATCTCGGAGGTGCGCAGCATCGCCACAAACCAGCCCGTGCCCACCATCACCAGGGCGAGCACACCGGCGGCGATGCTCACACGCACCATGAGCAGAGGGACGAGCACGGGCACCAGCAGGGATCCCACAAGGGGGGTGGCGGCCACGAAGGCCTTCAACGCGGAGGAGGGGGCGGAGGAGGTGGCGGTCATGGGATCAAAACCATTCGGAGATGGCTTGGTTGGCGGGATTGGTGTGGTCTTCCGGCGTGGAGCGCCGGAATTCGAGGGTGATGCTGCGCTTCTGCTCCCCGTCGGCCGCCACCGCCTCGATCGGCTACACCTGCTGCCCATCCCGGAAGGGCACCTGGATGCGGAAGGTGCCGTCGGGGGAGAGGGGCACCTCCTCGCCGCCGATCGTCAGGCGGGCGGAGGGGTCCGTGGCGCCGTAGACGATCAGCTCGGCGTCAGCCACCAGCCAGAAGGAGCGCTGCCGGGCGCCCACACCACCGGCGCCCGATTCGCTGCGCCCCGAGGCCCAGAGCCCGGCCGCCGACAGCTGGCCCCCCGCTCCACTCTCGTGGCCGTGGGAACTCTCCAGCTCATGGAACGCCTCCGAGCCCCGCCCCAGCCGCCGCCAACGGGCCGTGGCCGTTTGATACAACCGCTCGTGCAGGCCGGAATCGGCCGGCTCCGAGGGGGTGGGCAACATCGGGGGTGTCGTCTCCAGGGAGAAGGGGATGAACTGATCAAGGATCTGCTCGCTGGGATGGAGCGCCGGCACCCGCGCCACGGAGGAGAAGGCCAGGGAAATCCAGCCGCCACCCGCTTTGCGATAGCCCAACTCCACCCGATAGTCGCGATCGGACAGAGGCACTGGCAGATACCACTCGGTGGCATGGCTGTCGACCACCACCTCCTGGAGGGTGTGGGGATGGGAGGACCCGCCGGCCAGGCCGGTCACATCCGCCACCCGCAGACAAAGCTGCTGCGCCCCGTCCCGATAGGCCTGTTCCCGATCCCCTTCGCTGATCTCCCAGAACACGTAGGCCCATTGGGGATCTCGGGGGAGAAACACCACCCGCGTCTCCTCCGATGGTCGGGGAGCCGGCGGGAGGTTGGCCTCCAGGGCGGACAGGGAGAAGCCAGGGTCGTCTTGCCGGCTGCTGATGGCCTCCATCAACTCTTCCTTGGTCTTGCGGCTGTAGAGGGTGATGCCGAGCTCACTGGCGATGTGACGCAGCTGACGCAGTGTCATGAGGGCCAGGGAGGACAGGGCGTTCTGACTCACAGCTCAAGATTTCGTTTGGGATCAGTCTGCAGGATGAGTCGGCGCTTTGTTCCCAGCAAAGAGAGCCCGTCAGCAAGCACTGACGGGCTCCAGTGGATCCACGATCTCATTTCGGCGCTTGACAAGACCCGCCCAAGACCCGTGGGAGCTTGGTTTCGGGCTCCTGGAGACGGGCCCCTCGGATCAGCGGCCGATGCTGCGATAGGGAACCTTGGCCAGGTAGTCCATGCCCGTGTTGCCGGCCGGGGCTCCACCCACACCGCTCATTGCCGGCAGGGTGCGCACCCAGGAGAGGTAGTCCTCGGGGTAGCCGCCGCGGCGCTGCTGGGCGCGCTCGGGGAAGGAGCGGGCCGTGCCGGTGTACACGATCTGGGGGAAGCCCAGGATGCCCCGGTAGTAGGCGTCGTAGCGGGGGGAGGTGATGTTGAAGGGGGTCTCACCCACCTCGCGGGACCCCACCACCCGGTTGCGGTGGTAAGGCACCGTGTCGTAGCCGAAGGCGCTGAGATACTCCTCGGAGTCGAGAATGTCGTCGACCATGCCCTTGACGCCACGGGTCATCAGCACGGCGGACCAGGCGATCTCCTCTGACTTGCCGTGGGTGGGACGACCGAGCAGCTTCTCCACCAGGTGGCGGGCCACCTTGTAGTTGCTGTTGAGGTTGTAGAAGCTGCGGTTGAAGGTGTCGGAGAGACAAAGGGAGCGGATGAAATCCCGCACGTTGATCTGCCCGTCGCGCAGCTGGCTCTCCAGGGTGCGGTCACGATCCACCTTGAAGGCATGGAAAAAGATCTGGCGGTAGGCCGACTCGATCACAAAGTTCTGGTCTTCCCGATTCATGGACTTCTCCATGGAGGCGGCCCTGGGGTCTTCGTCGGAACCGACGCGGAAGGGGCTGACCCTGGAGTTTTGAGTGATCGGGGCGTAGTTGAGGAGGGGGAGAGCCACGCGAGGTCAGGCATCCGTCGGTGGGGATCGTAGAAGAAGGGCCCACAGCCACCAGGCCGCTCCCGCCAGGGCTCACAGTCCGTAACGTTCGAGCGGCCTCACCAGCCGAGCGGCGACAGGCATGCCCCGGCGGGCGCCTCCTCCGCCAGCGCCGCCGCCGCCCCCTCCGCCCCCGCTGCGGCCACCCGGGTTTCAATGCAGAAGGAGGCCGTGTTGGAGAGCCCCTCCACCGTGCTCATGCGGATGCGCACATCCGGCCCGGAGAAGCTGAAGCGCTCCACGCTGCTCATCGTTTCGTAGTCGGTGGTCAGCACCAGGGCCTCCTGGCCTTCCATGCGGAAACGCCCCGCCACCGGAGAGGTTTCGGCGTAGCCGCGATCGCGCAGCAGCAGCCCCTCGCGCCCCAGCCCATCGGTGGGGATC
The DNA here is from genome assembly GCA_046340375.1 of Cyanobacteriota bacterium. Taxonomy (GTDB): domain Bacteria; phylum Cyanobacteriota; class Cyanobacteriia; order PCC-6307; family Cyanobiaceae; genus Cyanobium. The sequence continues at coordinate 15,572 of JBKDSZ010000026.1, read as the reverse complement.
AGGCCGAACACGCTCTCACCCTCGTGGGATTGCCCCTCCTGGTCCCAGGCCATGGAGCCGCTCCAGCGCACCTGACAGCCCCCCACCAGCCCCTCCGGCGCCTGCCCGTGCAGGGCGGCGATGGCCACGAGGCGGGGATCATCCGCCTGGAGCTCCACCACCTCGATCCAGGACCCGCCCGGTTCCGCCCGGCGGTGCAGCAGGTGGTGGCTGCTGCGGCGCGACCGCCAGCGACCGCAGCTGCGCTGGAAAAAGCGCAGGGCGGTGTCCATCGTGTCCTCCATGGCCAACGACCTCAACGGATGGGTTCCGCAGCGATGATCGCAAGGCCTGGCGCGCGGCGGGAGCTTGCACAACCTCTGTCACGGGGAGGCCATCGGATGACGAGCTGGCTCACGTCCGCCGCCCCCACGCCGACCGGCCGCGTGGCGGCGGCCCTGGCGGCGGCGCGCTGCTGGACCGTGGCCACCCTGCGCTGGCGCCGCCTGCCGTCCACCTGGAGCGCCCGCCAGCTCAACCTCGCCAAAACCCTCCTCGCCTTCCTGCTGCAGCTTCCCCTGATCCTCCTGGTGCCCTGGCCCCCGGCCCCCGCTGGCGCCCTTCTGCTCCTGGCCCTCAGCGGCGTGGTGGGCATCGCCTGGGGCGACAGCCTCTTCTTCAGCGCCCTGCGCCGGCTGGGCACCCGCCGCAGCCTCACCCTCACCGCCGGGGCTCCCGCCCTGACGGCCCTCGGGGGACTGGTGGCCCTCGGGGAACATCCCGGCGCCAGCCAGTGGCTGGGGATCGGCCTGATCAGCCTGTCGGTCGGGCTGGTGGCCCGCCAGCGGCCACCCGACCAGCCGGGGGGGGCAGGGGCGCCAACGGGATGGCCCTGGATGGGCCTGGCCCTGGCCCTGGCGGCGATGGCCTGCGGCAGCGCCGGCGCCCTGCTGTCGCGGTTGGCGCTGCGGTCGGGCGAGGTGCCTGCCGTGCTGGCCGCCACAGTGCGCCTGGGGGCCGCCACCCTCGCCCTGACACCGGTCTGGTGGGAGCTGGGAGGCTGGGCAAGGCTGCGGTCCCTCGTCGCGCGGCCCTTCCGCCTCGGCCCCCTCCCCCGCGGGGGCTGGCTGACCGGGCGCTGGTCCACCCTGTTGGTGGCCACTCTTCTGGGCACCAGCCTGGGCATCAGTCTCCAGCAACTGGCCCTGACGGGCCTCCCCGGCGGTCTCGCCGTCGCTCTCCTGTCCACCTCCCCGGTGATGGCCCTGCCCCTGGCCCGCCTGGAGGGCGACCGGCCCGGAGTCGTCGGGCTTCTGGCCGCCCTGGCGGCCGTCGCGGGGGTCAGCCTGGTGGCGGGATGGTCCCTGCCGCTGGCGGGGAATTGACGCGGGTCGCCGCCTGCGAGCTCACCCAGGCCACCAGCGCCTCCATCGGCAGATCCAGGGGCGCGCGGCCCTCCAGGTCGCCGATGGCCTCAAGGGGGGGGCGCAGAGAGCACAGCTGCTCCACAAAGGCCTCCTGAAAGGCGGGATCGTCGGCCAGGGGCCCCTGCGACGCCACCCAGGACGCGATCTGCGGCGGATCCGGCAGGCGGTCGGACTCCCCCGAGCTGGCGGCGATGGCCTGGAAGGTGCGCAGGCCGTGGGCCAACAGGCGCAGAAAATGACGTTCCAGGGCGGGCAGGAGGGTGGTCTCCAGGAGCGCCTGGTCTTCGGGGGTGAGCATCGCGGGGGCGCGGGAGCGGCTCAGCCGGCGATCGGACCCCGGGACGAGGGCTGAAGGCGGAAGCCACAGGAGTGGCCCTCCTGCAGGCGCCAGTGCACCCGATCCACCTGACAATCGGGGAAGGTGAGCCGCAACAGCAGAAGCTCCTGATCGCAGACCTGGGGGAATTCCTCGGCAATGCGCATCACGGAGCAGTGGTGCTCCCGGATCAACCAGGCCCGTTCCGCAGGTTCACTGTTCGGATCCCGGCTCAGATCCGCCACATAGCCCTCGGCGCGGCGCAGCTCGGTGAGCCGCTCCAGCCGCCGCTCCAGCGGGCCGGATCCAATGCGGCTTCGGTAGGTTCGCGCCTTTTCCTCGGCCTGCTGCTCCATCAGGTTGGAGACGGTGTCGGCGGGGAGGGTGGCCGCCATGGACTGGAGCAGACCGAGGGCGAAGGTTTCGCTGCCATCACCGAACCGTTCCTGCCCCTGATGGGTGAGACGCCAGTGGTTGGTGGGGCGTCCTGGACCGGCCGCCGCAGTGCTGGCCTCCACCAGGGACTCGTCTTCCAGGCTGCGCAAGTGCCGACGCATGGCCTGAACAGAGACTCCGAGGCTGGTGGCCAGATCGGCTGCAGTGGCTTCGCCCTGGCGCAGAAGAAGAGCGAGGACGGCATCGCGGGTGGCGAGGGGCGGATCCGCAGTTGCCCGTTCCTCCGGTGCCGCCGCCTCCCCCTGAGCCGCTCCGGCCGGGGAGGCTTCAGCCGGGGAAGGATTGATCCCGGCGGCGGCCTTGGCGGACAGGGCGGACCTGGTGCGCTGATGGGGAAGGTGGCGGACGCTCATGGGGCGGGAATTTGACGGCTTGTCGCACACAACCGCGACCCCCACCATGCCACGGGGGAGGGAGGAGTGGGGGCCAGCGAGAGCACACGCTCCGGAGACAGGACACAATGGGCGGGATCAAGGCCCCCCGGGATGCCCTAGGCTGAGCGCATTACGAAACGATCTTGTTTCGCAATTCGCCGCTCCGCCCCGTCCCGGAGTCCGCCTTCTTCGCCTGTCCCCGCCAGAGCAGCCGTGACCCCTTCCAAGACCCCGTCCTCCCCAGACCGCACGGCCGACGCTGACGCCTCAGCCGCCGACAAGGGCAGCGGCAGCCTGGAGGTGATCCGCCGCTTCGCCGAAACCTACGCCCAGCGCACAGACACCTATTTCTGCGCCGATCTCGGCGTGACGGCCGTGGTGCTGGAGGGCTTGGCCCGCCACAAGGATGATCTCGGCGCAGCCCTCTGCCCTTGCCGTCACTATGAGGACAAGGAAGCGGAGGTGGCCCAGGCCTTCTGGAACTGTCCCTGCGTGCCGATGCGGGAACGCAAGGAATGCCACTGCATGCTCTTCCTCACGGAGGAGAACCCCTTCAAAGGGGATCGGCAGACCATCAGTCTGGACGAAATCAAATCTCACGCCTCGGGCTGATGGCCCCAGCCTTTCATGACTACCACAAGCCTTGAGCACCTGGTCGCGGCCCCGTACAAGTACGGATTCGTAACCGACATCGAAACGGACAAATTCAACAAGGGCCTCGACGAGGATGTGATCCGTCGGATCTCAGCCATCAAGGAAGAGCCGGAGTTTCTCCTCAATTTCCGCCTACGGGCCTATCGCCATTGGCTCACGATGATCGAGCCGGATTGGGCCTCTCTCGCCCATCCGCCGATCGACTACCAGAACATCATCTATTACGCCGCGCCCAAGCAGAGCGCGAAGAAGGCCAGCCTCGATGAGGTGGATCCCAAACTCCTCGACACTTTTGAAAAGCTCGGCATCCCCTTGAGCGAGCAGAAAAGGCTTTCCAATGTGGCCGTGGATGCTGTGTTTGACAGTGTTTCAATCGCCACCACCTTCAAGGAGAAACTCTCCGAACATGGGGTTGTTTTTTGCTCGATCAGCGAAGCGGTTCGCGAGCATCCCGCGCTGATTGAACGCTATCTCGGCAGCGTTGTCCCCCTCACCGACAACTTCTTCGCCACCCTCAACTCCGCCGTTTTCAGCGACGGATCGTTCGTCTTTATTCCGAAGGGGGTCGAGTGCCCGATGGAGCTCTCCACCTACTTCCGCATCAATTCCGGTGACACCGGCCAATTCGAACGCACCCTGATCGTGGCTGAAGAGGGCGCCTCGGTGAGCTATCTGGAGGGTTGCACAGCACCCATGTTTGACACCAACCAGCTCCATGCAGCCGTTGTCGAGCTGGTCGCCCTGGACGAAGCTTCGATCAAATACTCCACAGTGCAGAACTGGTATGCCGGTGATGCGGATGGCGTGGGTGGCATTTACAACTTCGTCACCAAACGCGGCCAGTGTCGCGGCCGGCGCAGCCGCATCAGTTGGACCCAGGTGGAAACGGGGTCGGCCATCACCTGGAAATATCCAAGCTGCGTGCTTCAGGGAGAAGAATCCATTGGCGAGTTCTATTCCGTCGCGCTCACCAACCATCACCAACAGGCCGACACCGGCACCAAGATGATCCACGTCGGTCCGCGCACTCGCTCCACCATCGTCAGCAAGGGCATCAGCGCCGGCCATTCCTCCAACACCTATCGGGGGTTGGTTCAGATGGGCCCCAAGGCGGTGGGCGCTCGCAATTTCAGCCAATGCGATTCCATGCTGATCGGCGATCTGGCGGGCGCGAACACCCACCCCTACATCCGCTCCCAGCAACCCGACGCCGATGTGGAGCACGAGGCCAGCACCTGCCGCATCTCCGAGGACCAGCTCTTCTATTTGCAGAGCCGCGGCATCGGCATGGAGGAAGCGGTTTCGATGATGGTGAGCGGGTTCTGCCGCGATGTGTTCAACCAGCTGCCGATGGAATTCGCGGCGGAAGCCGACAAGCTCCTGGCCCTCAAGCTGGAAGGTTCCGTGGGCTGAGGGGGTTTCCTGGCCTCTCCAGCCTGCCCCGCACTCGTCCCTCCCTTTCCCCTTCTCCCTCCTTCTGTTCCGCCTGCCCCCCCCCTCCGACAGCCGTGATCCGACCCGATGCCCCCATCCTGCTGGAGATCACCGATCTCCAGGCCCGGATTGACGACCAACTCATCCTCCATGGCGTCAATCTCACCATTCGCGCCGGAGAGATCCACGCCCTGATGGGCCGCAACGGCAGTGGCAAAAGCACCCTGTCGAAGGTGTTGGCGGGCCATCCGGCCTACACCGTCACCGGGGGCAGCGTGCGCTTCGAGGGGGAGGATCTGCTCGCCCTCTCCCCGGAGGAGCGGGCCCGTCGCGGGGTGTTTCTGGGCTTCCAATATCCAGTCGAGATTCCCGGCGTCAGCAATCTCGACTTCTTGCGGGTGGCCACCAATGCCAGGCGTCAGGCGATGGGGGAAGAGGAACTCGACACGTTCAGCTTTGAGGATCTGGTGCGCGATCGGCTGGCCGTGGTGCAGATGGATCCCGCCTTCCTGGATCGGAGCGTGAACGAAGGCTTCTCCGGGGGGGAAAAGAAGCGCAATGAGATTCTGCAGATGGCCCTGCTCAACCCGCGGGTGGCCATTCTGGATGAAACCGATTCCGGTCTCGACATCGACGCCCTGCGCATCGTGGCGGGCGGGGTGTGTCAGCTGGCCGGTCCCAACAACGCCACCCTCCTGATCACCCATTACCAACGGCTGCTGGACGCCATCGTTCCGGATTTCGTGCATGTGATGGCTGCGGGTCGTCTCCTGCGCACGGGGGGCAAGGAGCTCGCCCTCGAACTGGAAGAGCGCGGCTATGACTGGGTGGATGCGGAGCTGGCCGCCGTGCCGGTGGAGACGCGCTGATGCCCACCCTCTCCCCCCTGCCCCACGCGCCCCAGTCGTCTCCGGGCCAGGACTGGTTGGAGGCGCTGCTGGAGGCCTTCCCCGGACCGCTGGCCGCCGCCGCTGCGGCGGATCCGCTGCGGGCGGGCCGGGCCGGGGCCCGCCAGGCCCTGGCCGCCTCCGGCCTGCCGAGCCGGAAGCAGGAGTCCTGGCGCTTCACCGACCTCTCCGCCCTCACCACCCTGGCGCCCCGGCCCCTGGCGCCGGCAGGCGACGCCCGACCCGCCGCAGCCCGCACCGTCCGGCTCAACTTGGAGGAGGCGCGGGCCAGCCAGTCCTGGCCGGCGGGCGTCGAACCTCTGGAGGGTTCGGAGCTGGCGGGCGTTCTCGGCGGCGTGCTGGCGGAGACAGGCACTGCGGACGACTGGGCCGTGAGGCTCAACACCGCAATCGCGCCCGAGGTGGTGGCCCTGCGCATCCGCGGAGCCGTGAACCCCTGCCTGGAACTCGTGAGCCAGGCCGGACCGCGGGCCGGGGTGTTGCCCCTGCGGGTGCTCCTCCTGCTGGAGGAGGGGGCGACCTTGACACTGCTGCAGGTGCACCAGGCGGCTGGAGCCAGCCTGACCAGCGTCGTGGTGGAAGCCGTTCTGGGAGGTGACTCCCGGCTGGACCATGGCCTGGTGGCCCGGGGCGGCGACGCCTCCGCCCTGCTGGCCCTCACCGCCGTCCGCCAGGCCCCGGGCAGCCAGTACACCCAGGCCAGCCTCTGCTCCGGCTGGGGCCTGGCCCGCCAGGAGCCCGTGATTCTTCAGAGCGGGGGGCAGGCCACCACGCGCCTGTGGGGTCTGCACTGGCTCGAAGGCCGACAGATCAGCGACACCCACAGCCGGGTGCGGTTTGCCGGTCCCGAGGGCACCCTGGATCAACTCCACAAAGTGGTGGCCGCTGGCGAGAGCCGCAGCGTGTTCAACGGCTGTGTGCAGGTGCCCCGGGAAGCCCAGCGCACGGCGGCCGCCCAGCTGAGCCGCAGCCTCCTCCTGTCCGACCGCGCCCGGATCGACACCAAGCCCGAGCTGGAGATCGTGGCGGACGACGTGCGCTGCACCCACGGGGCAACCATCAGCCGCCTGCGCGACGAGCAATTGTTTTATCTTCGCAGCCGCGGCATTGGCGCCGAGCAGGCCTCCCGCCTGCTGCTGCGCGGCTTCTGCGAAGAGGTGAGCGCCGAGCTGCCCGACGCCGCCGGGGACTGGACCCCCCTTTCCTTTCTGCACTCTGACGTGCGCCGCCCATGACCCTCGCCCCAGCCCCCGCCGCCGTGGATCTCCCCGCCGCGGAGAACCTCGCCCGCCTCACCCGGGCCGACTTTCCCCTGCTGGGGCAGACCGCCTGCCTCGGTCAGCCCCTGATCTACATGGACCACGCGGCCACCAGCCAGAAGCCGCGCCAGGTGTTGGATGCCCTGCACCACTACTACAGCCACGACAACGCCAACGTGCATCGGGGTGCCCATCAACTGAGCGCCAGAGCCACGGAAGGCTTTGAAGGGGCCCGCGAGAAGGTGGCCCGCTTCATCGGCGCCCGCGGGGCGCGAGAGGTCGTCTACACCCGCAACGCCAGCGAGGCCATCAACCTGGTGGCCCGCAGCTGGGGCGACAGCACCCTGGGCCAGGGGGACGAGGTGTTGCTCTCCGTCATGGAACACAACAGCAACCTGGTGCCCTGGCAGCAGCTGGCTCAGCGCACCGGCTGCGTGCTGCGCCATGTGGGCCTGACGGCGCATGGCGAGCTGGACCTGGACGACTTTCGGGCCCAACTCAACGAACGCACCCGCCTCGTGAGCCTGGTGCACGTGAGCAACACCCTCGGCTGCTGCAATCCCCTCGCCGAGCTGGCGGCTCCCATCCACGACGCCGGTGCCCTGCTGCTGGTGGACGCCTGCCAGAGCCTGCCCCACCAGAGGGTGAACGTGGCGGAGCTGGGGTGTGACTTCCTTGTCGGGTCGTCCCACAAGTTGTGCGGCCCCACCGGCATCGGCTTCCTCTGGGCCCGGGAGGAGCTCCTGGAGGCCATGCCCCCCTTCCTCGGCGGCGGAGAGATGATCCAGGAGGTGTTTCTCGACCACAGCACCTGGGCCGAGCTGCCCCACAAGTTCGAGGCGGGCACGCCAGCGATCGGGGAAGCCATCGGCATGGGCGCCGCCATCGACTATCTGCAGGCGCTGGGGTTGGACCGCATCCACGCCTGGGAGCAGGCGCTCACCCGCCAGCTGTTCGCGCGACTGCGGGAGATCGAGGGGGTGCATCCGCTGGGCCCCGACCCCGGCAGGCAGCCCCATCGCGGCGCCCTGGCGGCCTTCAGCGTGGACGGTCTCCATGCCCATGACCTGGCCGCCCTGCTGGATTCCTCGGGCATCTGCATCCGCAGCGGCCACCACTGCACCCAGCCCCTCCATCGCCACTACGGCCTGGCCGCCACGGCCCGGGCCAGCCTGTCCTTCACCTCCACCCCGGAGGAGATCGATCGCTTCGCGGAGGAATTGCGGAGCGCCATCCAGTTTCTGCGCGACCACAGCTGACGGGTGCGGCGGAAGCGGTGACCAAGATCTGTTTCATCAGCAATGAGGCCGCTCGCACCGGTGCGCCGGCCATCCTGTTGGGTCTCAGCCAATGGCTCCAGACCCACCGCCGGATCGAATCGGTGCATGTCCTGATGCGGGATGGGGCGTTGCGTCCCGACTTTGAGCGTCTGGGCAAGACCCATGCCTGGATCCCCACCGATCTGAACCAGCCGGAACGGTTCCACAAACGCCTCGGCAAACTTCTCCGCCAACGCGGCCATTCCGATCCTGGCGTCTGGTTGAACAGAATTCTGGAGAACGAACAACCAGACATCCTCTATCTGAGCACCCTTGTGCTCGGCAAATATCTGCAGCAAGTCAAGAAAAAGCCCCGGCAACGCATTGTCAGCCACGTCCACGAGCTGCTTCCCAGCCTGCGCCAGCTCTCCAACGATGCGCAGGTGCGGATTCAATTGAACCTCTCCGATGGCATCATCGCCTGCGCTCCCTGCGTGGCGGACATGTTGCGCACCACCTATGGGGTGTCCGCCAGCCGATGCACGATCATTCCCGAATACATCCTTCCTGATCCTTCCGGCCCCGCGCTCGAGGGATCCGCCGAGGTGCCGGCCTCCGTGGCCCGGGAACTGGGGACGAAGCCAACGTTGCTGGCCGCCCTGCGCGACGGCACACCCCTCATCGGCAACGGTGGCACCCCCATCCACCGAAAAGGATTCGATCTGTTCCCGCAGCTGGTGCGCGAATGCAAACGGCAGTTCCGAGAGGGGCCCTTCCATGCGGTGTGGATGGGCTGCGGCGAGGGATCGGCGGCCCATGGGGAGATGGAGTGGGACCTGAACCGAATGGGTCTGCGGGAGCACGTCACCCTGGTGCCGTCGGTCTCGCTGCCCACCTTTCGCTGGCTCCTCTCGCGCCTTGCGGTGCTGACCCTGCTGTCGCGGGAGGATCCCTTCCCGCTGGTGGTGTTGGAAGCGGGGAGGCTGGGGGTGCCGACCGTCTGTTTTGAAGGGTCGGGAGCCATTCCCGAGCTCGCGGCCGAGGGCTGTTGCGTGAGCGTTGCCTATCTGGATCTGCCGGCTTTCGCCGCCGCCGTGGAACGGCTGTGCCGCCAGCCGGAGGAGGCCCGGGAGATCGCCGCCTGCTGCCAACGCAAGGTGAGCGCAGCGCTCACCCTGGATGTCGTGGCTCCGCAGGTGGCGGAGGTGCTCCTGGGGGAGGTTCAGTCGGCGGGCTGAAAGGAGAGGGAGGCGGAGTTGACGCAGTAGCGCAGGCCCGTGGGCCGCGGCCCGTCGTTGAACACATGCCCCAGATGGGCCTCGCAGTTGGCGCAGCGGATCTCCGTGCGCACCATCCCGTGGGCCCGATCCACCAGGGTGGTGATGGCCTCCGGTTTCACCCCCTGCCAGAAGCTGGGCCAGCCGGTGCCGGAATCAAACTTGGCGTCGGAGCGAAACAGCTCGGTGCCACAGCAGACGCAGCGGTAGAGGCCCGTGTCCTTGTGGTTCCAATAGGCCCCGGTGAAGGCGCGCTCCGTTCCCCCCTGACGGGTGACGTGGAACTGTTCCGGGGTGAGGCGTTCGCGCCAGACGGCCTCATCGGTGTCGCGGGAGAGACCACTGGGCAGGCCGCAGGCCGACTTGGGCGCCGTGGAGGAGTCCTGCGTCACGAAGGAAAGAGAAAAAGCAACGGATCCAGCCTAGGCAGGCGGATCGGCCGGCAGCAGATCGCGCACCATCTCCGCCAGGCTGGCCAGGGCCCCGGGTTGCCCCCGCAGCCCCCGCAGCTCCTCCCGGATCGCCGCCAGGATCTGGGGCTGGTCGAGCCAGTCGGCCGCCTCCGCGGCGATCTGATCCGGGGTGATGGGGCCCACCCGTTCGGGCACCACCAGCCGACCGGCGGACAGATTGGGCCAGGCCAGAAATCCCCGGTGGCGCATGCGCCAGGCGGTCAGCGCCACCCCCAGCAGGCGGTCCATCCCCGGCAGGCGCGCCAACACCCCCAATCCCCCGTCCCAGGCCCGCATCAGGTGCAGGTGTTGGGTGGGCACGATCACGATCATCGGCACGGCCAGTGCCCCCAGCTCCGCCGTGTTGGCCCCCACGGTGGTGAGGGCCAGGGCGCATTGGCTCAGGGGGCCATGGGCGGGGTGCTGGATCTCCAGGTGGATGGGGGTGCCCCGGGCGGTGCGCAGCAGGGACTGGCCATCGGGGCCCTCCTCCAGGCGGGGCTCACCGGTGAGGTAGTGGCGGGCCAGAGGGTTGGTGCTGCCGCCAAAGGCCCGGAGCGCGTGGACCGTGGTGGTGGGCGCGACGGGGAGCAGGAAGCGGCAGGTGGGCTGGAGCTGGTGCAGCCGATCGGCCGCGGACAGCAGGAAAGGCACTCCCACCAGCAGCTTGGCGCGTTTCGAGCCCGGCAGGTGGGCCACCCATGGCCCCCCCGGCGCGAGGGGGCGGGCCTGCCGGGCCGCCTCGGGAAGATCCGCCATCAGATCCCCCACCACCCGCGCCCGGCCGCGCCAGCGGGAGGGCAGCCGCGCGGCGGCGGTGGCCCCCATCAGGGCGAGCTGGTCATTCCAGCGGGGCCAGCGGGCCACCCATTCCGCGTAGGTGAGGTGGCGGTAGCGGAGGCGGGCGGAGAGGAGCACGGTCCAGAACTGATCCCCTCCCAGAAACACCACCACCCCCTGACGCGGCCAGGCCCCCTGCCGCCGGGGCCAGAGCAGCAGCCACCAGAACCGCCGAGCCGGCACCACCCGCTCAAACAGGCCCCAGGACCGGGCCACCCCGTGCTCATGGCCGGTGGCATTGGGACAGGGCACCAGCACGAGGTGGAGGGCGCAAGCGGCATCTGGCCGCCGCGGGCGAAGGGGGAGCATCTGGTGCAGACGCTCCGCGAGGGGCCGCACCCAGGTGGAGATCTCCCCCGGGCCATTGCTCACCAGCACGATGGCGGCAGCCGGAGGACCCATGGCTTGCCATGGCTCGGAATGTCCCCCGGAAGAAGCCGTGGGTGCGCCATCCGACGGGGAGGAGACCACGGGCGCGGAGAGGGCGGAGAAAAAAATGCGGATGGCGAGACTTGAACTCGCAAGGCCGAAGCCACACGCCCCTCAAACGTGCGTGTCTACCAATTCCACCACATCCGCAAGGCACGGACGAGGCAGGCAACCCTGCTCGACCGGGTGGAGTTTCCGGCCGAAGCCGCAAACCTCCCGCAATATACCCAAAGCCCACCCCCTTCCCCTCCCCGCGACAGGCGCGCAAGGCCCTGGACGGGTGCTCAGTCTGCACTGATACAGTCAGCGTCCAAGCAGCGGCCGAACTCCCGCTCGGCCCATTCCCTCGCTCCGCTCCCTCCGCGCGAGGATTCCACCCCCACAGGCCCGGATGCCCATCGGCAAGCTGTTGATCGCCAACCGCGGCGAAATTGCCTTGCGCATCCTGCGCACCTGCAGGGAGCTCGGAATCAGCACGGTCGCGGTCCACAGCACGGTCGATCGCAACGCCCTGCATGTGCAACTGGCGGACGAGGCGGTCTGCGTGGGCGAAGCGCCCAGCAGCCGCAGTTATCTGAACATCCCCAACATCCTGGCCGCCGCCACCTCGCGGGGGGCGGACGCCATCCATCCCGGTTACGGCTTCCTGGCGGAAAGCGCCGCCTTCGCTGAAATTTGCCGCGACCATGGCCTGACCTTTGTCGGCCCCTCACCGGAGGCCATCCTGGCGATGGGCGACAAATCCACCGCCAAACGCACGATGCAGACGGTGGGGGTGCCCACCATCCCCGGCAGCGAGGGGCTGCTGGCCTCGGCAGAGGAGGCGGCGGCCCTGGCCGAGAGCATGGGCTTTCCCGTGATGATCAAGGCCACCGCCGGCGGCGGTGGGCGCGGCATGCGCCTGGTGCCCAGCGCTGATCAGCTGGAGGCCCTTTTCAAGGCGGCCCAGGGGGAAGCGGAGGCGGCCTTCGGCAATCCGGGGCTATACATGGAGAAATTCATCGACCGCCCGCGGCACGTGGAGGTGCAGGTGTTGGCCGATCGCTTCGGCAACGTGGTCCACCTCGGGGAGCGCGACTGCTCCATCCAGCGGCGCCACCAGAAGCTGTTGGAGGAAGCCCCCAGCCCCGGCCTCGATCCCGACGTGCGGGAGCGCATGGGCCTGGCGGCGACGGCGGCGGCCCGCACGATCGCCTACGAGGGCGCCGGCACGGTGGAGTTTCTGCTGGATCGCTCGGGCGCCTTCTATTTCATGGAAATGAACACGCGCATTCAGGTCGAGCATCCCGTCACCGAAATGGTCACCGGGCTCGATCTGATCGCCGAGCAGCTGAGGATCGCGGGCGGAGAGCCGATCAGCGTCACCCAGCAGGAGGTGCGCCTGCAGGGCCATGCGATCGAGTGCCGCATCAACGCGGAGGATCCGCGCCAGAACTTCCGGCCCGCGCCGGGGAAAATCACCGGCTGGTTGCCACCGGGAGGACCGGGGGTGCGGGTGGACAGCCATGTCTACACCGGCTATGAAATTCCCCCCTTCTACGATTCCTTGATCGGCAAATTGATTGTCTGGGCCCCCACGCGGGAGATGGCCCTGCGGCGTCTGCGGCGCTCCCTGGCTGAATGGGCCGTGACAGGCATTCCCACCACGATCGATTTTCACCTGGCTCTGCTGGATCGACCGGAATTCCAGAAGGGTGAGGTGTACACCAAATTTGTGGAAGAAAAGATGCTGCCCCTCAACTGAGGGCCAGTTGCTGGGCGTGCAGCATCCACTGGGTCATCACTCCCTGCTGGCCCACCAGAAGCTCGCGGCCCAGGCTCACCAGACCCACCCAGATCACCGGGGCCACATCGACGCCGCCGATGGGCTGGATCAGGGCGCGGGTGGGAGCCAGCAGGGGTTCGGTGAGAGCGCCCAACCAGAGCAGCCGCCCCTGCAGCGGATCAATCTGCGGATACCAGGTGAGCACCAGGCGAGCCAGGAACAGCAGGGTCCAGCCGGCGAGCACCAGAGCCAGCGCAAGGTGGACCAGGGACAGGGCGCCCGGAGAGGCCATCACAAAGCTCAAAGGAGAAGCCGCGAAATCCTAGGAACTCCCGCGCCCTGCCTAAGATCCCCTCTCAACGGAAGCTTGCCTCCTCCATGACTCCTTCCCTGTCCAACTTCCTGAGCAGCCTCGTCTGGGGTGCGGTGATCGTGGTGATCCCCATCTCCCTGGCCCTCTTCTTCATCAGCCAGAACGACCGGGTCGACCGTCGCCTTTGAGCCCTGCTCAAGGGGGTGGGGAACGGGTTGACGTTGCCTAGAGTGAGCGCACGCTCGTGCCACACCCCCCTTGGTCAACGCCAGCCTCAACTGGGCCAGCATCGTCGGCATCGTCCTGGCTGTGGGTGGCGCCGTCCTCTACTTCATGAGGAGCTTCAAGCCGGCGCTGGCCCGTGACTACGACGTGTTCTTCGCCGCCGTGGGCCTGCTCTGCGGCGGCATCCTGTTCTTCCAGGGTTGGCGCCTGGATCCGATCCTTCAGTTCGGGCAATTTCTGCTAGCGGGCACCACGGTGTTCTTCGCCTATGAAAGCGTGCGCCTGCGGGGCATCACCACGGAACAGGCCCGTCGCTCCTCCTATTTCGACGACGAGGAACCGGCGCCCTTCCGCCCCAGGGGTGGCATGGGGGCAGGCCCCTGGGACGGCCCCGATCGCTTCAGCGAGCCCGAGCCGCTGCGACGCCGCATCCGGTCCCGTGAGGAGGAGGAGGACGAGTTTTACCGCCCCCGCCGCTCCAGCCGGGCCGCCATCCCGGAGCGGGCCGCCAGTCGGCAGCCCTACCAGGAGGATTGGCAGGAGGAGGGACCTCCCACCCTCGCCCCGGAGAGAGGCCAACCGAGTCCCTACCGGGCGGGCCCCCGCGAAACGCCCACCGATTTCGGCAGCCGGCGCCGGGACGAGGGGGTCAGCGGACGCCGTGGCACCCGTCCGGTGCCCGGCAGCCGGCGCCCCGCCGGTTCCGGTGATGGTCCTGTGGCCTCGGCCCCTTCCCAGCCCGCCTCCGCTCTCGGCCCCAAAGGGATGCCCCAGGGCAGCCCCCTGCGCCGCGGCCCCGGGAGGGAGTCCGGTCCGGATGTGAGTGATGCCGAGTTCAGCCCCATCCCCCCAGCGCGGCGGTCCACCGCGACAGGCCCCTCCCCTTCGCCCCAGCGCCCCGAGGAGGGCACCCCCCCTCCCCGTGACAACGCGTCCCGCTTCGACGACTGACCTTCCAAGGTCCGGGCACCGGAAGCGCTTCCTGGCCGTCCTGGTCTTCGCCCTGACGCCCCTGCTGTGCGCCAGCTGCGGCAACGGTCTCTGGCTCACGCGGCGCTCTGCGGGCCCGACCGGAGCCCTCGGGCAGCAAGCGGATCGGCAGGATCCCGCCCCGAGCGGCAGTGGCCAATGGTTGGCCAGCCTGGTGCAACAGAACGGCACCCCCTCCCTGCTGCTGCAGGAACAACCTTCCGGGCGGCGCGTGCCGTTGCCGGGCTTGCGGGGGCTGACGCCCCATCGCTCCCCCTCCCTCAGCTGGAACGGTCGCTATCTGGCGCTGCTGGTGCAGCGGGGGCCCCGGCGCCTGGCGGTGGTGCAGGATCGGGCCAGTGGCCGCCTGCATCGCCTGGCGCTGCCTCCCGGCCTGGCGCTGGAACGGCTGAGCCTGGCTCCGGATGGCCGCCGGCTCGCGGTCGGCGCCGTGGATCAGGGGCGCCCCCGGGTGCTGGTGTTCGACCTTTCGGCGCTGCTGGAGCCCGATTTGCCTCCCGCTCAGGCCGTGCGCGGTCCGGTGGGGGGGACGGAGGGCCCATGAAGGGACCGGTTTCCCTGGCGAGCCCCGCTGGCCTGGCGCTCGGCCTGGCGCTCCTCCTCTCAGGCTGCCTGGGTCCGGGCCCGAGGCCGATGGCGGGCTTGAACCGGGCGCTCGCCCAACAGGGCAGCCAGCGGGAGCCGAGCCTGTCCGGTCGCTGGCTCGCCCTCATCGCCAACCGCCAGGGGCGCGACGGGGTGGAGCTGGTGGACGTGGACCGCCAACGGCCCGTTCCCCTTCTCGGACTCAACCGACCCGACGCCCTGCCCCTGAGCGTGAGCGTGAGTGCTGATGGGGACCGCCTGGCGGTGGTGCGTCAGGTGGAGGGGCGCACGGAGCTGGTGCTCCATCGCCGGGCCCTGATGCGGGCGGAGGTGATCCCGCTCGTGCCGGCCGGGGTGCCGCGGCGCGCCGCCCTGCGAGCCGATGGCCGGGAGATCGCCGTGGAGGTGAGCCGCGGCGGGGTGGTGCAGGTGGATCTGATCAGCGTGCCCTGAGCACCTTCAGGGCACCAACCCGGCCCAGTGGAGAAAGGTGTCGTGGCTGAGCCCCTCACTCAGCACCACGGCCGCGAAGCCGAGCATGGCGAACCGCCCATTCACCCTCTCGGCGTAGGCACTCCAGCCGAAGGCGGGCGTGTCGCGGGTGGTGGCGCTGGTGGACGGGGTGGCCGG